>JAYTTZ010000062.1:0-2659 GCA_043744805.1 Gammaproteobacteria bacterium
CCTTGATCGACCGCGTGCACCTGCCACTGCTGCTCCTGACCGCACCGCGTGGACTACTCAACCAGCCGCAGCCGTTGCTCCCGGTCAAGGCCGTCGCGGACGCATGCGCACGCCTGCCCAAGCTCGAACACCAGGAAATCGCGGACACCAACCACTACACCATCGTCACCGGCAGCGGCCGCGCCCGCGTCGCGGCGGCCATCGAGCGGTTCATCGACCAGCGTTGCCCGGCATGAACCGGCGCTTGTTCTCGATGCTCGGTACGCCGCTGCTGGCGCTCGTCGCAGCGGCGGTCTACACGGAGTGGCGCGCCGGCAGGACGGCCCTGGAAATCCAGCAGTTCTGCAGCGCCTTCCAGGCCGGCGGTTCGACCGAGGAATTCGCGCGAATGGCGATCGCGCAGGGGTACAAGGTGAACGATCTGGGCGCGGGCTCACCCACGGTCGTGGCTTCGAAACTGGCCTATGGCTTCCGCGACGAAGTCTATGGCTGTGTCGCGGAGCGTGATGCACAAGGACGGGTGGTCAAGACCTACGCCCAGCACCGGGTCATCGGGGAGGAGGCTCCGTAGGCAGATCAGTCACGACGGTGGCGCTTGCCTGGGGCAGCGGCTCGCGAACCCACTTGCCCAGCATCGCGTAGCCCACGGCAAGCAGGGTGGGCCCGAGGAACACGCCGATGAACCCGAACGCCAGGAGGCCACCGATGACCCCCAGCAGCAC
Organism: Gammaproteobacteria bacterium; assembly: GCA_043744805.1. Classification (GTDB taxonomy): domain Bacteria; phylum Pseudomonadota; class Gammaproteobacteria. Next base: position 723 of record JAYTTZ010000062.1, read on the forward strand.
CAGAATGAAGGGCAGCGAGCTGCCCTGGCTGATGAGATAGGGCCGCACGACGTTGTCGATCGTGCTGATCAGCAGGAATCCCCACAGGAACATGAAAATAGCCCAGGTGGTCTGCCCTTCGTGGAGCAGCCACAGGCTGGCCGGGAACCACACCAGCGGCGGACCGAACGGCACGATGGAGACGGCGCTTACCACCACGCCCAGGAACAGGGGACCCGGCACCCCGGCGAGCAGGAAACCGAGGGCGGCGAGCAGGCCTTGCAGGATTGCCGTGCCCAGCAGGCCGTAGACGACGCCCTTCACCGTGTTCCCTGCGAGATCGACCAGCGTGTGCGCGCGTTGCCCGGCGAGCCGCTCCATGCCCGCACGCAGCCAGGTGGCCGCTGCCGCGCCATCGCGGTAGAGGAAAAAGGCCACCATCACCACCAGCGTCAGCTGGATCAGCGCCTGGCCGAAATCGAGGCCCCGTTGCAGCAGCCAGCTGGAAATCGGGCTGGCCCGGGTTTCAAGCCAGGCGAGGACGTCCTCGCCGTTGGCGCCATGCGTCTGGTAGACCGACCCCCAGTAATCGGCAAGGCGCGTCCCGACCAGCGGCAATCGTCCCAGCCACAGCGGCGCGGGCGGGATCCCGGTCTCGAGGGTGTGGCGGAACGCACTGCCGAGGTTGCGCAGGTTGTCGCCCAGGGTGAGCACGACCAGCAGCAGCGGAATGACCAGCACCAGGCAAAGGCCCACCGTCATCAGCAGCGCGGCCAGCGTCCTGCGTCCCCTGACCCAGCCAAGCACGCGCTCGTACAGGCCCCAGGTGCAAAAGGAGAGGATGAGGCTCCAGAGCAGGGCTGAGATGAACGGGGCGAGGATGAGCAGGCACCCCGCCACGACCAGGGCGATGGCCGTGACAGTGAGGGCGGATTCGAGACGCAGTGCTGCCATGTCGCGATTAGACGGAGCCGCGCGGGCGGCGGCAAGCACTTCGCGGTCCGACCTTGCTAAGCTTCGATAATCTCCTACCCCCATGCCAGCGAGCCGGTGCCATGAAGCTCTACCTGCCTGCCCATTTCACCGCCCCGGAAGCGGACGTCGCGGGTTTCATGCAGGCGCATCCCTTCACGATCGTGGTTGCCGTGGCCGACGGCGCACCGGTCATCAGCCACGTACCCATGCGGGTGCTGGACGAGGGCAACCGCCTGCAATTCCACCTGGCGCGCGCCAATCCGCAAGTCGAGGCGCTGCGCGAACTGGGCCGCGCCACGGTGGTTTTCCACGGCCCGCATGCCTACGTGTCGCCAAGCTGGTACGCGGCGCCTAACGTGCCGACCTGGAATTTTGCCGCCGTGCATGTCGCCGGCGCCGTGACGACCCTGGACGAGTCCGGCACCGCCGCAGTGGTGGCCGCCTTCGCCCGCGACTACGAGGGGCTGGAGGGGCTTGGCGCATTCGAAGCGTCGCCGGCTTACGCCGCGCTGCTCAAAGGTATCGTCGGGTTCGAAATGGTGGTGACCGAGCGTGCGGCCAAATTCAAGCTGAGCCAGAACCGCAGCCGTCCCGATCGCGCGGCGGTCGTCGCCCGGCTCGCGACGGATTCGCGCAGCGAAGCACGCGAGACCGCCACCATGATGCAGGATCTGCTCGACCGCCCGGATTGAGACGGGGCTGGATAGGCACCGACGGTGCATCAGGCTATCTTTGACCGGCCAATTTCCCGACTGCCGACCCCCGCCGGAGCCCTGCATGCGCGAACAGACCCTCGCACTCGTCAAGCGCTATTACGCCGCGTTCAACGCCGCGGACATGGACGGTTTCCTCAGTTTGCTCACGCACGACGTGGCCCACGACATCAACCAGGGCAAGCGGGAAGTCGGCAAGGAAGCGTTCGGGAAGTTCATGCAGCACATGAACCGCTGCTACCGCGAGGAACTCGTGGACTTCACCGTCAT
>JAYTTZ010000063.1:0-10324 GCA_043744805.1 Gammaproteobacteria bacterium
GCCAGCGCGCCCTGTTGGGGGCCATCCCGGACCTGATCGTCATCCACGACCGTGAAGGCACGTTCGTCGACGTCCATGCTTCCCGCAAGGAAGACTGGAGCCTCCAAATCGAAAAGCTCGTTGGACGCAAGGCCTGCGACGTCTTTTCGCCCGCTCTCCTCGCCAAGTTCGAAGGCGCACAGCGCGAAGTGCTGTGCTCGGGACGTGCCGAGGATGGCGTTTTCGAAATCCAGCACCACACGCGTGGCACGGTTTACCGCGAGTACAGGATGGTGGCCCACGGCGAAGAGCAGACCTTGACCCTGGTGCGCGACGTCACCGACCGCTACCGCAGCGAGGCGGAAGGCAAGCTGGTGCTGCGGCAGGTACAGCAGGCCCAGAAGATGGAAGCACTGGGCCAGCTGACCGGGGGTATCGCGCACGATTTCAACAACATCCTGGCCAGTATCCTGGGCTACGCCTGGATGGCGCGGCAGCACCCCCGGATTCGCGCGGACGCCAAGGCCAGCGGCTACCTCGAAATCATCACCACCGCCGGTGAGCGCGGTCGCGATCTGGTGCAGAAACTGATGACGTTCAGTCGCCGGAACGAGCCGCGTGAGCTGCAGGCCATCGACCCACTGCCGGTGGTGGCCGAAGCTTTCAACCTGCTGAAGTCGGTGATCCCGAGCCGAATCAACCTGCAACTCGATTTACCCGCGCTGGCGCCCTGGGTGGCGATTGACCCGGTTGAACTGCACCAGGTGCTCCTGAACCTCGTGGTGAACAGTCGTGACGCGCTGCCAGCCCACGGCGACATCGTCGTCAGTCTCGAGACTACCGACGCGGGGGATCGCACCTGTTCCAGCTGCCTTGGTACGGTCGACGCATCCCAGGTCCGCATCAAGGTCAGGGATACTGGCAGCGGTATTCCCCCGCACGCGCTCGATCGCATCTTCGACCCTTTCTTCTCGACCAAGGACGTGGGTGAGGGCACCGGCATCGGCCTGTCAGTGGTCGACGGCATTGTCCATCGCGCGGGCGGCCACGTGCTGGTCGAGTCCCGGGCGGGGGTCGGCACGCGGTTCGAAATCCTGCTGCCGACGCGCGTCCCCGGGGCCGCAGCGGCCCTGGCGCCCGCCAGGCTCCTCCCGTCGTCGCCAGCCCTGTCGGGCAAGCTGATGGTGGTTGATGACGAACCCTGGGTGGGCAGCTTCCTGCGCGAATTGCTGGAGAGCCTTGGTTACTCGGTGGACCTTTTTAGCAACGGCGTGGAGGCCCTCGCTGCGCTTGGGGCCTCTGACAGCCCCTATCTCGCGATCATCACCGACCTCACGATGCCGCACATGACCGGGCTCGAATTCGCAAGTACCGCCACCCTCCGGTATCCGGGCCTGCCGGTGCTGCTCTGTACCGGCGCCAGCGTGCCGCCAGACGCGGACACGCTCCGCCGCGCCGGCATCCATTCGGTCATTCCCAAGCCAATTCCCGTGGATGAACTCCGCAGGATCCTGACCAGGGTCATCGCAGGATGAGCGCGGCGGACGGCAGCAGTAACCACACCCGGGTCCTCCTCGGCCTGGCCGGCGGCATCGTCGCCGGACTCCTCGCCCACGGCAGCGAGACGGCGCGGCCAGCGGTGCAGTGGATGGTCACGCAGGTCACTGCGCCGCTCGGCCAGTTGTTCCTGAGCCTGCTGCTGATGTTGGTGGTGCCCCTGGTGTTTGCCTCGCTGGTCACCGGCGTGGCGGGCATCGGGGATCTGCGGCGCCTGGGGCGGGTGGGCGCGCGGTCCTTTGGCCTGTCGCTCGGCCTGTCGGCCATTTCGGTGCTGATCGGGCTCGGCCTGTCCAATGCGCTCACACCGGGGCGGCAGATGGATGCCACCAGCACCGCTGCCCTGCAGAGCGCCTACCACCAGGACGCCGGGCGCCAGATCGCCAAGGCCGCGCCAGCGACGACGACGGATGCGCCGCTGGCCCAGGTGCTCGAGTCCATCGTCCCGCGCAATCCGCTGGCCTCGGTCGCGCAACCCGTCCCGAACATGCTCCACCTCATGTTCTTTGCTTTGACCCTGGGGGTGGGCGCCACTTTGCTGCCGAAAGCGCGGGCCGCAAGCCTGCTGGAACCCCTCTCGGTCCTTTACGAAGTGACGGCAGCGCTCATCGGACTGGTCATGAAACTCGCACCGCTCGCGGTGTTCTGCCTCGTCTTCAATAACGTGGCGCAGTTCGGCAGCAGCCTGCTGGCCTCGCTCCTGTGGTTCGTGGGGACGGTACTGCTGGGCCTCGCCGTGCAGTTGTTCGGGGTCTACAGCCTGCTCGTCCGTTACGGCGCGGGACTCTCGCCGCGCTTTTTCTTCCGCGCCATCCGCACGGCGATGCTGACAGCCTTCTCCACGTCCTCGTCCAGCGCCACCTTGCCGACTGCTCTCGCCGTGGGTGAGCACGAGCTTGGCGTGCCAAAGGAAATCAACAGCTTCGTGCTGACCGTAGGCGCCACGGCCAACCAGAACGGTACCGCCCTCTACGAAGGCGTGACGGTGCTGTTCCTGGCGCAGTTGGCGGGCGTGGACCTCACGCTCGGCCAGCAACTGACGGTGGTGTACCTGGCCATCCTCGGCGGCATCGGCACGGCCGGGGTGCCGGCGGGCTCGATCCCTTTCGTGATTGGCATCCTGGCCAGCATCGGCGTCGACCCGGCGCTGATTGCCGTGGTGATGGGTGTGGATCGGGTGCTCGACATGTGCCGGACCACGCTCAACGTGAGCGGCGATCTGGCCATCGCGGCCTGCGTGGCGCGGGGTGAAGGCTACCGCCTGGGACCGGGATCCTGAGCCTGCGCGGCGCCGCGCGCGGCCCGCTCCAGCCGGTCCTGGATGCCGCGCCAGGCGGGTGAACCTGGCGGCGTTTCAACCAGGATCTCCGCCGCCCCCAGGGTGTCGAGGCGGCGGAGATCACGGTAGAGCGTACGGGCGTAGTCGGCCGCCAGGGCGGGCGCGAGGAGGGTGCTTACCGTAGAGCCCAAGGTGGCGCAGACCGCCCCGAAGGCCAGCACGGCCGGCGTCTGGCCCGTGTCGAGCAAGGCCTTTGCGCGCGCCAGCAGCGCCTCGGCCGGCAGGAGCTTCAACGGCGTTCGCGGCGCGTAATGGGCGGGCAAGGCGCCCGACACGCGCGGCGCGCCTGCGTCAGCCCTGCCCAGGGGCGCACCGAGCGCTGTCGCGATTTCCGCTTCAGTGATCATGCCCGGCCGCAGCACCCGGGGTTGGATCCCGGCGCAATCGACGATGGTCGATTCAATGCCTACCGCACAGGGTCCGCCGTCCAGCACCGCCGCCAGGCTGTCGCCGAACTCGGCCTCCACGTGGGCGGCGTCGGTGGGGCTGATGCGGCCAAAGCGATTGGCCGAAGGCGCCACCAGGCCGCGCACGCCGGCCGCATCGCAATCGCGCAACAGGCGGAGCGCCAGGGGGTGGGCCGGGCAGCGCACGGCCACCGTGTCCTGCCCGCCGGTGACGGCATCCAGCACATGCGCGGCGCGCGGCAGCACCAGGGTCAGGGGCCCCGGCCAGAAGCGCGCGGCGAGGGTTTGCGCGGCTGGCGGGATTTCACGGGCCCAGTAGCCCAGGGCGTCGGACCGCGCGATGTGGACGATGACGGGATGATCCGCCGGCCGGCCCTTGGTCGCGTAGAGGCGGGCCAAGGCGGCGGGATCGGCGGCGTTCGCACCAAGGCCATAGACGGTTTCGGTGGGGAAGGCCACCAGTTCCCCGCGCAGGAGCGCGGCCACGGCGGCAGCCAAATCGGTCTCGGCGGACATGGATCTGGGCTCAGCGTTGGGCGGGGGCGTCGCCCTGGTCACACCATTGGGCGAGTTCCTTGCGGGCGTTTTCCACCCTGGCGACGTCCGCATGGGCTTCGGGCCGGGACAGCTCGTTCCAACGGACCTGGGCGTTCTCGCAGTTCTCGGCACGGAAGAGATCTTCCTCTGCGGCCCGCTTGTCTTTCAGTTCGGGGAAGTTGGCGCAGGCCCGCGCCAGCGCCTGTTGCTGGCGCGCCGTCTCGGCGCCGCGCTCGGCGTCGGACAGATAGAGGCGGGGACCGCCGTAAGCGTCAGGATGCCCCGGCGCGCGTTTCACCCGGAAGGCGCCGTTGACGTCCGTGTAGACGGGGCGCCCGGACTCGAGCGCCGCCAGCGCCCGGCGCGCCTGATCGCAGGCGGCGCGCCCCTCGGCAACGTCGCGCGGCCGGGGTCGCACCTGGCCGGCGGACGGATCGGTGCGGGGCACCATGCCGGGCAGGGTCGGGGTGGGCTGGATTTCCAGCCGTTCTACCTGGGCCCCGTGCGGCGGGGTGTCACCGAAGTGGACGTCGCCGTTGGCGTCCGTCCAGCGATACACCTCACCGGCGAAGGTCGCTGCCGAGAGCGCGATGCTCGCCACCAGCAGCCAGCGACGGGCGGCTTGGCGGGACGATACGAGGAGGCAGTTCATGTGTGCACTTGAACCCAGCCCACGCGATTTGTCCATGCCGGGCGTTCGCAGATCGCGCGCGGGCCGCAGGGCTGCGTAGAATCCAACGCTGCCTAGAGGAGGAGATGCACCCATGTCACGAACCCTGCGCCTGTTGCTGCTGGCCGCCGCCCTGCTGTCCCTGCAGGCTGCGCACGCCTATTCGGAAGACGACGCGGAGGACGACGAGGACGAGGGCTACCGCAATCGCCCGCGCAGCGCCGTGCGCGCCGTGACTCCGCGCGATCGCTACGAGGCCAGGCTCGACATGCTGAAGGCGCGCATCGAATACCAGCACCGCGTCTGCAAGGCGCAGCGTTCCGGGGGCATGAGCTACTGCGAGAAAGCGGTCGACCAGGCGGAGCGCGAAGGTCGCTTCAACATCGATAAGGAATACAAGGAAGCGCTGGCCAGGGAGTCGGCAGCGCCACCCTGACGGGCGGCTTCAAACCTGCCGCGCCCGCCATCCCGACCTACTTCCTTGCGGGTTCCGGATGCTGCGTTCCGGCGGCCCACGCACTGCCAGCGCGCGCGCGGCCTTATCCAATGGCCTGCTAACCCAGGAGCACCCGGGCAAAGACGTCGGCATCCACGTTACCGCCGCTCAACACCACACCAACCCGACCGGTCGTGCGGGTCGCGGCGTTGCCTTGCTCGGCCAGCAGCGCCGCGAGCGCCGCGGCCCCGGCGCCTTCGGCGAGATTGTGGGTGTCGGTGTACAGCGCGCGCATCGCGGCCATGATTTGCGCATCCGACACCTGCACCACGCGGGCGAGGCCTGCGAGCAGCGGTGGCAGGGCGTCGACGGCAGGTGAACGACAGGCCAGGCCATCGGCTATTGTTTCCGCCCGCGCGGTCGCCACGACTGCGCCGGCCGCGAAGGACAGCGCGTAGGCCGGCGCGCCTTCGGCCACCACCCCGATGATTTCCGTCGCGAGGCCCAGGGCGTCGCGCACGGCAATGAGGCCGCAGGCACCCGAGCCGAGGCCGACACCGACATAGACCCGTTCTAGCGCCGGCGCCGCGCGGAACAACTCCAGCGCGTAACTCGCCACCCCGCAGATCAGATCGCGATGGAAGGACGGCACCATGAGCCGGTTTTCGCGTTCGGCAAGCGCGGTGGCCGCGAGGCGTGCGTCTTCGAAGTCCTCCCCCGCCTCCACCAGCGTGGCCCCCAGCGCGCGGATGGCGGCGTTCTTCTCGCGCGAGTTTCCATGCGGCACCACGATACTGACCGGCACCCCGAAGGCCCGGCCGGCAAAGGCGAGGCTCTGACCGTGGTTGCCCCGGGTGGCGCTGACCAGGCCCCTGGTGTCGACGCCACGTTCGCGCAGGCAGTGCAGGAAATAAAGCCCGCCGCGCAGCTTGAAGGCGCCGATCGGGGTGTGGTTCTCGTGCTTCACCCACACCTCGCAGCCGGCGCGCGCGGCGAGTAGGGGCCAGGCGAACTGCGGGGTCGGGGGCAGCCAGGGACGGATCAGTGCGCAAGCCGCTTCAATCTCCGCAAGACCTGGCAGTTGCATGCGGCTAGACGGCGGCGTAGAGGTCGAGGTAGGACTGCGCGCTGCGGTCCCACGAGTGATCCATACCCATGCCCCGGCGCTGGAGGATCTGCCAGGAGTACGGTTTGCGATAGCAGTCGTGCATGCGCGCGAGCGCGGCGGCCAGCTCGCCCGCACTTGCGTTATGGAACACGAATCCGGTGCCGCCGAGGCCTTCCCTGACGCTGTCGGCGAGGCCTCCGGTCTGGCGCACCACGGGAATGGCGCCATAACGCAGGCTGTAGAGCTGGCCGAGTCCGCAGGGCTCGAAGCGGGACGGCATGGCGAAGGCGTCGACACCCGCGAAAATCTGGTGTGAAAGCGCCACGTCATAGCCGCAACGCACCCCGACGCGCTGCGGCTGCTCGCCCGCCAGCCAGCGGATTTCGTGTTCGAGGTGCGGGTCGCCGCTGCCGAGGATCACGCACTGGAGGCCTGCCGTGCGTGGGTCGCGCAGCGCCTGGACGAGGAGGTCGGTGCCTTTCTGGTCGGTCAGCCGGCTGACCACCCCGACCAGGCACCTGGACGGATCCTGGGGCAGGCCGAACAACGCCTGCAGCGCCGCCTTGTTGGGCGCGCGGGCGCCGAGTTGTTCCGCGCTGTAGTTGGCGCTGATGAGCGGGTCGGTTACAGGATCCCACTCCTCGGCATCGATGCCGTTCAGGATCCCGGACAGCGCAGGGCCCCGGCTGCGCAGCAGGCCGTCGAGGCCATAGCCCCCTGCCGGCGTGGTGATTTCCCAGGCGTAGGTGGGACTCACCGCGGTGATCCGATCCGCAAAGACCAACCCACCCTTGATGAAGGCGGCGTCGCCGTAGAACTCGAGCGCCCCTGGATTCCACCAGTCCAGCGGCAACTGCAGCTGGTCATAGGTGCCGCGATCGCAGCGGCCGGTGAACGCGAGGTTGTGGATGGTGAACACGCTGCGCGGCGGTTCCGGCCGGCGCGAGAGCAATGCCGGCACGAGGCCGGTCTGCCAGTCGTGGCAATGGACGATGTCGGGACGCCAGACGGGCGACATCGCGAGTTCTGCTGCGGCCCGCGAAAAACAGGCGAAGCGATGCGCGTTGTCATGCCAGTCACGGCCGTTCTCGTCCACGTAGAGGCCGCCGGGGCGGTCGAAGAACTGGGGTGCATCCAGCAGCCAGAGCTCAAGCCCCGGCTCGATCGGCAAGCCGAGGACTTCGCAGGCGCCCAAATGCCCCGGTAGCTGCAGCCAGTAGCGGTGCTGTAATCCCTGCAGCCGGGCTTTGAGTCCGCCGTAGGCCGGCAGCAGCAGACGAACCTCGCAACCCTGGCGGGCGAGGCTCTTGGGGAGGCTTCCACACACCTCGCCCATGCCACCGGTCTGGGCGTAAGGGGAGGCTTCGGCCGTGACGAACAAGATGCGTTTCATCCCCGGATGATAGCGGGAGCCCACCCCAAACAGCACCTGCGCACCGTCTGGTCAAGTGCCGACCACGCCCAGCACGCTGCCCCCGGACGAGCTGCCGGCAACGCGACGCTGGTTGATTGCCGGTCGCGCCGGTAAAGCTAACGAACCAATGTCACGCTATCCAGGCTTCAGATCTTGCGACACTGCGGGCCCGCCCCGACCGCAAACAGGCACGCTTCATCGCCCCGAACCGGAGAATCCCCATGCAGGTCACCAGCCCCACCCAGTTCGCCTTCGAGATCCAGCCCGTGCTCCCGCCGAGCCTCAGCCGCCTGCATGAGCTGGCGGACGATCTGTCCTACACCTGGGACCGCAGCATCCAGGATCTCTTCGGTAACCTCGACCGCGACCTCTGGTATGCCTGCGGCCACAACCCGCGGATGTTCCTGCGCCGGGTCGCCCAGTCCAAGCTGGACGCTGCCGCCGCGGACGCGGTGTTCCTGCAGGAGTACGAAAGCGTGCTGTCGGCGCGGGCAAGTTACCTGCAAAAGCCGCGCGACCCGCGGGTACGCCACCACCTGGACGTCGACCAGGACCTCGTCGCCTACTTCTGCGCCGAATACGGCCTGCACGAAAGCGTGCCGCTCTATGCCGGCGGCCTCGGCGTGCTGGCGGGCGATCATTGCAAGGCGGCAAGCGATCTACGGCTGCCGTTCGTGGCGGTGGGCCTGTTCTACCGGGCGGGCTACCTGCGCCAGGAAATCGATGCCGAGGGCCAGCAGCAGTTGCGCCACCTGCCGGCCTATGCCGGTGACCTGCCCTTCACCGAAGCGCTCGATTCGCACGGCGCGCCGCTCCGGCTGCATGTGGATCTGCTGGGACGCGACGTGGCGATCAGGGCGTGGATCGGGCTGCTCGGCGACATCAAGCTCATCCTGCTCGACACCGACTTGGAGACGAACTCCCAGGAAGACCGCCGCATCACCCATGAGCTCTACGGGGGCGGACTCGAAACCCGCATTGCCCAGGAAATCGTGCTGGGGATGGGCGGCGTGCGGGCACTGCGAGCGCTCAAGCTCGTCCCCACGGTATGGCACGTGAACGAGGGCCATGCGGCCTTCATGATGCTGGAGCGCCTGCGCGAACTGGTGCTGGACAGTGCGCTTGATTTCCACACGGCACTCGAAGAAGTGGCCGCTGCCACGGTTTTCACCACCCACACCCCCGTGCCGGCGGGCCACGACGTGTTCCCGCTCGACATGATGCGCCAGCACTTCCCCAAGCTCATCGCGGATCTCGGCGTGGGCGAGGAAGCCGTCTTCGCGCTCGGTTGGAGCCCGGCCAACGTGGGCGGCTTCAACCAGACCGCACTCGCCATCCGCGGCTCGCGCTTCCACAACGGCGTGAGTGCCGTGCACGAACGCGTCGCCGCCGACAATGAACGCTTCATGTGGCCTGACATCGCGCCGGACGAGAACCCGATGTCGCACGTCACCAACGGCGTGCACACCCATACCTACCTCGCCACGTCCTGGGTGAACCTCTTCGATCTCCGCTTCGGTCGCCAGTGGCGCAACGAACAAGACAACGCGGCGTTCTGGTCGCGCATCGACGAACTCCCCGACCACACCTGGTGGAGCGTGCGCCAACTGCTCAAGCTCGACCTCATGCACGACCTGCGCGAGCGGCTCGGTCGCCAGTACGCGCGCAACGGCATGACGCCGCCGGAAATCGAGCGCCGCCTGTCGCGGCTATCGCCCGAGCGCGACCCGCTGATCGTGGGCTTCGCCCGTCGCTTCGCCACCTACAAGCGCGCCACCCTGCTGCTGACCGATCCGGACCGCCTTGCGCGCCTGCTGGACGACGACGAGCGGCCGGTCATCCTGCTGTTCGCCGGCAAGGCCCATGCGCGGGACGTGGGCGGCCAGGCCTTGATTCGCCAGCTGCACGAATTTTCCATGCAGCCGGCCTTCGCCGGGCGCCTGTTCCTGATCGAGAACTACGACATCTCGCTCGCCCGTCGCCTCGTGACCGGCGTCGACATCTGGCTGAACAATCCCGAATACCCGCTGGAAGCCAGTGGCACCTCGGGCATGAAGGCGGCCATGAACGGCGCCGTCCACCTGTCCATCCTCGACGGCTGGTGGGCCGAAGGTTTCACCGGCGACAACGGCTACGGCGTGACGCCCGCCGGCCACCACCTGCCGGAAGCCGAGCGCAACCGCCTGGAAGCGGATGAAATCACCCGGCTGCTCTTCGAGGTGGCCAAGCCCCGCTATTTCGACCGCGGTGGCCGCGGCTACTCGGAGCCCTGGGTGAAACTTGCCAAGGCCTCGCAGCGCACCTCCCTGCCGCGCTTCAACGCCGAGCGCCAGGTCATCGAGTACCTGGCGAACTTCTACGCCCCGGCGGCGCGGCACGCGCGCGATCTGGCGGCCAACGACCACGCTGGCGCGCGCGCCCTGTCGGCATGGAAAGCGCGGGTGGCCCATGCCTGGTCCAACGTGACCCTGCGCCTGGTCGAAGGGCCGCCGGCCACCCTGACCGCCGGTGGTGGTTTCACGCTCACGGTGGCCGTGCGGCTGGGGGAACTCGCCGCCAGCGACATGCTGGTGGAATGCCAGTTGGGCGCCGTCGATCAGGACGGGCACTTTGAAACGCAGGCGACCGAGCGCCTGCTGCCGCACGAGCAGCACGGGCAGGAAACCCACTACAGCGTGAAGCTCGTCCCCGGCCAGTCAGGCCTCGCGGCCATCAGGCTGCGGGCCTATCCCACCCATCCGCAGCTTGCCCACCGCTTCGAGGTGGGTCGCATGCGCTGGCTCTAGCAGCCTGTCGGACTTGGGGCGTCGATAGCGAGAATCGGCCCCAGCCAGGACAGTTGGTGCCGGATTTGCAGGCCCATAGCCCGGCTATGGG
>JAYTTZ010000064.1:0-2646 GCA_043744805.1 Gammaproteobacteria bacterium
CGATCCGGCGCAAACCCTACGCCGTCATCCTCTTCGACGAAGTGGAAAAGGCCCACCCGGACGTCTTCAACATCCTGTTGCAGGTGCTGGACGACGGGCGCCTGACCGATGGCCACGGGCGGACGGTGGATTTCCGCAACACGGTGATCGTGATGACCTCGAACCTCGGTTCGGATCGCATCCAGGCGCTGGGCGAGTCCGCCAGCTACGAGGACATGCGTGGCGCCGTGATGGAAGTGGTGCGCCACAGCTTCCGGCCGGAGTTCATCAACCGCATCGACGAGGTGGTGGTGTTCCACGGCCTGCGCCGGGCGCAGATCCGGGCGATTGCCGAAGTACAACTGGGCCTCCTGCGCGAGCGCCTGGCAGAGCAGCGCATCGGGCTCGAAATCACCACGGCGGCGCTCGACAACCTTGGCGAGGCCGGCTTCGACCCGGTCTACGGGGCCCGGCCGCTGAAGCGCGCGATCCAGTCCTGCCTCGAAACCCCGCTGGCGCAGTTGCTGCTCGAAGGGAAATTCGGCCCCGGCGACACCCTCAAGGTGGACGTGGTGGACGGCAAGTTCACCTTCGAACGCTGAGCGCGGCGCCGCGGGGTCTGCCTGCCCCGCGGTGGCCTCAAGCCATTGCCGCCGCCGGCATGGTCATTCGTGCCTCTTTGCTCTAGTATTTTTTTCGTTTCGCACGTGCTGGATGGAATAGGGCAACCGACTGTGGCAGTGACCTCCAATCGAATTCCGTTGACCGGCCTGGCACGCAAGCTGGTCGCCGATGGCCTGTTGGACGAGCAGGACGCCTACCGTGCCTTCCAGGCAGCAGTTGCCGCGAAGACCCCTTTCGTCAAATACGTCGTCGACCAGAAGCTCGTCGATCCGCGCACCGTCGCCCACGCCGCCTCCCAGGAGTTCGGCGTCCCACTGATCGACATCGAGGCGCTGGAAATCGATCCCGACGTGGTGAAGCTGGTCAGCGAGGAACTCATCCAGCGCCACAACGCCCTGCCGATCTTCAAGCGGGGCAACCGCGTGTACATCGGCATCGCGGACCCGACCAACCTGCAGGCCCTGGACGAGATCAAGTTCCATCTCGGCGCCAATACCGAAGCGGTGCTGGTCGAACAGAACAAGCTGCAGAAGGCCATCGAGAAATCCCTCGCCGCCGCCGACACCGGCCTTGGCGCGATGGAAGACTCCGACTTCGAGAACCTCGAGGACCTGGAAGTCGGCCAGCAGGAAGCGCAGGTCGAACAAAGCTCGGAAATCGACGACGCGCCGGTGGTGCGCTTCATCAACAAGGTGCTCCTGGACGCCATCAAGCGTGGCGCCTCCGACCTCCATTTCGAACCCTACGAAAAGGTGTTTCGGGTCCGTTTCCGCATCGACGGCATGCTGTTCGAAATCGCCAAGCCGCCGCTGGCCCTCGCGGGCAAGATCGCGGCCCGCATCAAGGTGATGTCACGGCTCGACGTCTCCGAGCGCCGCGTGCCGCAGGACGGCCGCATCAAGCTCAAGCTCTCCAAGACCAAGTCCATCGACTTCCGCGTCAGCACCTGCCCGACCCTGTACGGCGAGAAGTGCGTGATGCGTATCCTCAACTCCGACGCAGCCGCGTTGAACATCGACCAGCTGGGTTACGAGGATTTCCAGAAAGAGCTGTTCCTCAAGAACCTGCAGAAGCCCTACGGCATGTTCCTCGTCACCGGCCCTACCGGCAGTGGCAAGACGGTGTCGCTCTACACGGGCATCAACATCCTCAACCAGGAAGACGTGAACATCTCCACCGCCGAGGACCCGGTTGAAATCAACCTGGCCGGGGTGAACCAGGTGCAGGTCGACGAACGCACGGGCATGACGTTCCCGAAGGCCCTGAAGGCCTTCCTCCGCCAGGACCCGGACATCATCCTGGTGGGCGAAATCCGCGATCTGGAAACCGCCTCCATCGCGGTGAAGGCCGCCCAGACCGGCCACATGGTGATGTCCACCTTGCACACCAACGATGCACCGCAGACCCTGACCCGCCTGCAGGATATGGGCGTCGCGCCCTTCGCGGTGGCTACCAGCATCAACCTCATCACCGCCCAGCGACTGGCGCGCAAGCTGCAGCCCGACCTGCGGGTGCCTCTGGACGTCCCACCAGAGGCGCTGCGCAAGGAAGGTTTCTCGCAGGACGATGTCGACGCCGGCTTCCGGCTTTACAAGCCGGGCTCAAGTGTGGACTGCCCCAGCGGCTACAAGGGACGCGTCGGCATCTACCAGGTCATGCCGGTCACCGACTCCATGAAGCGCCTCATCATCGAAGGGGCCAACGCCGTGCAACTGGCTGACCAGGCGGCAGCCGAAGGCATCTGGGACATCCGCAAGTCCGGCCTGAACAAAGCGCGTCGTGGCATCACCAGCCTGGCCGAAATCAACCGCGTGACCATGGAGTAAGCGATGGCCGAAGGCACAATCAGCGTTCGCAGCCAGCTTTACACCTGGGAAGGCCTCGACCGCGGCGGCAAACGGGTCAAGGGCGAGATGTCCGGCCAGAGCGAAGCGGTGGTCAAGTCGAACCTGCGTCGCCAGGGCGTCAACCCGCTCAAGGTCCGCAAGAAGCCCAAGCCCTGGCTGGGTAGCGGCGGCGCCAAGATCACCACCAAGGACATCA
>JAYTTZ010000065.1:0-2643 GCA_043744805.1 Gammaproteobacteria bacterium
CACGGCGCCCGCTTCATGGTCGTCGCGCCGCGCTCGACCATCGACATGGACACCGCGACCGGCGACGACATCCACATCGAGGAGCGGGACGGCGCGGAAATCACCACCATCGGCGGGCGGCGCTACGCGCCCGAGTCGGTGACCGCCTACAACCCGGTGTTCGACGTCACGCCGGCCTCGCTCATCGATGCGCTGGTGACCGAAGCCGGGGTCGTGCACCAGCCGTCGGCAGCGGGCCTGGCAAAGCTGATGGCGGGCGCCTGAGTGCCCGTAATCCGGGCTTAAGCCGTGCCAGTTCGCGTGCTACACTCCGGCGCTGTTGGGGGGTTCGGCTTTTTCTTCAAATTTAAGAACTTATAAAGTGCTTGATGGTTGACTTCGCGCGCCAGCTTTTGCCGGTAAACATCGAAGACGAAATGCGTCAGTCCTACATGGACTATGCCATGAGCGTTATCGTCGGTCGTGCCCTGCCCGACGCCCGCGACGGGCTCAAGCCCGTCCATCGCCGCGTGCTCTACGCGATGCACGAAGCGAACATCGGGTGGAACCGTCCCTACGTGAAGTGCGCCCGCGTCGTCGGCGAAGTGATGGGTAAATTCCATCCGCATGGCGACAACGCCATCTACGACACCCTGGTGCGCATGGCGCAGGATTTCTCCCTGCGCTACACCCTCATCGACGGCCAGGGCAACTTCGGCTCCATCGATGGCGACGCCGCCGCCGCCATGCGTTACACGGAGTGCCGCCTCGACCGCATCGCCTCCGAACTCCTCGCCGACATCGACCGCGAAACCGTCGATTTCGTACCCAACTACGACGGCAAGGAACTTGAACCTACCGTCCTGCCCTCGCGCATCCCCAACCTCCTGATCAACGGCTCCGATGGCATCGCGGTGGGCATGGCCACCCGCATCCCGCCACACAACATCGGTGAAGTGGTGGATGCCTGCATCGCGCTCATCGACGATCCCACGCTGGGCCTCGATGAACTCATCCGCATCATCCCCGGGCCCGACTTCCCGACCGCTGGCATCATCAACGGCTCGGCCGGCATCCGGGAGGCTTATCGCACCGGACGCGGCTCGCTGCACGTGCGGGCGAAGGCCGACATCGAGAACGCCGACAGCGATTCCCCGGTCATCGTCGTTACCGAGTTGCCCTACCAGGTCAACAAGGCAGCGCTGATCGAGAAAATCGCCGAGCTGGTGAAAGAAAAGCGGATCAGCGGGATCCGCGAACTTCGCGACGAGTCCGACAAGGACGGCATGCGCATCGTCTTCGAGCTGAAGCGCGGCGAGTCCCCGGAAGTGCTCCTGAATAACCTCTACCAGCACACCCGCATGGAGTCCGCTTACCACATCAACGTGGTGGCGCTGGTGGACGGGCAGCCGCGCACGCTGGATCTCAAGTCACTGCTGGAATGCTTCCTGAGCCACCGCCGCGAAGTCGTGACCCGCCGTTCGCTGTTCGACCTGCGCAAGGCGCGCGAACGGGCGCACATCCTCGAAGGCTTTGCCGTAGCACTCGCGAACATCGACGAGATCATCGCTACCATCAAGGCGTCCCCGTCGCCGGTGGAAGCCCGCACCGCCCTGATGGCGCGGCTGTGGCCGCCGGGCATCGTACTGACCATGCTGGAGCGCGCCGGATCGCAGGCCTCGCTGCCGGAAGATCTTCCCGCCGACTGCGGCCTGCAGGCCGACGGTTACCGGCTCTCGGAGCGTCAGGCCAGGGAAATCCTCGAAATGCGCCTGCAGCGCCTCACGGCGCTGGAACAGGACAAGATCCTCGAGGAATACCGCGAGCTGCTCGAACGCATCGACAACATCCTCGACGTCCTCGCCCGGCCCGAGCGCCTGATGGCGGTGATTCGCGAAGAGCTCACGGAAATCCGTACCCAGTACGCCGATCCGCGCAAGACGCGCATCGAAATCAACTACGAGGACCTCTCCACTGAGGACCTCATCGCGCAGGAACAGATGGTGGTGACCCTGTCCCACCTCGGCTACATCAAGTCGCAGCCGCTGTCGGCCTACCGCACCCAGCATCGCGGCGGACGCGGGATCAGCGCCACCGCCACCCGCGACGAAGACTTCGTCGAGAAGCTCTTCGTCGCCAACACGCACGACACCCTGCTCAGCTTCTCCAACCGCGGCCGCATCTACTGGATCAAGGTCTACAAGGTGCCGCAGGCGGGCCGCGGTGCGCGCGGACGGCCGCTGGTCAACCTGCTGCCGCTGGTGGATGGCGAACGCATCACCGCCGTGCTCCCCATCAGGGAATTCGTCGATGGCCTGTTCGTCTTCATGGCAACGCGCTTCGGCACGGTCAAGAAGACCGAACTCAGTAAATACTCCAATCCCCGCACAGGCGGCATCATTGCCGTCGACCTGGCGGAAGGTGACAGCCTGGTGGGTGTTGCCCTGACCGATGGCACTCGCGACGTCATGCTGTTCAGTTCCAGCGGCAAAGCGGTGCGCTTCGGCGAAGCGGAAGTGCGACCCATGGGGCGCGACGCCCACGGCGTGCGCGGCATCCGCCTTGGCGAGGGCCAGCAACTCATCGCGCTCATCCCGGTGGATTCCGACCGCAAGGTGCTGGTGGCCACGGCCAACGGCTATGGCAAACGCACCCCGGTGGATG
>JAYTTZ010000066.1:0-10290 GCA_043744805.1 Gammaproteobacteria bacterium
CAACCGCCGCGACCAGCCCGCTAGCAGCCTGTCGGACTTGGGGCGTCGATAGCGAGAATCGGCCCCAGCCAGGACAGTTGGTGCCGGATTTTCAGGCCCATAGCCCGGCTATGGGGCAAAAAGACGGTGCCGAATGGACGGCTGCGGTCGGTTCGCAGCCGACGCTCCCCAAGTCCGACAGGCTGCCAGGCCGGGCTTTGCCCAGTGGCGCGGACGCCCACCTGCTGGCGTAACCTCCGGAATCCCCGGGCATCCAACGGAGTCCCGCCGTGAGCAGTGTATTCGCCGAATTCCTCGATCCGGCGCGCGGTTCTTCCAGGAATGCACGCCGGGCTACTACAACAACGAAGGTCGGCCGGACCGCGGCAACAGTTTCATCTCCAGCGCCTACGGCGCGGGTCCGGTGGCATTCTTCAAGCTCCTGGCGGACTGGCGCGAACGCGGCGGGCTCGAAGGCCTCGAACTCAGCACCTGAAGCCAGCGCTCACGCAGCGGAGACGGGCTTCCTGAGCCAGAACCCGCGATTGCCCTGTGGGAACAGACGGGCCAGCACGATGCCGAAGGGCAGGGCCAGCAGGAACAGCGGAAAGTTGAACTTCCCGGTGAGCATCACCGGGACGCTGCCGGCAAACCCGTTGGGGAACGGCAGCGCCCTGTCCTCCGCGAGTTGCAGGCCGTGGCGCGCAGCGAGACGTTCCGCCGCCGCACGCTGCGGGAAGGACAGGTGTCGCGGCGGATCGAGGCTGTGCCAACGCTTGCCGAAGAGCCGTGATTCCCAGCAGTCGAACGCCGGCACCACGTAGAAATAAAGGCCACCTGGCCGCAGCAGCCTGGCAGCCGTGGCGAAGGCCTCGTCGAGATCCGGCAGGTGTTCGAGCACGAAATGCTGGGTCAGCACGTCGATGGTGCCGGTGTAACGCGCCAGCAGTTCCTCCAGATCCGACAGCACTGGAACGCCTAATTGCTGGCCGAGGCGCATGGCGTGCGCCGGATCCGCTTCGAACCCCAGCCGCTCGAAGCCGCGCGACGCGATGGCCTCCAGGAACCAGCCGTCGCCGCAACCAAAATCAAGCAAGATCTCGCCCGGTCGCGACGCCTTGCCCGTGAAGTAGACGGGCGCCATCACCAGGCGGCGCATCAGGCGGTGCAGCGCGGATTTCCGGCCATGCACGGGATAGGCGTCGTAGAAGGGCGTGGTGTCCGCCGGCAGCGGGCTTTGCTGGACCAGCGCGCAGGCCTGGCAACGGTGGTAGTCCACGCGCCAGGGCTTGCCCAGGTAGTGGTCTTGGCAGTCGAGGTGCACGGGGCTCGACGCGGTACCAGCGCAGGCCATGCAGGTGAAACCTTCCATCACGCGCACCCTCGATTGGCCTCCGTGGCCCTGCCATGCCTGCGGGCGACGGCGACCCGCCGTCGCCCGCAGGCATGGCGTGCACCTAGCCTTCGATGCCGTAGAAGCGCGCCGCCGTGCCGAAGAACATGGCGTCCTGCTCGGCTGCGCTGTACTGCGCGGCAATCTTCTTGAAGGCGTTCCACAGCACCGGATAGGACACGCCGCATTTGTCGACCGGGAAGTTGCTTTCGAACATGCAGCGGCTGGGCCCGAACAGCTCGATGGCGTAGTGGTAGTAGGCGGCATGCGCGGCGACCACCTGGTCGGACGTCGGCGGCAGGGCGCTGTCCACGAAACTGATGCCAGTCCACGGCATCATGAGCCCGCCCAGCTTCATCAGCACGTTCGGACAGGTGGCGAGTTCGGCCAGCCCGCGCTGCCATTCGGCGTGCACTTCCGCACGCTTGTTCGCATAGTCGGCAACGCCGAGCGGCGTGCCGAGGTGATCGATCACGATCGGGATCCCGGGGAAGGCACGCGCCAGCTCCGTGAGGTAAGGCGTCTGCGTGTGGTAGTGGTAGGCATCGAACACGAGGCCCATTTCGCCCAGCACCTTGAAGCCCGCATGGAAGCCCGGGTCACGGTACAGATCCGCGCTGGTGAGATCGGGCATCGAGAACACCTGCTCGCTCGTATCCCACGCCGCAATCTGGCGGATGCCGCGGAACAGCGGGCTGGCCGCGCGATGGGCTTCCAGCACTTCGCGCACGGCGGCGCCGAGGCGCAACTCGCAGGTGCCGACGATGGCGCCAATCTGCACCGCACCCGGCGTCTTGCGCGCGGCGGCGGCGATGCCGTCCACCCATTCGGTTTCGCCCACCGGTCGCAGGTGCTCCGGGCCGTCCTCGCGATGGCCTTCCCCGCACTGCAGGAACACGGTCTTGCTGACGCCGTGGCCGCCGGTGTCGGCGCGCAGGCTGGCGAGGTCGTAGTACGGGAACTCGGGCGACTGTTTGAAGAAGTGATGGTGCGGGTCGATGATCCGACGCGCCGGATCAACGATGTCTTCCGGTACTTTCGCCAGCCAGTCTTCGCGAACTTCGATCAGTGCCATTGCAGTGTCCTCTGCCAGCGGTGGAAAGCGGGTAAGCCCCTACTCTTCGACGACGTAGGTGTGGAAACGGACGGAACCATCAGCCTGCACTTCGCGGTGTAGTCCCTGCACTTCGGTCTCGAAGCCGGGGAAATTGTTGGAGGCGCGCTCGAAAGCGCGCAGGTAATCGACCATCGGGCGCGAACGCTCGGTCAGTCGCTCGCCCGGGATGATGGTGGCGATGCCCGGGGGATACACCACCCACAAGGTGGTGGCGATGCGGCCTTCGATTGCATCCAGCGGCAGGTATTCCACGCGATTGCGCACGAGCTCCTTCACCGCGGCGCTCGGCAGCATCACCATCTCGGGCAGGTGTTCGGCGCGGAACTGTGCAGCTTGCAGGGCACTCATGTTGGCTTCCCGATACAGCGCGTGCATGTCGGCGCAGAGATCGCGCATCCGAACCCCCGCATAGCGCTGGGGGCGGCGCGCCACGAAGTCGGGGATCACGTCGTCCAGCAGGGCGTTGTCGTCGTGCAGTTTCTTGAACGTGACGAGGTGCGACAGGAGCGTGCCCGCCTTGCCGCTCTCCACGCCCGGGGTGAGCAGAAAAAGCAGCGAGTTGAGATCGTTCTTCTCGCACACGATGCGGTTCTGCCGCAGGTACTCGGCCACCACCGGTGCGGGCACACCGTGGTCCGCGTAGGCGCCGTTGCTGTCAAAGCCCGGCGTCAGCACGATGAGCTTGTTCGGATCGGTCATCGCCCAGCGGGGTGCGATCTTGCTGAAGCCGTGCCAGCGGGCGCCGGGCTCCAGTTCCCAATGCGCAGCGTCGGATGCCAGCGCGTCGGTCGGCGCGTCTTCCCACGGGATGGTTTCCAGCTTCCCGTTGCGATTGGGAATCTCAATCGTCTCCGGCACGAAGACTTCGAAGAACCACTGGCGCGCCGGATCCGTTTCCTTCTGCATGAACTCCTGGCGCGTGTAGCGGATTTTCTTGCGCAGTTCGATGCCCAGCCGGACGGTGTCGTCCCACAGCACTTCACCCGAGCGGCCCTTCATCATCTGCGCGCCCACGTCGAGGCTCGCGAACAGCGGATAGAAGGGGCTGGTGGACGCGTGCAGCAAGAAGAACTCGTTGAAGCGGCGGTGCTCCACGCGTCGTTTCTGCTGGCCAAGGTGCGAATCCTTGATGTGGATCTGCGAGGCCTGGCTGAACGACGCCAGCTGCTTGTGCGTACTCTGGGTCACGATGATGCCGGGGCTGTCCGGCCCGAGGCCGGTAAGCCCCATGCCGTAGCGTCCGCGGAACAGCGGGTGGAACTTCATGAAGCCGCCCCAGGCTTCGTCAAAGAGGATGTAGTCGCAGAGGTGGCCGATGCGTCGGAGCATTTCTTCCGCCGAATAGATGGTGCCGTCGTAGGTGCACTGTTCGATTACGGCGGCACGGAAGGGACGGGGACGGTCGGCGACCGATTTGTCCTCGACCAGCGGGTTGTTGCGGATGGCCTCGCGCAGGCGATCTTCATCCAGCGCTTCCTGGCGCATCGGCCCGATGAGGCCGTAGGCGTTGCGCTCGGTTTCCACGAACACCGGCACCGCGCCGCCGAGGAACAGCGCGCCATGGTGGGCCGCCTTGTGGTTGTTGCGATCGAACAGCACCAGATCGCCTTCAGCGAGCAGCGCGGAGAGCACCACCTTGTTGGACGTGGAGGTGCCGTTCAGCACGAAGTAAGTCCGCTCGGCGCCAAAGATCACGGCAGCTTCGCGTTCGGCGCGCTCGGCCGGGCCTTCGTGGGTCAGGAGGTCGCCAAGCTGGAGCACCGAGTTGTCGAGGTCGTCGCGGAACACTGCTTCGCCGAGGTGCTCGACGAAAATCCGGCCGATGGGGCTGCGCCGGAAAAAGACACCGCCGTTATGGCCCGGGCAGGTCCAGAGCATGTTGCCCTGCTCGGCGTAGTCGACCAGCGCGCCGAAGAACGGCGTCTTCAGGCTCTCGGCGTATTGGCGCAGCCGCGAGACGAGGTTCTTGGCGATGAAGTCCGGCGTTTCCTCGGCGAGAAACATGAAGCCGTCGACGTCATCCAGCACTTCGATGGGAATGTCTTCCAGGCCGTGGCGGCCGCGCAGCAGCACGATGACCGGCACGTCGAGGCCACGCTTGCGGGTAAGTGAAATGAGCTGCGCCGACTTGCCCTGCAGTCCCTTGCGGCCCCAGTCCACGATGAGGCAGCCAATGGCTGCGTCGGTGCGCACCACCAGTTCCGCATCGTCGTCGCGCCGCGCCCGCAGGACCTGGTATCCGTCCTGCTCGATCTCCTGGACGATCTGGTTGAGGCGCGCCCCCTCGAGATCGGAATCGCCTTCTAAATTGCGGGCACAGACGAGGAACTTGAAGCGGCGCGAATATTCCATTGAGGCTCCTGGGGAAGGACTGCCGCGAAGGGCGGACGGGCGTGGCGGTGGAGACGCCCGGTGGCGCGTCCGGTGCGGAGTATAGAGCGTGGAATCCTGATTTCCATGACGCCGCCAGCCGGCCGGTGTCAGCCCGGGCGGCGCGGTGGCGAACCGCAGCCTGCGTCCTTGCTGACCCGCCTGGCGACGGTGCCGGCGGGCTGCGCGTACCAGCCCGGATCGCGGAAATCGCCCGGCGCGAGATGGTCCCGCACCTTGTGTGGTGGCCCTTGTGGCAATGGAAGGCCCAGTCACCCGCCACTGCCTCGAATTCGATATCGCGCACCTGGCCCACGCCCACCAGGGCGGTGACTTCCGACAGCCACTGCGATTCCGGCCAGCGTCCACTGTCGCCGCCCGTCACCTGGAAGCGCGTGCCGTGCAGGTGCATGGGATGTTCGTGCATCGACAGATTGCCAATGCGAATGCGCACCCGCTCACCGGTGCGCCTCGATCGTTGGCCCCGGCGTGCTGCCGTTGTAACCCCAGCACCCGGCCATGCAGCCGGGCGCGAATTCATGTTCAACGGGTTCCGCCAGCAGGTGGAATTCCTTGACGCCGTCGCGCACTCGATGCGGCAGGCGCCAGCCGTTCAGGGGGCGCACGCGAGGGCCGGGAAAGCGCGCGTCGCTCGTTGGCGCCAGCGGCGCGGCTTCCGGCTGGCGCGGACGGAGCAAGCCGGCAATCCCGCCCAGGGCGTCCAGCGACAGCAGTTTGCGATGGGACACCATCAGTGATGCTCGTGGACCGCAGCAGGCGGCGGCGGAGCAGCAACGTCGGCCGGCGTCGCCGGTGGCAGGGGACGAAGCGCGCCAACGGCGCGCGCGAGTTCGGTCCGGGCCAGCCAGTAATCGCGCCGGGTTTGCACCGCTTGTTGCTGCGCTTCAAGCAAAAGCTGTGTGGCGCGCAGGAGACCGAACGGGCTTTCCAGCAGGTAGTTCACCTCTTCCTGCGTGCGGGCCAGCGCGGCGGTACGCGCCGGGACCAGGGTCGTGTTGATCTCCGCGTCGCGCGCGGCCAGCGCGTTGACTGTGGCCGCGCCGGCCTGCACGTCGCGGCGGATCTCGAGTTCCAGCGCACGCAGATCGCTGCGCGCCAGCTCCAGCTGCGCCGCGGCCCGCACCAGCTTGCCGTCGCCCTGGTTGAACAGGGGAAGTTCAATCGCGAGGCTGGGACCAGTGATGCGCGAGCGATCGGTTTCGCGTTCGGTTTCCACCCCTACCGAGATTTCGCCGAGGTAGCGGAAGCGCCGGGCATCCGTCATTGCGCGTTCGAGCAGGCCGACGAGCTGGCGCCGCGAGGCGAGATCCAGCCGCTGGGCGAGGGCCTCGCCCTGCAACTTCGCGGCCTCGACCGCGAAGTTGCCGGCTGCCAGTTGTTCGCTGCTGGCGCTGGCACGCGCCTCGGCAAGTTCGCGTGCGCTCACGTTGCCCGCCTCGAAGAACCGCTGCGACAGCGCTGCCGCAATGCCGGCTGCCGTGGCCTGCTCCGCGCGCTGGCTGGCCAGCGTTCCGGCGCCCAGCACCTTGAACCAGGCCGCCTGCGTGTCGGCGGCAAGGTTGATGAGCGACTGCGCCGTTTCCGCTTGCACGCGCTCGAACTCGCCCTGCGCCATGCGCCGGCGCACCGGCAGCAGCAGGAGATCACTGCAGCGCTGCACGAGGCCGAACGTCACCTGGTTGACCTCACCCCGCGCATCCGGTGTCATCACGGCCGTGCTGAACTGGGGATTACTCAGCCTGCCCGCGTCGTAGACCTCGGCGGCGGCAAGGCCGATCCGCGCGTAGCCCTGGACCACCCGTGGATTGTTCACGAGGGCAAGCTGCACGGCTTGCGCCAAGCCCAGGGGCGCCTGCTTGAGCTGTGCGACCAGTGCCGCAAGATCGCCCTGTGCCGCGGCGGCCTGCGGCAGGCCACGGGCCACGGGCCTCGGCGAGCACCTGCACCTGGGCTTGGCCGCGCCCTGCCGGGAGGCTCGCGCAGCCGCCGGCAGCACCAGGCAAAGCGGTAAACATTGCAGTGCCGATGATTTGATCCTGTGACCGTAACCGTTATGGCAACTGGACTGCACTGCGCGTCGTCAGTTCAAGCAGTTCAAGCAGTTCAAAAAGGGCCTCGCGTGCCTCGCTGATGACCCCCTGCCAGTCCCCGTCCTCCGCTTGGCGGAAGAAGCGCAGCGAGTCGTACCAGCGGCAGTGCACGCGCTTGAGGCCCCAGCGCCGCGGCGGTATCAATCAGCCCGGCATCCAGCGGACCGGCCGCCTGCCACGCCGCGAGCAGCGCTTCGAGGGCAACAAGCTCGCCGCCACCCAGCAGCGCCCAGGCCTCGGCGCGCATTCAGCTGCGTCCGGCGAGGAGCGCCTGCAGGGCGTCGCGCACGCGCGCAACCACGGGCGTCCAATCGTCCTCGACGGCCTGACGGAACAGGCGCGCCGTGGGGTACCAGCGGCAATCTTCGCGGTCCATGCCCCAGCGCCATTCACCGAGCCTGGAGAGCAGCACCCACACCGACACGCCAAGCCCACCCGCGAGGTGCACGACGGAGGTGTCCACGCTGATCACGAGATCCAGCGCCGCCACCACGGCCGCGGTGTCGTGGAAGTCCCGGCAATTCCGTGCGGTGCGCAGCAGCGGGAAGTCGGGCAGCGCATCCATCTGCGCTGCGGCCGGTCCTTTCTGCAGGGCATGGAATTCAATGCGAGGGTCCTTGAGTGGTGCCAACAGGGCGAGCGGCAGCGAGCGCTGCGGATCGCGAAAATGATCCGGGTTGCCGGCCCAGGCGAGCCCCACCCGCAGGCGTTCGTGCGGACCCAGTCGCGTGCGCCAGCTGTCCATGCGTTCGGGCGCGACGTGCAGGTAAGGCACGGGCACCGGCTGCGGGGTTTCCGGCATGCCGAGCAGTTGCGGCAGGCTCATCAAGGGCGCTTCGACATCGGGGCCGCCCGGCGGCATCGGATCCGACACGCCTTGCACTGCGACCTGCGGGAAACTTGCCGTGAAGAGCGCCTTGAGATCATCGTGGACCACGAAATCAAGCTGCATCCCCGGTTCGCGCGCCAACAGTACGGGCAGGTAACGCACGAACTGCAGCGCATCGCCCGCACCCTGCTCGGCCCAGAGGAACAGGCACTTGCCATCCAGCGACTCGCCGGCCCAAGGTTTCGCGCCGACCCGCGGACGGCCGGTGGGCACTTCGGCATTGGCATTGAAGCCAAGGAAGCGGTGCTCGTACTCGGCGAAGCCCCGCGTGTAGTCGTCGCGCCACAGCAACAGCAGGCTGTGGAAGGCATGGGCTTTCGGATCCCCGGGCAGCACCGCCAGCACCGCGTTGATGACGACCTCCGCGGCGGCGAATTCTCCGAGGTAGCTCAGCGTCTGGATGTAATCGCGCAGCAGCGGAATGGGCGGGGCGCTGGCCAGCGTGAGCGCGTGCTCGAACCAGAATCGTGCTTCCGCGCACTGGCGCCCGAGGATTTGCAGCATGCGACCCACCATCCAGCACTGCACGAGGTCGTTGGACAGGCGCGCGCGCGCACCGGCGAAAGCGACTTTGGCCGGTGTGGCGTCCCCGCTGCGCAGCAGGGCGACGGCCTGTCCCACCTTCAAAACGAGGGACTCGGGCTCCAGCGCCAGCGCCTCCCGATGCGCCACCAGGGCAGCCTGCCACTGGCGGTCAAACAAGAGCGCCATGGCGTGCGCACAGGTCCGGCCGCGCGTTGCCGACGGATCACCGGGCCGGGATTTCAGCACTTCGTCGTAAGCCTTCAGTGCGCGCGGGGCGTCATTGGCGGCCAGCAGCGCATTGGCCAGGTTGAGTTGCGCGGAGGCTTCGCCCGGCCGCAGCGCCAGCACGCGCTCCTGGCTCTGGATGGCTTCGTGGATGAGGCCGGCGGCGCGGGCGGCGATGCCCCGGCTGCCGTGCGCCTGCCAGTACGCCGGATTGACGACGATGGCCGCGTCGTAGGCCGCCATCGCCTCCCGCAGCAGGCCGCGCTCCTTCAGGATGCGACCAAGCTGGTAGTGGGCCTCCGCGTTGGCCGGGTAGCGGGCGAGGGATTCACGCAGGCGCGCCTCGGCAAGGTCGAACTGCCCGCCGGCCAGCGCCAGCGCGCCTTCCGCATGCAGCAGCGCGGGGGAGTCGAGGCCGCGGCGACGGACCTCCGCCAGCAAGATCACGGCCTCGGGCAGGCGGCCCTGATCAAGCAGGCGGCGAATCGCCGAGGCCTGTACGGCGCCGGGATCTGGCGTGCTGTCAGGGGCGGCCGTGGACATGGCGCATTAGACCTGATGGGAAGGCTGGAATGACGCCGCGCATCATACCGGGCAAGGATGAAATCCCAAGCTCCGCCGTGCCAGACTCGGGCTTCAAAACCAGCACAAACCAGGAGCACAGGATGGATATCGGATTTCTGATGATTGCCACCACCCGGTCGGGACACCTCCCGACCATCGCGCAGCGCGTGGAAGCGCTTGGCTTCGACTCCCTCTGGATTCCGGAACATCCCATCATCCCGCGCGGTGAGCACACGCCCTACCCCTTCGGGGGTCCGCTGCCGGAACACTACGGCCGCTGGGCCGATCCTTTCGTGGCCCTCACGGTCTGCGCCGCTGCCACGACGCGGATCAAGCTCGCCACCGGCATCTGTCTGCTGCCGGAACGCGAACCCCTGGTCACCGCCAAGGCCATCGCGAGCCTCGACTACTACTCCGGCGGTCGCACCATCCTTGGCATCGGCGCTGGCTGGCTGAAGGAAGAAACCGAAATCATGGGTGCCAACTTCTTGACCCGCTGGCAGCGTACCCGTGAAATGACCGAAGCCATGCGCGTGCTGTGGACCGAAGAAAACCCAAGCTACAACGGCAAGCACATCAAGTTCCCACCGGTGCGCAGCGAGCCCAAGCCCGTGCAGGTCGGTGGCCCGCCGGTGCTGCTCGGTGGCCACGGCGAGAAGTCCCTGCTGCGCATCGCGCGCAACTATGACGGCTGGTGCCCGCTGGCCAATGATCCGGTGGAATTCGCGCGGGAAGCCGCGCTGCTGAAGGACCTGTACCGTGCCGAAGGTCGCGACCCCGCCAAGCTCATCCTGAGCCCCTTCGTCGACCCCCAGGACGGCAAGCTGCCGGACGCCGACCTGCGTGCCTTCAAGGCCGCCGGCGCCCAGCGCCTGGTGCTGTTCTATTCACAGCAAACGCATGAACTGGCCGACGGCGCGGCGCCGCTGGTGGAACGCGTGGCCAACATCGTGGATCGCGCCCGCGCGCTGTAGGCAACGGGATGGACGCCACGTTGCGAGACGTGGCGTTGGCAACGCGACTAGCAGCCTGTCGGACTTGGGGCGTCGATAGCGAGAATCGGCCCCAGCCAGGACAGTTGGTGCCGGATTTGCAGGCCCATAGCCCGGCTATGGGG
>JAYTTZ010000067.1:0-2633 GCA_043744805.1 Gammaproteobacteria bacterium
CTGGCCTGGAGGCGGAGCAGGCTCGGGGCGTCAAGCAGGGGTTCGAGCTCCACGAGCAGGTTGCGCCGGTCGCGCCCCCGCAAGAGCTCACGCTCGGCGGCACGGTCGGGATAGCCCAGCGACAGGCGCATGAGGAAGCGATCAAGCTGGGATTCGGGCAGCGGGTAAGTCCCCACTTGCTCGAGAGGGTTCTGGGTTGCGATCACGAAGAACGGCGCGGGCAGCGGCATGGCCTGGCCGTCTACCGTCACCTGGCGTTCTTCCATGGCTTCGAGCAGGGCGCTTTGGGCGCGCGGCGTAGCGCGGTTGATTTCGTCCGTGAGCAGCACCTGGGTGAACACGGGCCCGCGATGGAAGCGGAAGCTGCCGTCGTTGCGGTCGTAGACGGACACGCCGATGACGTCCGCCGGCAGCAGATCGCTGGTGCACTGGAGACGCTGGTAAGACAGTCCCAGCAGGCGGGCAAGGGCGTGGGCCAGCGTGGTCTTGCCCACGCCCGGCAGGTCTTCCAGCAAGAGATGGCCGCCGGCCACGAGGCAGGTCACGGCCAGCCGCAGCGCCGGGATCTTGCCCAGCAGGATTTGGCCGGCAGCGGCCACCACGTGGTCGAGTTGCGCGCGGGCGGCGGCGGGCGCGAGCGGGATCGGGGCGTTCATGCGTCAGGATCCTCTGGAGTCGTGACTGGTTTAACGGCAGGACGCGCCGATGGGTTCACGCGCCGGCGATGGTCATCTCTGCCAGCAGCAGGGAGCCGCATTGCACGCTGCCGCGGTGTTCGACATCGCTGCCGCTCGCGACCAGGGTGCGGAACATTTCGCGCAGGTTGCCGGCAATGGTGATTTCTTCCACCGGATAGGCAATCTCGCCGCCCTCCACCCAGAAGCCGCTCGCGCCGCGCGAGTAGTCGCCGGTGAGCAGGTTCACGCCAAAGCCCATCAGATCGGTGACCAGCAGGCCCGTGTCCATCTGACGCAGCAGCCCGTTGAAGTCCTCGCCCTGGTGGCTGACCAGCAGGGTGTGGGCGCCGCCGGCGTGGCCGGTAGGCGGCAACTGCAGGCGCCGCGCCGAGTAGCCATCCAGCAGGTAGCCGTGGAGCACACCGTCATGGATGAGTGGCCGGGCCACGGTGCGGGCGCCTTCCCCGTCGAAAGGTGCGCTGCCGAATCCGCCTTTGAGGTGGGGATCTTCGAACACGTTGAAAAAGCCCGGGAACACCTGCGTATCCACCGCGCCGCGCAGGAAGCTGGCTTCGCGGTAGAGGCTGGGACCGGAGACCGCCGACACCAACTGGCCGATCAGGCCGGTGGCGATACGGTTCTCCAGCAGCACCGGCGCCTTGCGGGTGGTGAGCCGGCGCGCGCCGAGCTTGGCGAGGGTGCGCTGGGCGGCAATGCGCCCAACCTCGGCGGGAGATTCGAGCGCCGCGGCCTGTCGCGCGCTGCTGAACCAGTACCCGCGCTGCATGGCACCGTCTTGCGCGCCCACCACCGTGCAGCTGATCCCTTGCCGACTCATGCGATAGGCGCCGCGAAACCCCTGGGTGTCGGCGTAAGCGTGGAGACCCTCCGAGCGACTGACCGCCGATTCGTCCACCTGCTGGATGCGGGGACCGGCCCCGCGTGCGGCGGCTTCGGCTTCCAGCGCAAGCGCGATCGCCGCTTCGGCGCTCAAATCCCAGGGATGGTGCAGGTCGAGATCCGGGTATTCGCGGGCAAGCAGGGCCGGATCGATGAGGCCGGCGAAGGGATCGGGCTCGGCCGCGCTGGCGATCGCCACGGCGGCGGCCACGGTATCGGCGATGGCCTGCGGCGAAAAATCAGACGTGCTGGCGCTGCCCTTGCACTGCCCCTTGTAGACCGTGATGGCCAGCGCTTTGTCGCGATGGTGTTCCAGCACTTCGACTTCACCATTGCGCACGGCAATCGACAGCGCATTGCCGGCATTCACCCCCGCGGCCGCAGTACAGCCGGCACGCGTCGCGTGGGCGAGGGCGGAAGCGGCCACGTCGAGCGCGGTTTCGGCCGGGATCAGGGCATGTTCCATGCGGCGCCTACTCACTGGAAGGAAGTGACGGGAGTGTAGCCGAGCCGGTCCCGTGCGCATGGCCACCGGGTGTCGGCAGTCGGTAGAATCCAGCGATGCACCAAACCGATATCCTTGGGCCGCTGAATGAAGCCCAGCGCGCCGCCGTGAGCAGCAACGCGCCCCACACCCTGGTCCTTGCCGGCGCAGGCAGCGGCAAGACCCGCGTGCTGGTCCATCGCATCGCGTGGTGCCTCGAAAACGGCCTCGCCGCGCCTTCCGGCATCCTGGCCGTGACGTTCACCAACAAGGCGGCCGCCGAAATGCGCGGCCGCATCGAAGCCCTGCTCCAGCGCCCGACCAGCGGCATGTGGGTAGGCACCTTCCACAGCATCGCGCACCGACTCCTGCGCACGCACTGGCGCGAAGCACGGTTACCGGAGCAGTTCACGATCATGGACAGCGACGACCAGCAGAAGCTGGTTCGCCGCGTGATCCGGGGCATGGGCCTCGACGACGCCCAGTGGCCGCCGAAGGAATCGCAGTGGTTCATCAATGCGCGCAAGGACGAAGGCGAACGTCCACAGCACCTCGACACGGCCGGTGATCCC
>JAYTTZ010000068.1:0-35298 GCA_043744805.1 Gammaproteobacteria bacterium
GTTCGGGCGCATCACGGCCTAGACCGCAGCGGGGGCCCTGGGCGCGGGACTCCTGGCGTGGCCGGCGGGCCTCCATCCGCAGGGATTTCGAATCCTGCAGACACTCGCCGCGCGGTCGGTCGTCATCGCGGGCCTCCGCCTCGGTGGCTGGCTGGTCCGCTGGCGCGGACTGGAAGGCCTCGCTACGCTGGCATGGCGTCGACTGCGGCGATGGTCGGTCTCGCCCTCGCCTGGTGGCTGCTGCAGGGTTTACCCCCGCTGGCCGGCCATCGCGGCGATCACGGCGCGCACCTGCATCACCAGCAAGTGACGACTCACCGAGGCTCCGGCGGAGCGTCCTCCTCCATCAGGATTGAGCGTCCCTGCGCTTCCAGATCCTCGAACTGGCCCGAACCAACGGCCCACAGGAAGAACCACGCGAGAAGCCCCAGCAGCAGAATGATTCCCACGATTCTTCCAGCGCTTCCGTTGATCTAGCGTCAGCGACTGCGGCGCAGGAATCGGCGCGAACCCAGCAGCACGGGCACACTGTCTACGCTAGCCTCGAGGCCAGCACCGGGCAGGGAGCACAACTCGATGAGGCGAACCCGGGCATCGACGGCACCTGCGGCGGCGACCGCGCGCGCCAGCGGGTGTTCGGAGCGCACGGCGAGGCTTGCAGGGCGTGCGCCCGTCACCAGATCCGTCCCCCTTCGTTTCCGTGGAGCATCGACATGAGCTTTCCCCCCAAGACCGTCCTCGTCCCGATTGATGGCTCGGACGGCGCACTGCGCGCTGCGGGCTACGCTGGCCAGTTCGCGCGCCTCGCCGGTGCCAGTGTGATCCTCGCCCGCGTCCACCTGTCCGACATTTACCAGCTGAGCGTGCTCGCCGAACTGCCGCCGCTGACCGACTTCGAATACCTCGCCGGCCTTGAAGCGCGGATGAACGACCCGGCGAACGACCCGGCCTTCAGCCTCGCGCGCAGCGCCCTCGGCCAGGTGGCCAGGGTGGAAGACAAAATCCTGTGGGGCCAGCCGGCCGCGATGCTCTGCGCGTATGCGCAAGATCGGGGCATCGAGCACATCATCATCGGTGCGCGCGGCCGTTCGGCTTTCAACGCGCTGCTGGTAGGCAGCGTGTGCTCGCAAGTGCTGCACCACGCCGGCTGCCCGGTCACCGTCATTCACTGAGAGTGCAAGGATAGACACCCCGGCCGCGCCACGCAGCCGGGGTGCCCGCTCAGTGGAGCTTCTGCAGCGCCGAGAGCACCTCGCCGGTCTGCTCGTAAGGTGACATATGGGCAGCACCCTGGATCACCACCAGCTCCGCGTGGGGCAGGTAGCGCTGGAAGGCCTCGGCATAGGGCAGGGGCATCAGCCGATCGGCATCACCCCACACGATCACGGTCGGCAAGGTCGCCCGGTACAGGCGTTCCGACAGGCCACGCTCGGGGATGGGGAAGAGGATCTTGCCCGCCGTGCCCATGCGGCGCGCATTCTTGATGAGGAACTCCTGCAGGAAGTCCTCGTTCTGGAAGCGCGTGATGAAGCTCACGAGGTCGTCCTGGTTACTGCCGAAGTCATAGCCTTCGGTGATGAACTGCGTTCCCCACGCCGGATTGCTGAACAGCAGCTCCGGGAGTTCGAACGGCAGCTTCGCGAAGAGATCCGGTATTGGATAGTCATCCAGCCACAGGCCTGCGGCGGAAATGAGTCCAAGTCCCTTGAACGCGCGCGGATTGAGGGCCGCCATCTCGGCGGCAATCATGCCGCCCAGGGAATGCCCCACCACCACCGGCTGCTCGAGCTCGAGGGCTTCCATGAGATCGAAGCCCCAGAGGGTGAAATCAAGCATGGTGCGGAGCTTGTCCGCACCTTCGGAATCCATGTAGCCGGGGAGTGACGGCGCGTACACGTGGAAGTGCTCGCCGAGCGCGGTGAGGAATGGATCGTTCTCGTACACGCCACCCGCAGAGTGCAGGTACAGCAGGGGCTGGCCCTGGCCGGTTTCGAGTACGCGGATCTGGGTGCGACCGCCCGGGGTTTCAACGACATAGGACTTCATTAGGCCACCCCCTTCAGGACCACTTCCGGGGCGCGACGGTGGGCAACGGGTTTGCACCAGAAGCGGTTGTCATCCGCATAGTCCGGCCAGAGGTGGCGCAGCTTGGGGATGACCTTCTCGCCGAAGAGCCGGGTGGAGTGGCGCACCTTGTCGTTCGGCATGTCGCCAATCGCCATCAGGCAGAAGAGGTTTCCAAAGCGCAGGTCCGTGATCATTTCCTCGCACTGCTGGCGGACCGTTTCCGGGCTGCCGCAGATCACGTAGCGCTGGTCGAGGAGTTCCTTCCAGGTGAGTTCGCTGAGGGTCTTCACGCCCTTTGGCGTCAACTGCGGGATGGCGCCGCGCTTCAGCGTCTTGATGGTGCGATAGCCGGGCGCTTCGCCGAAACCCGGGTAGACGTGCAGGCAGCGGTTGTAGAAGTAATCGATGTGCTGCTTGTAGAGCTTCTCGGCCTCGGCGTCGGTCTCACCCACGCAGATGACCTGCGCGAAGCCCCCGCGATACGGGGATTCATCCACCGCCCGGCTTGCGACCTGGTCCCAGTAGCCGCGCATGAGATCCCGCCCGCGCAGGTAGCCGGAATAGCTGAGGTAGCTGTAGGAGTAGGTGTTTTCGATGCAAAAATCATAGGTTTCCACCGAACCGCCGCCGGGCACGTGGATGGGCGGATGGGGCTGCTGCACCGGGCGCGGCCAGATGTTGACGTAACGCATCTTGGTGTAGCGCCCGTTGAAGGCGAACGGCTCGCGCTCGGTCCAGGCGCGGATGATGAGCTCATGGGCCTCGGCGTAGCGTTCGCGCGTTTCAGTCGGTACCGTGCCGTAGGCGTAGTTGGTGTCCATCGAGGTTCCCACCGGGAACCCTCCCACCAAACGCCCACCGGACATGACGTCGAGCATGGCGAACTCCTCGGCCACGCGCACCGGTGGGTTGTAGAGCGCGATGGAGTTGCCGAGCACCACGATGGCGGCGCGCGAAGTCCGGCGCGTGAGGGTGGCTGCCATGATGTTGGGCGAAGGCATCAGGCCGTAGGCGTTGGCATGGTGTTCATTCACGCCCATGCCGTCGAAGCCGCACTGTTCGGCGTATTCAAGCTGGTCGAGGTAGTTGTGGTAGACGTCGTGGCCAAGTTCCGGATCGTAGAGATTGTTCGGCAGGTCGACCCACACCGAGTGGTGTTTCTGCCTGAAGTCGTCGGCCAGGTGCGGCCAGGCCATCAAATGGAAGAACGTGAATTTCATCGAGACTCCCCTCTTCGTTATGGGCTTGCGCCAATTTCAAACTACTATAACCGAGGGTTTTTCGGCCGCCATAACGCGGCGCGGGCCGCTGCTCGGGGCCTCCTGGCATGACGCACTGCACATGAGCGTTTCGCCGAGCAAACGCGTGCTGCTGGTGGACGACGGTCGCGCCGAACGACGGCTTGCCGTCATCGCGCTCCGCAATGCCGGTTGCCTCACCACCGTCGCCGACAACGCCAGCGCGGCTTTGCGCTGCCTGCCCGGCGGCGCCTTCGATATGATGATTTGCGACCAGCGCCTGCCGGATCTCATGGGCACCGCGCTGTTGCGGCTGGTGGCGCGGTCGGTAGCGCCGCCGCCACCAATGCTGCTGCTGAGTTCAGATCCCTCCCGCGAGACGCGCGAAGCCGCGCTGCGGGCGGGTGCCGTCGCGGTGGTCACCAAACCCACGACACCACAGCAACTGGCCGAACTGGTCCTCGCCCACGCCACGCCACCCCGCGGACGCCACGTCGATCACCTGCTGGACGCAGCCCATACGGAAGACTTCATGCTGGGCGCTGGCGGCAGGGTCGAGCGCGCTGCGCTTGCGCAGCGCTGGCTTGCCGCCGTCGGCGCACAGCTCGCAACACTGGCCTTGCACGTGGATAGGCAGAACGGGAAGGGATGGCGGCAGGAACTGCACCGTCTCCGCGGTGCCGCGGCGCTGGTCGGGGCGATTCGGCTGGAAGTGGCGACGGCCGAGCTGGAAAGCGCCGTGCCGGCGACCAGCAGCCTCGCCCTGCTGGAAAGCCTGCTGGAGACTACCGCCGCCGCCCTGCTGGCCTACGCCGGCGGCGTGGCCCCGGACTGATGCGCGACGGCGAGGGCCGCCCGTCGCGCGCGGGTGGCCGCGTCGTCCACTGCCAGCGAATCGTCATCTCGAGAGCCGGTGAACACCACGCCGTGGAGTTCGAGGGCGCGTGCCGGGGTTTCCCACCGCTCCAGCACGTCACGCAGCACTCGCGCGGGATCTCGACGCAGCGGATCGCCGTAACCGCCACCGCCCGCGTCCACGCCCCGGATCCACTCCCCTTGCTCGAGGGTACAGATCGTGACACCCGGAAGCTTTTCCTGGGCGCCATCCCGATGGATCTTCCACGTCCCGGCAGGCGGGCCATCGTGGCCGCCGCGTACACCGCGCGGGGCGTTCACCTGCCCGTCGCAGGACACGACGACGGTCATGGGATCGCGACGCGGGCCGTAGATCACTTCCACGCCGGGGCCACCCCGGAAGGTCCCTGCACCCGAGCCACCCTGCGCGACCCGCATGGATCGATACAGCATGGGGAACTTCGATTCATCGACTTCGACGCTGCCGCGATAAATCACACCGCACGCCACCGGGAGGCCGAAGTTGAGCCAGCCGTCGGTTTCCGGCGTGGCCGGCCCGCCGTTCGCGATCATCCATTCCTGGTTGATGTAGGCCCCGTTCCGCCGCCAGTCGTGGCCCGAGATGACCGCCGCGCCTGCGCCCATGCCCATGGCCCCTTCGGCGTTACCGTAGCCCTCGCCCACCTGCGCGAAAGCCGCCTGCACCGCGTTGACGATGCGGTCGCCGATATTGGTCGTGGCCATCGAGCAGCTGTAGGGAAATTCGGGAATGCCCGTCACGCAGCCTTGGCGCAGCTTGACGTTGATGCGGGCGAAACTCCCTGCATTGTGTGGCACGTCCGGGTCGATGCAGTTGAACACGCCGCACATCGCGTTGGAGGTGGCGCAGGCCACGGATTCGTTCAGCCCGAACGGCAGGTTGTCGGCATTGTGGGTCAGGTCTACTTCGATGCGGCCGCCGACCGGGTCGACTTCGATGTCCACCCGGATGGGCAGGCCGTCGGGCAGCAGCGGCGGCAGGGGATCGTAGACCGAGGTGCTGGTCCAGCGTCCCGCCGGCATCTGGCGAATCGCCTCCACGGTGCGCCGCTCGGAGTAGGTGAACCAGGCTTCGATGAACTGCTTCAGGGTTTCGACGCCATGGCGCTTCGCCAACTCGACGAGCCGACGTTCGCCGATGCGCGCGGCGCCGATCGAAGCGAGGTAGTCGCCATACCACTGCTCGGGTACCCGGATGCGTCGCCGGCACATGCGGAGGATGTCATCGACGTGCTGGTAGTCTTTCTGCACGCGGACGCAGGGAAAGATCAGCGCGCCCTCCTCGTAAACATCGCGCGCGTTGGCGAAGTAGGTGCTCGGAATCGAGTTCCCGCAGTCTGCCTGGTGCGCCTTGGCGCAGGCGGTGAAGAGGTGCAGGCCGTCGATGAACACCGGCACCATGTACATGTGATCGGCCGGATGCGAATTGCCGAGGTAGGGATCGTTGTGCAGGAAGGCGTCGCCCGGCGCGAGATCCGGATGCAGCTCGCACATCGCGGACGTCTGTAGGCTGGATCCGAAGATATGCACCGGCGCGCCTTCCGCAGCGCAGAGCAGCCGGTTGTCGCCGGTGACGAGGGAGCACGAGAAATCACGCACCACGGCGAGCACCGCGGAGCGCGCGGTCTTCAGCAGGGTGTTGGTCATTTCACGGACGATGGCGTTGAGGCGGTTCGCAAGGACCGCCATCAGGATCGGATCGAAATCAGGCGCCGGGGGGGATGCTTGGGTCATCGCAGGTTCCTCCAGCCCGGCGTCGCGCGACCCCGGGCGTTGATCGTTGCCTCCAGCGCCGCGACGGTCAGCCGCCCAGCGCCTTGCGCCGCGAAGTCGTCGCGGCCTCGTCGACCGCCAGCGTGTCGTCCTCCACGTTGCCCGTGAGCACCACGCCATACACTTCGCTGGCCCGCGCGGCGGTTTCCCAGCGCTCGGCGACGTCACGCAGCACGCGTTTTGGATCACGTTCGAGCGGGTCGCCATAACCGCCACCGCCGCAGTCGACGCCGCGTATCCACTCACCCGGCTCCAGTCGGCATTCCACGACGCCAGGCAGCTTCTCCTCGCTGCCGTCGCGCCGCACGTGAAAGGTCGCGGCGGCCGGGCCCGACTGCCCACCGCGCACGCCCTTGGGCGGATGCACCTGGCCGTCGCAGGACACCACCACCGTCATCGGATCGTGGCGCGGTCCGTAGATGAGTTCGGAACCCGGCGCGCCGCGCGTGCGCCCTGCCCCGCCGCCGCCCGGGATCACGCGCAGCTGCTTCACCAGGATGGGGTACTTGGACTCATCCACTTCCACGCTGCCGCGATACATGAGTCCGGCAGCCACCGGCAGGCCGTAGTTGAGCCAGCCGTCGGTTTCCGGCGTGGCCGGGCCGCCGTTGGTGATCAGCCATTCCTGGTTGATGAAGGGGCCGTTGCGACGCCAGTCGATACCCGAGATCACGCCCGCGCCCGCGCCCATTCCAATCGCGCCTTCCGCCAGGCCGTGGCCATCCCCGATGGCGGCGAAGGCCGCCTGGGTGACGTTGACGATGCGGTCGCCGATGTTGGTGGTGGCCATCGAGCAGCTGTGGGGGAATTTGGGGATGCCGGTGATGCAGCCTTCACGCAGGTGCACCCGGATGCGCGAGAAGCTGCCCGCGTTGTGGGGCACGTCCGGATCCATGCAATTGAACACGCCGCACATCGCGTTGGAGGTCGCGCAGGCCATGGATTCGTTGAGGCCGAAGTCCATGTTGTCCGCGTTGTGCGTGAGATCGACATCGATGTAACCGGCCTCCGGATCCACCGCCACGTCCACCCGGATCGGCAGGCCGTTCGGCAGCACCGGCGGCAGCGGATCGTAGGTGGAGGTGTTGGAGAGCTTGCCTTTCGGCATGCGACCGATGGCGTCCACCATGCGTCGCTCGGAATAGGCGAACCACTCGTTGATGAAGGCCTTGATGGTCTCGGCGCCGTAGCGGCGGGTGAGTTCGACGAGACGGCGCTCGCCGATGCGGGCGGAGCCAATCTGTGCGAGGTAATCGCCGTACCACTGTTCCGGCACGCGGATGCGTCGCTTGCACATGCGGATGATGTCGTTGACGTCCTGGTAGTCGCGTTGCACCCGCACGCAGGGGAAAATCAGCGCGCCTTCCTCGTACACGTCGCGCGCATAGGCGTGGTAGGTGGACGGGATCGAGTTACCGCAGTCCGCCATGTGCGCCTTGGCGCACGTGGTGAAGAGATGCACGCCGTCCACGAACACCGGCACCATGATCATGTGATCGGCGGCGTGGGTGTTGCCCATGTAGGGATCGTTGTGAAGGAAGGCGTCCCCCGGCGCGAGGTCCTGGTGCAGATCCACCATCGACTGCGACTGCAGGCTGGAACCGAAGATATGCACCGGCAGGCCTTCGCCCGGGCACAGCAAGCGGTTGTCGCCGGTGACGATGGAACACGAGAAATCGCGCACCACCGCCAGCACCGCGGAGCGCGCGGTTTTAAGCAGCGTGTTCGACATTTCGCGCACGATGGCGTTGAGGCGGTTCGCGAGCACCGCCATCAGGATGGGATCAATCTCCCGCAGCGGCGGGGGGGTCTTGTGGGCTTCGTTCATGTTCATGCCTCCACCGGCGGGGTGACGATGTAGCGACCGCCGGGACTGACGCGCGCGACGGCGCCGGGATAGATGACGAGGGTGGACGTGGCTTCCTCGATGACCGCGGGCCCATGGATGAGCGCGCCCGCCGGGAGCTTTTCGCCGAGGTAGATCGAGGTGTCGACGTAGCCATTGCCGAAGTAGGCCTTGCGCACGCGATCCGGCGTGAGGTCGGCTTTGGATGCTTCCTTGGTGGGTTCCAGCACTGGCGCCTGCACCTTGGCGATTAGCCGCCCACGCCAGTTGAGGAATTCCACCGCGTTGGTGAGATCCTGCACGGCGAACACGCGTTCGTGCACGCGATTGAATTCGCCGACCAGCGCATCCACCGCGGCCTGGTCCTGGAAGCTGCTGCCAGGCACCGCGACGTCGAGTTCCCACACCTGGAAGCGGTAGCGCGCTTCGACGAAGTAGCGCTTCTCGACGTTCGTGATGCCGCGTTCGCGCAGCCGCGCGCCAAACTCATCGAGCCGCGCCTCGATGCTGGCGAGCGCTCCGTTGACACCCGCGAAGTCGAAGTCGTCGGACGCCGTGAGCTTGCTCGCGCCGGCCTCGGTGATGATGTCCGAGTACTGCATGCCGGAGGCCGACAGCGCGCCGGCCGTGCGGGGTCCGAGCACCGTGCGGCAGCCCAGCTCCTGGGCGATCGGCACGATGTTGAGGCCGCCTGCGCCACCGCCACCGATCAGCACCGACTCGCTGGGGTCGATGCCTTCGTTAATCGTCAGTTCCTTGATGGCTTCGATCATGTTTTCGTTGGCGACCGCGATGATCGCCCAGGCCGCGCGATCGATGGATTCGCCCAGCGCCTCCGCAATCCTGCCCACGACCTGCCGCGCCGCCGCTTCATCGAGCGTCATGCGGCCGCCCAGGAAGTGCTTGGGATCGAAATGTCCCAACACCACGGCGGCATCGGTCACGGTGGGTTGGTCGCCACCACGGCCATAGCAGGCAGGGCCTGGGTCGGAACTTGCCGACAGGGGCCCAACGCGGAGCAGCCCGCCCGGATCGACCCAGGCAATCGAGCCGCCGCCGGCGCCGATGGAATGCACGGCCACCGAGGCCATGCCGAGGTTGTCGCCCGTCCACTGCGGCCCGAGCCAGGTGTCGCGCGAGAACTCCACCGCGCCGTCGCGGACCAGGCTGACGTCGAAGGTGGTACCCCCGGCATCGCAGACGATGACGTCCTTCGGCAGGCCTTCGGCTTCGACGTAGCTCAAGCCCGCGATGGGCGCCATCGCCGGACCCGACTTCACGAGGTAGATGGGCCGCTTCACCACGTCGGTGAGGTGCATCACGCCGCCAAACGAGGTGCTGACCAGGATGTCGTTGCGATAGCCCGCCGCGCGCAGGTCTTCTTCCAGGCCCGAGAGGTAGGCCTGCATCAGGGGCTTCAGCGACGCGTCGATGGCCGTGGAGGACGCACGTCGATACTCACGCAAGATCGGGTTGATCTGGTGTGACAGCGTGTAGGGCAAGCCGGGCAGGATTTCTTCGATGAGTTCGCCCACCCGCAGTTCGTGCGCAGGATTGGCAATCGACCACAACAGGCAGACGGCAACGGCCTCGATGCCGCGCTTCTGGAACCTACCCAGGATCTGGCGGACTTCAGCCTCGTCGAGCGGGTGTTCGACGCCACCTTCCGCGTTGATGCGCTCGGGGACTTCGAAGGTGTAGCGCCGCGGGATGTAGGGGTCCGGGTATTCCATGCGCAGATTGTGCGGTTCGGACTTGCCACCTTCCTTCAGCAGCAGGATGTCGGGGAAGCCGTCCGTGGTGAGGAAGGCCGTGCGTGCGGTCTTGCGCTCCACGATGCCGTTGGTGGCGCGGGTGGTGCCGTAGAGGAACACCGAGGTTTCGGCCAGCAGGGCGGCGACGGTGGTGCCCAGGTGTTCGGCCGCGATGCCAAGGCCGGCCTCGATGCTGGCAAACGCACACTCGCGGTCGGTCAGGGCCTTGCCGATGGTGAATCCGCCGGTGCCGTCGGTCACCACGACGTCGGTAAACGTCCCGCCGGTGTCGACTGAAATCCGATAGGGCATGGGTCACTCCTCCACTGCTGGGATTTAAACGGTGCGGCCACCCTCACCGCTGGTGGCGGCCGGCACGGGCTGGGGCCTGATGCAACGTGCACCTTGGCTGCCCCGCGCCCGAACCACAAGCTTCCACGCCCGCCGCCGGCGGTCTTTCACGATCTTGCGCTGGCAGGCCGGACGCGGGATCTTGCAAGTGCGCCTGCGGCCATCCCGTAGCTCGTCGTTCCACGGGTAATTTGCGATCCGTCCTGAAAGGAGCTTGTCGAAGTGCGCACTGAGCAGCATTGCAAGCCCAAGCCCTGCCGCCGTGCCGGCGACGAACCGCGGCACGATCCACCCGTGCACCGGGCAACCCGTCCTTCGAGGAAATCCATCACTGGTCGCTGGCCATTGCCGAAGGCCTGCTCAGGCACCACTCCAACGTGGCAGGCACGCTGGAACGCCCCGTTCGCCAGTGCCTGTCCCACCGCCAGCTGCAGCAGGTGTACGACTATATCGAGGCCCACCTGGACCAGAAGATTTCCCTGGAGGCGCTGGGCTGCGCCCTCGGCATGAGTCCGTTCCACATGAACTGGGGATTTCCCCCCAGGCCTACCGTCGAATCACCACGGGCGTGCTCGCCCTGGTCGCCTGAGCACGGCGCAAGAGGTCGGGCCCAACTGCCCGGAAAGTCGCTAAGCTGGGATATTGCCCAGCGAGTCCTGCCGCAAGCCAAAGGGAGCTTTTGCGATGACGCTCATCAACCGACCCGGAATACCGCACACTTCACCCATGGAGCAGTTACACAATTACTACGAGCACCTGGTGCTGGAAGCCTTGCGCAGCCGCCCGGTGCGACTCGACGACGACACCTTCGTGGACGTCGCCTGCGTGGCCCTCAACGAACTCCCCGCAAAGTACATCCGGCATGACGTGGATATGGCCTACTTCACCGACCCGCAGGAAATGGCCGCTTGCCGCAAGCGGGTGGAGCAGGCGGTCGCGCTGGCGCTGGGCCGGGTACTTGGCCGCAACCCCGAAACTTTCCCGGAATAGCCCCTACAGGAGGGCCCCCATGACGGAAGCAGAATTTCGCGCCGAACTGGCGCAGCAGGGCGTGCTGCCCTATGAGGCGCAGTGGGCGCCGGGCCGCTTCAATCCCGAACACGCGCACGATTTCACCGCGCGGGGCTATGTGCTGGCGGGGGAATTCACGCTTGACGCCGAAGGGGTGGCGAGGCGCCTGACGGCCGGCTGTGATTTCCGGCTCGCGGCAGGGATCCGGCACTCGGAACTCGCGGGCCCCGAGGGGGCGCACATCCTGGCCGGGAAGTTCGCCCCCGGTTGATCGAACGGGCAGCCCCCGCTGGCGCGGGGGCCTCCATGGCACTGCCTACGCGGCGGCTTTGTGGGTGTTGAACTGCGGCAGGACTTCCTCGACCAGCGCCCGCTGCGAGGCAGTCCACGCGCTGAACTCGTCCTTGAAGTCAAAGTTGATGACGGTGAGCATGCCGAAGCCGCCCGAATCGTCGTACATCTGCGCCAGCTTCTGCGTGACGGTGCTCGGGGACCCGACCAGCCAGTTGTGCTCGCAGAGGTATTCCGGCGTGACGTCGCTGTCGGGCACCGAAGGATCGTGCTTGAACATGGACAACAGGCGGAACTGCGAGAACAGCGGCAGCAGGTATTCGCGGTAGGCCCGACCCAGCATGCCGTTCAGCGCGAGCTTGCGGGCTTCGGCGTCCGTATCCGCAATATAGACCTCACGCACCACGCGCCAGTCCTCGCGGCGCGCCACCCTGCCCACCTTGTCCGCACCCCGCACCACGGAATCCCAGTGGTCCTTCAGGTATTCGCGGGAAAGGTTGAGCGACAGCGGCATGAAGCCGAATTCGCCGGCCATTTCCAGGGTGTCGGAGCGCGGCGAGAGGCCGGCGATGCCGATCGGGGGATGCGGCCGCTGGAGGGGTTTGAGGTGGTGCTTCAGGCTGCCGAACATCGGATCGATGCCGTTCACCGT
This sequence comes from Gammaproteobacteria bacterium, assembly GCA_043744805.1. Lineage (GTDB taxonomy): Bacteria > Pseudomonadota > Gammaproteobacteria. The sequence continues at coordinate 11,878 of JAYTTZ010000068.1, forward strand.
CCAGTACTGGCCCTTGTATTCGAAGGCGCCGTCGCTGGACCAGAGCTTGAGGATGATTTCCAGCGCTTCGCGGGTCATCTTGCGGTTTTCACCGGCCATGCCGTCCACGTTGAACAGGCGCCAGTCGCTGGGCAGGCCGCCGGAGCCAATGCCGAACATGATCCGGCCCTGCGAGATGTGGTCCATGAAGGCGACGCGGCAGGCGAGTTCCGCCGGGTGGTGGTACGGCAGCAGGTGCGCGCCGGCGGCAAGCCGGATGCGCTTGGTCCGCTGCAGGGCCTGCGCGATGAGGATGTCCGGCGCGGGATTGGGTTCCCAGGGCGCAGTAAAGTGCTCGCCGATCCAGGCTTCGGCGAAGCCGAGGCGATCGCACAGCTCGATATGTTCCAAATCCCACTCAAAGCCATCCCGCAACGACCTTTCGGGCGGATGCGAGGGCATCATGAATACGCCGACTTCCATGGTGTCTCCCCAGTCTCGTGTTGTGATGCGGCGGACGCTAGCAGACTCCTCGCCGGCGTCGCAATCAACGCCGGCGTCAGCGGACGCCGAGGTATTTGTGCCACTGCGCCGAGAATTCCCACTGCATGCCGAGGCGGTTGAGCGCGTAGACCCGGGCGATGGTTTCTTCGGTGTTGGCGACGCCCTCGCGCATGCAGGGCTGCAGGTAGTAGTTCCAGGCGGAGAATTTCTCGTAGTACGCAGTGAGCTCGGCCACCGACTGGCCGGTGTAGACCACCTTCAGCTCCTGGGCAAACCACATCTGGAGTGCCGCGACCGGAGCCTTGGGGGACACCGTGCACCAGTCCCAGGGCGCATTCACGCGCCGCAGGCCGGAGGTCTGCACGTTGAGGTACAAGCCGAGCTTGCGGCAGGCGGCCACCAGTTCGTCGAAGTCCGGCTGGTCCAGCGGCTCCCCGCCAGTAATCGACACCCAGCCGCGCGGCCCGACGGCCGCCAGCGCCATTTCGGCCAGGGTCGCGGGCGCGATGTCGGTGCCGCCCTTGAAGTCCAGGGACTCGGGCTGGTCGCAGACGTCACGGATTGGGCATTTGACGCTGCAGCCCTGGGTGCGGATGAAGAACATCGGCTTGCCCGTGAGGTGGCCTTCGCCCTGGATGCTGTGGAAGGTTTCGCTGATGTTCATGGCGGCTTACTTGCGGGAACCGGGCGCGGCGGGGCGCGCAGTGTACGGCGGTGCAGGCCCGGAAACGAGTGCATCGAGGCCCTTAGACGGCATTATCCGGCTCGAAAAACAGCCACATCACTTCCGGGAATCGCAGCCTGAAGCCGGCTTCGATCTTGTTGATGTTGTTGATCAGCGTTCCCGCGTCGGGCACTTCGCTCATGCGGGCCTTCACCGCCACCATCACCCGGTCGCCGAGCTGGACGGTGAGCAGGTTGTAGAGCTCGGCCACTTCGAGCTGGCGCACCAGGTGCCCACGCATCTCGGCTTCGATGAGGGGATCGACGCCCTGGCCGATGAGGAGCGCCTTCACTTCAATGGCGACGAAAATGGCCACCACCACGAGCAACACGCCGATGGCGATGGTGCCCAACGCGTCGTACAGCGAATTGCCGGTCAGCATCGTCGCCCCCACCGCCAGGGTTGCGAGGACCAGGCCAATCAACGCGGCGAAGTCCTCGCCAAACACCACCAGCAGTTCGCTCTGGCGGCTTTCGCGGAACCAGCGCCAGAGGCTGCGGCCACGCCTGGACTTCTCCACTTCCCGCAGGCAGCCCCACATGGACACCGACTCCGCGCAGATGGCGAACAGCAGCACGCCCAGCGCCCACCACGGCTCCACGAGGGGTTCGGGATGCGACAGCTTGTGCACGCCTTCGTAAAGCGAAAAGAGACCGCCCACGCTGAACAGGATGAGGGCGACGAGGAAGGACCAGACGTAAATGGCCTTGCCGTGGCCAAGGGGATAATCCGCGCTCGGCGGCCGCTGCGAACGGCGCATGCCGACGAGCAGCAGGCCCTGGTTGCCAGTGTCGGCCAGAGAGTGGATGGCTTCGGCCAGCATGGCGCCACTGCCGGTCACGGCGGCGGCAGCGAACTTGGCGACGGCAATCGCAGCGTTGGCGACCAGCGCGAAGAGGATCGATTTGGCGGAATCGGCGCCGTGCGACATCGCCGCTCTCCTGGTGGGGGGCTGGCAGTATAGCCAAGCCGCGCCGCCGGCCTGCGATCAGGGTGCGGCCATGAGCTTGCGCAGCGCCCCCATGTCCAGCAGCGCACTTTCGCCCACCTGTTTCGACAAGGGCTGGTCGTGCCAGTAGCCGTATTCCTCCAGCAACGCATAGGCCTCGGCCGCGCGCGGACCGTGCGGGGCGGCGCGTACGGAGGCGGCGAACAGGATTTCCATTTCTGGCACGGAATACCTGGGTTCGATCGTGCGCAGTGCAATGACGCCCAGCATGTACCACGCGTCGGCCACGTCGGTAGCCGACTGGCCCTGCGGGGCGGCCACGCAGCGCTGGAGCAGGCTCATGGCGACGAGATCGTGGATGGCACGCGCCCGGCCACGCGGTGCGCGGGTGAGGGTATCGGCGGTGATGAAGAGCTTGCGTGCGGTGTCGATCTTCGCGTCGCCTTTCAGCACCGGGGCAAGCTCCTGCAGGCTCCGCTCCCAGGCCGCCAGGCGGTCCTTGAGGTAACCCGGCACGTCGGGCCGCGCGGCGAACTTCTTGAGCAACTCGGTGGCGCGCACCGGATCGCGCTGCACGACCACGGCGATTTCCAGGTAGTCGAGCAGTACGCCGCCATTGTCGAGGTCAATCGCGGTGTTGCCCTCGATCTTCAGCAGCTTGCGCTCCAGCACGCCCAACGCGGTGTCGAACTGCCGGGTCGCGATGTAGAGCTGCGCCAGTTCGCCGGGATCGAAACCCGACGTATCGACCCGCGCCATCAGCTGCTGGCCGAAGCGCGCCTGGGCCTCGGCGGGCAGCCGGCCGTGGCAGGCCACGCAATGCTGGGTCAGTTCCATCAGCGAGAAATACGCGTAGGTCGGCCATTTTTCGCGGAAGGAACTGGCGACATCGTGCACGGAAGCGTTGAAGGACCTGGCGAGATCGTGGAAGGCCAGGTCGCCGCGGGTGGCATGGGCTTCCAGGGCGCTGGACGCCTCTTCCAGGGTCGCCAGTTTCTTCTCGATGAGTTCGTGATCCCAGTGCGCGGCGGAGTTCTCGGCCCGCACCGACAGTGGCAGCAGGTAGGCCACGGCATCGAACACCTTATGCATGATGTCTCTGGTGCTGGGGGCCGGCGCGTCGGCAGCCGTGACGGGCACGGCAGGGCTCGCCGCCAGCAAGCAGGCGCACAGGATCAGGAAGGGTCTGGACATGGGGGGACTCCTCGGGGACGCGGCAAAGGGCCACCGGCACGGCGGGCCGGAGGAGACAGGGTGGCCCTTGTAGCGCGACGGCGGTTGATCGCGATCAGCCGGCGCCGCGGCGGTTCAGGCTTCGATACCCTCGAACAACACGCTGGACAGGTAGCGTTCGCCGGCATCGGGCAGGATGACCACGACGGTCTTGCCGGCAAACGCCGGATCGGCGGCGATGCGTGCTGCCGCGACACCGGCCGCACCGCAGGAGATCCCGCAGAGAATGCCTTCCTCCCGCGCGAGGCGGCGGGCGAAATTGACGGCGTCGTCGTTGCTGACCCGCTCCACGCGGTCCACCACCGAGAGATCCAGCGTGCCCGGAATGAACCCGGCGCCGATGCCCTGGATCTTGTGCGGCGCGGGCTGCAGCGCTTCGCCGGCGAGTTTCTGGCTGATGACGGGACTCGAATCTGGTTCCACCGCCACGGCGAGGATGTTGCGACCACGCTTGTGCTTGAAGTAGCGCGCGATGCCCGTGATGGTGCCGCCGGTGCCAACCCCGGCCACCAGCACGTCAAGCTGGCCGTCGGTGGCGTCCCAGATTTCAGGACCCGTGGTGGTTTCGTGGATGGCCGGATTGGCCGGATTCTCGAACTGCTGCGGCATGTAGCAGCGCCCGGGATTGGCGGCGACGATTTCCTGCGCCTTCTCGATGGCGCCGCGCATGCCCTTGGCGCCTTCGGTGAGCACGAGGCGCGCGCCGAAGGCCTTCAACACTCGCCGGCGTTCGACGCTCATCGTGTCCGGCATGGTGAGCGTGATGGGATAGCCTTTCGCGGCACAGACGAACGCGAGCGCGATGCCGGTGTTGCCGCTGGTGGGTTCCACCACTTCCATGCCTGGCCTCAGCAGCCCGCGCTGCTCGGCATCGGCGATCATCGCCGTGCCAATGCGGCACTTCACCGAATAGGCGGGATTGCGGCCTTCGATCTTCGCCAGCACGAGAGCCCCGCCCGGCGTGACTTTGTTGAGCCGGACCAGCGGCGTGTTGCCGATCGACAGCGAGTTGTCTTCGAAGAATTTCACGGCGCGCTCTCCGGACGAAGCAAAGGTGAGGGGCATCGTAACGGAACCGGGCGGGCCAGCGTAGGCGGGGCGCCCGTGCTGCAAAGGCACCCTGGACGCTGGCCCCGGTCGATGCGGGCCGTGCGCTTTTCCGCGTATAGTCCAAGCGATGCCTGCTGCCGCGGCGTCGGCACCCTGGCGGCCCCGGCCGCGCGTTTTCCACCGCTTGAGGCCGGGTCGAGATGAGGACATCCACGGGATGGCGCATGGGCTGTCGGTTGGCGGTGCTGGTCGGCGCCAGCCTGCTGGCGCAGGCCCCCCGGGCTGACGACCCGCAGACCCTTGGCTGGGTGGAAGCCATCCGCCTACAGCCCTGGGATCTCGTGATGAAAGCCAAGCTCGACACCGGCGCCAAGACCGCTGCCATCCATGCCACCAACATCGAGCGCTTCGAGCGCGACGGCCAGCAGTGGGTGCGTTTCAAGCTTGCCGTCGATCACCGGAACGACCAGGGCGAACCGCTGGTGGTGGAGCGTCCGCTGGCGCGCGACGTCACCATCAAGCTGCGAGGCAGCGGCAAGAACGCTGAACGCCCCACGGTGCACCTCCAATTCTGCCTGGGCGGTCGCCGCTACGATGCCCTTTTCTCGTTGGTCAACCGCAAGAAATTCAACTACCCGGTGCTGCTCGGGCGGCGCTTCCTCGCCGGCGTGGCGGCGGTCGATCCCGCCCGGCGCTTCACCGCAGATCCCCGCTGCCCGGCGCCCTGACGCCGCCAGGCCGCCTCGCCCGGACCTGAACTGATGCGCCAACCTTCCATCTTCCTGCTCGCCGCAGCCTGCGCACTGCTGGGCCTGTCGGTGATGTGGCTGAAGGTCACCCGCCTCTCGGTGCCGATCGATCCCGCCGCCGAAGCAACGGTCTGGGAAGTCGAAGCGCGCGTCTACTTCGAAGGGCGCGGCCAGCCCGCCAAGGTGGCGCTTGCCCTGCCAAGACGCCCACCGGGGCTTGCGATCCTCGACGAGGACTTCGTCTCCCGCGGCTTTGGCCTGGCGATCCGCGGTGGCGAGGACGACGGTCGCCGGGAAGCGGTCTGGACCCGCCGCCGGGCCAATGGCACGCAGGCCCTCTACTACCACGTGCGGGTCTATCCGCGGCAAGCCGACAGCGCCAGCAAGGGTGGGCCTGTGCCCGTGGTACCTGAAGTCCCGGAATACCTCGAGCCGCTGAAATCCGCCGTTGAAAGCCTGCTCGGGCAGGCGCGCGAGGAGTCCGCCGACACCGCCACCTTCACCTCGCTGCTGATTGCCAACCTGGTCCGTTCCGACCAGGAAAACGCCAAGGTGGTCCGTAAGGCAGCGACTGCCGAGCAGTGGCCGCGCTTGCTCACGCAGGTGCTGGCCGGCGCGCGCATCCCCAGTCGAGTGGTCTATGGGCTTGCGCTCGACACCGAGTTCGCCGACACGCCGCTGATGCCCTGGCTCCAGGTCCACGACGGCGAACGCTGGCGCGGCTTCAATCCGCAAACGGGGGTCGAAGGCTATCCGCCGAACTTCCTGGCCTGGAGCTACGACGAGCCCAAGGTGGCCACGGCGCACGGCGTGCACGGCCTTGAAGTGGGCTTCTCGGGCACCAAGTCGCCCATGGCCCAGGCCAGCGTCGCCACGCAGGTGGAGTCGACCGTCGACAGCGGGTTGCTGGCCCTCTCACTGCAGCACCTGCCCGTGCGCACCCAGAACGTCTATCGCGTGCTCTTGATGGTGCCGCTCGGCGCACTGGTCATCGTGGTGATGCGGATGATCGTGGGCGTGCCGACCTTCGGCACGTTCATGCCGGTGCTGGTGGCGCTCGCCTTCCGCGAAACGCAATTGGTGGCCGGCATCGCGCTCTTCCTCATCGTGGTGTCGATTGGGCTTGGCATCCGCGTCGCGCTGGCCCAGTTGCGGCTACTGCTGGTGCCGCGACTGGCCTGCGTGCTGGTGATCGTGATCGGGCTCATGCTGGCCATCAGCCTCCTCTCCGCCAAGCTTGGCATCGAACAGGGGCTGTCGATCGCGCTGTTCCCGATGGTCATCCTCACCATGACCATCGAACGCATGTCGATCGTGTGGGAGGAGCGCGGCGGCGGGACCGCGATCAAGGAATTCATCGGCAGCCTGGTGGTGGCGGTTGGCGGCTATTTCACCATGACCGAACCCCACCTCATGTACCTCATGTCGGCGTTCCCGGAACTCCTGCTGGTGGTGCTCGCGGTGTGCCTTTGCTTCGGGGCGTACACCGGTTATCGCCTAAGCGAACTGGTGCGTTTCAAAGACCTGTCGAGCCACTAGGCCGGCATGCTGTCCACCCTGCTACGACTGCGCGAGCGAGGCGTCCTCGGCCTCAATGCGCGCAATCGCGACTACATCATGCGGTACAACCCCCGCCATCGTTATCCGCTGGTGGACGACAAGCTCACCACCAAGCGGCTTGCCCTCGACGCCGGCATCGCCGTCCCCGCGCTGCACGGCGTGTTCGAAACCGAGCACGATCTCAAGTACCTCGCCGAGCGGCTGGCGCCCTTTGCCGAATTCGTGATCAAGCCGGCGCACGGCAGCGGTGGCGCGGGTGTGCTGGTGGTCGACGGGCGGCGCAAGGACCTCGTGCTCAAACCCGACGGACGCGGGCTCGCGCCGGACGAACTGGCCTTCCACGTTTCCAACATCCTGAGTGGTGTTTACAGCCTTGGCGGCGTGCCGGACACGGCAATGGTGGAATACCGGGTGCGTCCCGATCCGATTTTCGATCCGGTGAGCTTCCAGGGCGTGCCCGACATCCGGCTGCTGGTGTATCGCGGCGTGCCGACCATGGCGATGGTGCGCCTGCCGACGCGCTACTCGGACGGCAAGGCCAACCTCCACCAGGGGGCGGTAGGCGTGGGCATCGAGATTGCCACTGGCCTCACGGTGCACGGCGTGTGGCAAAACCGCGCCGTGATGGAGCATCCCGATTTCGGCGTGTCGCTCTCGCACATCGCCATTCCCAACTGGACGCGCCTGCTTGAACTCGGCGCGCGCTGTTTCGAATTGACGGGGCTTGGCTACCTCGGCGTCGACATCGTGCTCGATCGAGACCTAGGTCCCCTGTTGCTGGAACTGAATGCGCGCCCGGGACTCGCCATCCAGATTGCCAATCGTCGCGGCCTGCGGCCGCGCCTCGACACCGTCGACGCCGTCCCCACCCTTCCCGCGAGCGCCGCGGAACGCGTGGCGCTGGCCACGACATTGTTCAAGTCACACTGACGAACTCCCGGGGACGCACGGCCAAGGCTCAAGGCAGGCATGGAATTGCCGCTAGGCAAATCGAACCCCAACCGATGCGTCGCCCGTGCCCCTGAAGCCTTCGCTGTCCGCAACGCTGGTACTTTGCGCCTTCCTTCCCCTGGGCGCGGTGTCTGCGGACGAAGCCCGTCCGTGGCTGCTGGGCGACTGGGACGGCAAGCGCGCGGCACTCGCTGAAAAAGGCATCGAAATCGAAGCGACGGCAGCGGTTGACGTGCTCGCGAATGTCGCCGGCGGCATCAAGCGCGACGTCGCCACACCGGCCAACTTCGATCTCGCCATGACCGTCGATACGGGCAAGGCCGCGTGGTGGAACGGCGGCACCCTCAAGCTCTACCTGCTTGGCAATGCCGGCAGCGGTACTTCCGCCAACGTGGGTGCGCTGCAGGTCGCCACCAACATCGAAGCGCCCGGCACGGTAAAGCTCTACGAAGCCTGGTACGAACACCGCTTCCTCGATGATCGCTTGAGCGTGCTGGTCGGCCTGCATGACCTCAACAGCGAGTTCTACGTCACCGATTCCAGCGGCGTGTTCCTCAACAGTTCGTTCGGCATCGGCCTGGAAGTCGCGCAGGTCGGACCGTCCATCTTCCCGACCAGTGCGATGGCCGCGCGGGTGCGCTTCAGTCCCACGGCCAATACCTACGTGATGGGCGCGGTATACGACGGCGTGCCGGGTGATCCCAACGATCCTTACGGCACGCACGTGGATTTCCAGCGCCACGACGGGGTGTTCACCACCGGTGAAATCGGCCTCACGGGCGGCGACACCAGGCACTACAAGGTGGCGCTCGGTGGCTGGCACCAGACTGAATTCGACAACATGATCACCGGCGCACGCGGCGACAACCACGGCTACTACGCGCTGGGCGAAACAGACCTCTGGCGGACCGCCGACGGTCGGGGCCTTGCCGCGTTCACCCGCCTCGGCTTTGCCGAGGAAGACCGCAACCAGACCGACATGAATCTCGGCGCGGGTTTCAGCTGGACCGGCCCCGTGGCCGCCCGCCCAACGGACGTTGCTGGCTTGGCGGTGGCCTACGCGCGCAACGGCGAGGATTTCCGCCGCGCCAATCCAGGCGCAGCGACCGACGGTGAAACCGTGCTGGAATTTACCTACCAGATCATTCCGCTGCCCTGGCTGCTGATCCAGCCCGACGTGCAGTATTTCTTTGATCCGGGCACCGATCCGACGCTCGATGACGCGCTCGTGATTGGCCTGCGCGTGCAGGTCGCCCTCTGAACGAATGGTGTGATCTCTGCCCCGGGCATGGGGCGGATACCTTGCAAGCGGCCCGCATCGGCCGCTTTTTTTTGTTCGATCGGAGACGGAAAATCAGCGGCGGCAACGCGCGGCGCCTCCCTGCACCCGGCATGCCCGCAACAGCGTGGACCCAGGCACCGAGGGGCAGTTCGGGCAAGCGGGATGTGACACGGAGGGTTTTGACGCGGCCCCGAGGCAGGGGTGGATGGGATCGGGGGTTGCCTTAACCCTCCTGGAGCTTCGCCACCAGCGCGCTGACGCAGGTCTTGCTGCCGAGGATAACCGGCACGCGCTGGTGCAGTTCCGTCGGCTCGACGTCCATGCTGTCCCGGGTCCCCGTCGACGCCATGCCGCCCGCCTGCAGGAGGTGTTCGTCGCTCGCCGGGACTTCGAAGATGGAGAAGATGCTGCCGACGCTGCCCCCCACGTCGAGGTTGGCCGAACCGTCGAGCGGCTCGAACAGCACCGCGTAGCGGTGGCCGTCGCTTTCTTCCGCTGCCACCAGCAGCAGTTCGGCGTTGCCGGCGTTCTTGAGCCGCGCGGCGATGGTCTTGGCCGCGATGGCGAGCGCGGAAAGAATCCACGACAGGTTGCCCGCGGCGGCTGAACGCTGCCTGAAGTCGCGGTGGAGCGAGGGCCGCTGGCGGACGCTGGCCGGTGAGTTGCCGCGTTACGATGCGCGTCCTCCAGGAGCGCCCACCGTGCCCATTGCAGCGGCCTACCTCGCCATGATCCTCATCTGGACCACCACGCCACTGGCCATCAAGTGGAGCGGCGAAGGTCCGGGCTGGCTGTTTGGCGTGACCAGCCGGATGCTCATCGGCGCCGCTTGCGTCTGGATCCTGCTGCGGCTCAGGCACGAGCGCGTACCGCTCGACCCCCGCGCCCATCGCCACTACGCCGCCGGGGCGCTGGGCATCTACGGCGCCATGATGCTCTGCTACTGCGGGGCGCAATACGTGCCGTCGGGCTGGGTCTCGGTGATGTTCGGACTCGCGCCGCTGATGACGGCGGGCCTGTCACGGATGCTCCTGGGCGAACGGCTGAACACGCTGCAGCTGCTGGCACTGTCGCTGGCGGTCGCAGGCCTCGCACGCGTGTTTGGCGACGCCTTGAAGCTCGAACGCGGCGCCGTGCTGGGCGTGACGCTCCTGCTGTTCGCCGCGTTCATCCACGCCCTGTCCGGCGTGCTCATCAAGCGCATCGATTACCGCATGCCTGCGCTCGCCTCCGTGGGCGGCAGCATGGGGTATGCCCTGCCGCTGTACTTCGCGAGCTGGTTCCTGTTCGACGGCCAGTGGCCAGATCACATCGGCGCACCGGCCCTGTGGTCCATCCTGTACCTGGGCGTGGTCGCCACCACGGCCGGCTTCACGCTCTACTACCAGTTGCTGCGCGAACTGAGCGCGACGCGGGTGGCGCTGATCAACCTCATCACGCCCGTGTTTGCGCTGTTGGCGGGGCACGCCTTCAACGACGAGATCCCGGGCACCGAAGTGATGCTGGGCACCGGCCTTATCCTGGCCGGCCTGCTGCTGCACGAGTCCGCGCGCCGTTCGCCAGCTTGACAAGCCCTGCTCGCGCCGGGTTTTATCAGCCACCGCCAACCAGGGAGCCCCCCATGCACGTCAACGACAACCGCAACACCAAGCTGCACCAGCTGCCTGGCCTCGAGCACCAGACCCTCGCCGGCTGCCAGGATGGCCTGAAGAGTTTCGAAGTGTGGCGCCAGACCATCGCCGCTGGCGCGGTGACTCCGGTCCACAGCCACGCCTGCGAAGAAGTCATTGTGATCATGGCCGGCTCCGGCGTCTGCAAGTTCGAGGGCCGCGAGCTGCCCTTCAAGGCCGACCAGACCCTGGTCATCCCGGGTGACGTCGTCCACCAGATCTGCAACAACGGCAGCGAAGACCTGCATATCATCGCCACCCTGGCCGCCTCGCCGGTGCACGTGAAGGCGGCCGATGGCGCGCCCATGGCACTGCCCTGGTACGCCTGAGGCTTCCCTTGAGCGCGATCACAGGCCCGCATTTCGTCCCGGGCGCACCCCGGCTTGCCTTCGAAGAGGCCGGCCAGGGCGCGTGCGTGGTTTTCCTCCACGGCATCGGGGGCAACCGCACCAACTGGCGCGACCAGCTTGACGCGCTGGCCCCCGCGTACCGGGCAATCGCCTGGGACGCGCGCGGCTACGGTGACAGCGACGATTACGACGGCGATCTCGTCTTCCCGGATTTCGCCGCCGACCTCCTCCGCCTGCTCGATCACCTCGGCGTGGCCAAGGCCCACCTCGTGGGGCTGTCGATGGGCGGGCGCATCGTGATGGATTTCTACGAGTCGCACCCGGCACGGGTGGCTAGCCTGGTGCTGTGCGACACCTTCCCCGGCTACGACAACTCGGTCACCGCCGCACAGCGCGAAGCCTTCATCAGGTCACGCCAGCAGCCGCTGCTCGAAGGCAAGGAACCGCGCGACATCGCCCCCAGCGTCGCGCCCACCCTGCTGTCCAGCCAGCCAAGCCCCGCGACCCTGCAAAAGCTCATCGACAGCATGACGGTCCTGCATAAGGCGTCGTATCTCAAGACCATCGTCGCGATGACGCGCTACGAACCTGTGGCAAAACTCGCCGACTTCAACGTGCCCACCCTGGTGATTTGCGGTGACGAAGACAAACTCACGCCGCCGGCCATCGCGCGCGAAATGGCAAGTACCGTTCCTGGCGCAGAGCTGGTCATCCTGGTGAAAGCCGGACACCTCACGAACATCGAACAGCCGATTCTGTTCAACGCGGCGCTGCTGGGGTTCCTGGAAAGGGTGGCCGGCTGAATCATTGAAAGCCCGTTCGCCTTGAGCCCGTCGAAGCTGGAAGCCTGAAAGCCCGTTCGTCCTGAGCCCGTCGAAGGATGAACGGGCGTGGCACGGCCTTTGAGCACCAATCCGCCCACACCGAGATCCAAGTGCCACCACCCGCCCCCTTCGACAGGCTCAGGGCGAACGGTAATCTGAAGTCAAAGGCACCAAATTCGCTGTGTGCTGGAAGCCTGACTTCCCGTTCGTCCCGTCGAAGATGGTTCGCTCCCTGCAGCCTCCCCACCTTGCAGTTGCCGGGCTCCCGGTACGCGAGCCAGAACCCACTCGGACCTGGCTCACCTCCCCTACTCCCGCCACTCCCGCTTCAGTTCCTGCTTGTCCTGCTTGCGCTTGGCCTTGCGGGTTTTCTCGTGCACGCCGCCTTTCTGCAGCAGCGGCGCAGTGGCGTGCCGGTTGCGCAGCCGCTGGCCGGCGCGCTGGCGAGCCGTGCTGCCCATGCTCAGCTTCGCTCCACCGGGAAACTGTGCGTGAATTCCCGGCCCTTCGAGTCCGTCATGCGCGCTTCGAGGGTGCCGCCGAACTTCGGCTTGAAGAAGAATCGAAAACTCGGATCTTCGCTGATCGAGATATCCGTTTCCGCGGTCATGAGGGGTTTGCCGTCGCAGCGAATTTCCACCTTGGTCACGTATTCCGGCGGAATGAAGGCGCGCGTGCGCTGGTCGAGTTGCAGGTCGGTGACGTTGGGATGGCTGATGATGAGCTGGCCGAGCGCGGCGTCGCCTTCGTCACCGCCGCTGGCGCGGGTATAGCCGGAATCGATGTGGAGTTCGCCGTTGTTGAGCTCCGCCACCACCCGCACGTCGGTGTCTTCGTTGGCCCGCAGGCGCATCGCCAGATCCGCCCCCCCAGGTGGTCCGGCATAGACGCGGTCCGGCGAGGATAAGGGCTGCACCGTGGTCGGGCAATTGAACTGGCAACCATGCACGGCCGCACTCCTGCGCTGCGGATCGCTTCGGTAGACTCGGATCTCGCCCGCCTGTCCACCTCAACGGGGATGTCCACACCATGGAACTCATACGCTTCAATGACGGCCTGCTGCACTACCTCGACGCCTCCCCCACGCCGTTCCACGCGGTGCACACCGCCGCGCAGTTACTGGAAGACGCGGGCTTCAGCCTGCTGGATGAACGCGAGCCCTGGCTGCTGGTGCGCGGCGGGCGCTACTACGTCACCCGCAACGACTCCTCTCTCATCGCCTTCGCGCTGGGTGAGTCCCCGGTGGCCACCCACGGGCTGCGCATGATCGGCGCGCACACCGACAGCCCGTGCCTGCGCATCAAGCCGCAGCCGGAGATCAGCAGCCAGGGCTACTGGCAGCTGGGCGTGGAGGTCTACGGCGGCGCGCTGCTCAATCCCTGGTTTGATCGGGATCTCGGACTTGCGGGGCGGCTCACCTTGCGCCTGCCGGACGGCCGCATCGGCAGCCGGCTGATGGACATGCGCGAGCCGGTGGCGCTGATCCCGAGCCTGGCCATCCACCTCGATCGCGAAGCCAACGAGAAGCGCAGCATCAACAAGCAGCTGCACCTGCCGGCCATCGTCGCGCGCACCAGCAGCGGTGACTTCAACCTGCGCGCGGAACTGCTGAACCACCTGGCTGGCTTCGAACCCTGGCTGGTGGACGCTGCGGTGCTGGATTACGAATTGTCGCTGGTGGACCTGCAGGCACCCGCCTACGTCGGCTGGCGCGGCGAGTTCATCGCGTCGGCGCGCCTCGACAACCTGCTCAGCTGCTACACCGCCGTGACCGCGCTGACGCAATACCACGGGCCCAGCAACCGGCTCATCGTGCTGAACGACCACGAGGAAGTGGGCAGCGGCTCGGCGGCGGGCGCGCGCGGGAGTTTCCTCCACACGGTGCTGGAGCGGGTGGCCGGCTCCCCGGAAGCCTATGCCCGCGCGATGGCGCATTCGCTGCTTGTCTCCACCGACAACGCCCACGGCGTGCATCCCAATTTCGCGGAGCGGCATGATCCCAACCATGGACCGCTGCTGAACGAAGGCCCGGTGCTGAAGATCAACCAGAACCAGGCCTACGCCACCAACAGCGAAACCGCCGCGCGCTTCCGCGAAGCCTGCCGCCGCGCCGACGTGCCGCTGCAGACCTTCGTGACGCGCGGGGACGTGGCCTGCGGCAGCACCCTCGGCCCCATCACGGCGGCCGTCCTCGGCGTGCCGACGGTGGACGTCGGCGTGGCGACCTTCGCCATGCATTCCATCCGCGAGCTTGCGGGCAAGGATGACGCGTACTCGCTGTGTCGTGCGCTGGAGCTTTGCTTTGCGAGCGAGGCGTTGCGGTAAGGTGAACGGCTCAGCGTAATGCGCCGGGGAAAGACTACAGATGCGAGCGCATTGCGGCGGTGGCAAGCCCTACCCCTCTCCCCTCGCGGGAGAGGGGGAATCAGCTAGCACAACGTCAGACCGCCGCCCTCAGCCCATCACCGCCTCGATCAGATGCGGACCAGGTTCGCAGATCATCACCGCCAGCAGAGCATCGAGCTCTTTCGCCGTCTGCGCGCGCCCCGCGTTCACGCCCATGCCTTTGGCCAGCGCCACGAAATCAAGCGTCGGATCGCCGATGTCGAGCATGGAGCGCGCGCGCGGCCCCTGCGTGCCGCCGCCCACGCGGTCGAACTCGAAGTTGAGGATCGCGTAGCTGCGGTTGGCGTAGATGACCACCACCACGTCGAGTCGCTCGCGTGCCATCGTCCACAGCGACTGGAGGGTGTACATCGAGCTGCCGTCACCTTCGAGGCACAGCACTTTCCGACCCGGCGCGCCCAGCGCGGCGCCCACGGCGAGCGGCAGCCCAAGCCCGATGGAGCCGCCGCAAAGTTGCAGGTAGTCGTGCGGCGCGCTGCCGATGCTCATGGCCTGGGCAGCTTGCGAACCCGTGATGGATTCATCCACCAGCACCGCGTTATCGGGAAGGTGCCGCGCCACGGCAGCGGCGATGCCCTGCGCATCGAGCTTGCCATCCACCAGAGCCGGCAGGTTCAGCGCCTGCAGGACGGGCGGCGCGTGGCTTGCACCCAGCGCCTCGGCCAGGGCCGCGAGGGCCTGCGGCACATCGTCGGTCGGTGCAGCGAAGGCGTGCACGGCGCAGCCCGGCGGGACCAGCACGCTCGGTTTGTCGGGATAGGCGAAGAAAGCCACCGGCCGCCTGGCACCGACCAGCACCATGAGGTCGACGTCCGCCATCAGTTCCAGCGCGAACTCGCCGCGATACGGCAGCGGCACCAGCGGCAGGCGCCCGGCGCCCCGCGCGATGCGGCGATTGAAAGTCTCCGCGTGCAGGCGCAGCCCGCAATGTGCGGCAATCCGCCCGGCAATGAGGAGCGCCTCGCCTGATAACGCGGCGCCGCCCAGCAGCAGCATGGGGTTCTTCGCCGCGCGGATGGCAGTGACGACATCGCGGAGCGCGGCATCGTCCACCTGCGGCAACGGCACGGGCTTGACGCGCGCGGGCAGGATGAAGCCTGCAGGGAGTTCGGTCCACGCGGCATCGGCCGGCGCGATGAGCGTTGCCACCTTGCCCGGCACGCCGCCAGCGACGGCCACGGCTTGCGCACCGTCGGCGGCCAGGGTGGCGGCGCTGGTGCTGGTCTTCACCCAGTGCGACACGGGACGGGCGATGCCTTCGATGTCTGCAGTAAGCGGCGCATCGAAGCCCAGGTGGTAGGTGGCGTGATCGCCCACCACGTTAACGACCGGCGAAAGCGCCTTGCGGGCGTTGTGCAGGTTGGCGAGGCCATTGGCAAGGCCGGGGCCGAGGTGCAGCAGGGTGCACGCGGGCTTCAGCGCCATGCGCGCGTAGCCTTCCGCCGCGCCCGTGACCACGCCTTCGTCCAGTGCAAGCACGGGCCGCAGGCCGGGGATGCGATCGATCGCGCCGACCAGTTGCATTTCCGAAGTCCCGGGATTGGCCAGGCACAATTCGATGTCGCTCTGCACGAGCGTGGCGATGAGCGCTTCGGCGCCGTTCATGGAAATCTCCTCAAGCAGGTGGAAGGCGGACCAGCGGCAAGTCGGGCGACGCTTGCGCGAGGCACCGGCTATTGTGACCAATCGGGCTTCCTTTGTAGATGACTCGACGCAGGTGCTGCGTTGCTGCGTGGGCCGTGCGTCGATTACCTTGCGTCCTTCCCCTCGAGGCACACGCCCATGCTGCAGACCGGATTGCCCGCCACGCCGAAAGCGCGCGTGTTCCAGGGCTGGATCGTGGTGGCCGCCGCGTTCTCCGTGCTGTTCCTCGCCTACGGCCTGCAGTTCAGCTATGGCGTGTTCGTCACCCCCATGGCGGCTGAACTCGGCTGGAGCCGCGCCGACACTTCCCTGCCCTACTCGCTCTACGTGTTTGGCTACAGCGTCCTGAGCGCAGTGACCGGCCGCGCCACCGATCGCATTGGCCCCCGCGCGGTGATTGCCTGGGGCGCGTTGCTGCTGGGGCTTGGCTGGGGCGCCAGCGCGCTGGTCACCACCGGCTGGCAGCTATGGCTGACGCTCGGCGTGGTCGCGTCCATCGGCATGAGCGTCGCCTGGGTGCCGTGCAACGCCACGGTCGCGCGCTGGTTTACGCGGCGTCGGGGCTTTGCGGTGGCCATTGCCTCGAGCGGCGCGAGCTTCGGCAATTTCCTGGTGCCGCCGTTGGTCGCGCCCCTCGTCGCCGGCTACGGCTGGCGGGCGACCCTCGGCGGCATGGCGGTGGTCTTTGCCTGCCTCATCTTCCTGGCGTCGCGCTTCATGGCGCGCGATCCCGAATCCCACGGCCTGTGGCCAGACGGGGATGCAACGCCGCCGGCAGATCTCGCGCACCTCGAGGGCCTGCGTGCCAGCGAAGCGGTGCGCACCTTGCCCTTCGTCCTGCTCTGCGCGATCTACCTCCTCAACTGGCTGGCGGTCTTCGTACCGCTGGTGCACGGGGTCGCCTTCGCGGAAGACCTCGGGCTTGGCAAGGTGGCCGGGGCGTCGGTGCTGAGCGCCATCGGCGTCGGGGGCATCGTGGGGCGACTTTCCTCCGGCGTGCTGTCCGACAAGCTCGGGCAGTTCGTGGTGCTCATCGGGATCTTCGCGCTGCAGGTGCTGTCGTTTCTGCTCTTCGCCCACGCGACGCAGCTCGGCCCCCTGTGGGTGGCGGCCGTGATGTTCGGGTTTTCCTATGGCGGCGGGGTGACGGTGGTGGCCCCGCTGTGTTCGGTGCTGTTCGGGCGCGCGCACGTGGCGAGCGTGGTGGGGGCCTTGTTTTCCATGGCCGCCGCGCCCGCCGCCATCGGGCCGTGGCTGGCAGGCTGGCTGCATGACGGCACCGGGGATTACTTCGTGGCGTTCATGCTGTGCGCCACGGTAAACGCGCTGGCCCTGGCCTTGAGCGGCGTGCTCGCCTGGCAGCAGGCGCGCCGCACACCCGTGGCCAGGGGTTGATCAGTCGCTGGCGACAGGCTTGCGCTGGCGGGGCGCGCGCGGCGCCTTCGGGACCGCGGGCTTGGCGGCGGCGGGGGCTTTCACCGCAAGCTTGCGGGCCCGGGGAACCGCAGCCGGCGCGCGTGCCCTGTCGTTCGCGGGATCAGTGATCGTGGGCTCGCTGGGGGAGTCTTCCATCCGCAGTGCCGTGAATTCTCGCCGCGCGAACTTCCACACGCCCTTCTGCTTCGCGTAGTGATCGACGTAATGCCCCGTGCCCAGCCAGGCCATGTCGCGTTTGGCGCTGCGCAGTTCGAGATGGCAGCGGCCGATGGCGCGGCCCTTCTTGCCCAGCTCTACCACCACGTTGTGGATGTAGGGGCGGGGGGTCATGCCGAGCCCCCGCACGTAGAACTCGAGGAGTTCGGCGTGGCCGCGCGCGCTGTATGCATTGGTCGGCGTGGTCATGGTGAATTCGCCGTCCGGCGTGAAAAGCTTCACGAGGCCGGGGATGTCGTTGCGCCACACGCAGTCGCAGTAGCGGGCCGGGAGCTCGCGGATTTCCTCCCGGTCCAGCAGGGCCTTCAGTGCGTCATCGGATTTCTTCATGCGAGTCACTCCTGGAGCATTTGGGACGGTGCCGGCATGGAGTCGCACGCCGGAGGATTGATTATCGATGACCGCACTCGGATTCCGCTAGCTCAGGCATCCACCGGCTTGCCGCGCAGTGACTTGGTTTCTGCGCGGCGGGTTTTTTCATCCAGCCGACGCACTTGCGAGCCGCGCGTGGGGCGCGTGGCCTTGCGGGTCTTCGGCACGTGGGCCGCGGCAAGGATGAGTTCGCGCAGCCGATCAAGCGCGTCGTCGAGGTTGCGCTCCTGCGTGCGGTGCCGCTGCGCCTTGATCACCACCACGCCTTCGCGGGTGATGCGGCGATCACCCCGCGCCAGGAGTTGCGCCTTCAGGGCGTCGGGCAGCGAGGACGCGGGGATGTCGAAGCGCAGGTGCACCGCGCTCGCCACCTTGTTCACGTTCTGGCCGCCGCTGCCCTGGGCTCGGATGGCGTCGGTCTGGATTTCGCCCAGCGGCAGCGAGAGTCGGGGCGAGATGATGAACATGGCGGCAATGTACCGGATGGCCCCGTTTGCTCGCCATCGCCAGCGCCAGTGATACTCCGGGCACGCCACAGCAAGACGCAGGACGGACCCCATGCAGCAGTCGATGTTTGATCTCACCGGCAAGGTGGCACTGGTCACCGGTTCCACCAAGGGCATTGGCCGCGCCATCGCAACCGAGATGGCGCGGCACGGTGCGCAGGTGGTGATCTCCAGCCGCAAGGCCCCGGCCTGCGAGGCAGTGGCCACCGCCATCAATACCGAACTCGCCGGCGCAGCCGGCAGTGCGGTCTCCATTCCCGCCAACATCAGCCAGCGCGCGGACCTCGAACGCCTGGTGGAGAGCACGCGCCTGCAGCTCGGGAAGATCGACGTCCTGGTCTGCAACGCGGCGGTCAATCCGTTCTACGGTTCCATGCAGGATCTGCCCGACGACGCCTTCCAGAAAATCCTCGGCGTGAACATCATGGCCAACCACTGGCTGGTCAACCTGGTGCTACCGGAGATGATTGCCCGCAAGGACGGCGCCATCATCATCGTCTCCTCCATCGGTGGCCTGCGCGGTTCCAGCACGCTCGGCGCCTACTGCATCTCCAAGGCGGCGGATCTCCAGCTGGTGCGCAACCTCGCCGTGGAGCACGGGCAGCACAATGTGCGGGTGAACGCTATTTCACCCGGACTCATCCGCACGGATTTCGCCCGCGCGCTGTGGGAAAACCCCGAGAACCTGGCCGAACGCACGGCGAAGGATCCGCTACGCCGGATTGGCGAGCCGGAAGAAGTGGCAGGGATTGCGGTCTACCTGGCGGGCCGCGCCGGGAGCTTCACCACGGGGCAGAACTTCGTCATCGACGGGGGTGCCACGATCTAGCGTGGCACCGGGTGCGCGCGACCTGTCACCCGGCTGTCAGGTCTCGCGCATCGTCCGCCGTAACACCGAGGCAATGGGCTCCAGCCAGTACTGGAACAAGGTGCGATCGCGGGTCTTCACGAAGATCTCGGCCGCCATGCCGGGCTGGATGTCGAGGCCCACCGCGCGCCGCAGGGATTCGGCGTCGGCCACGATGTGCAGCAGGAAGTACGGCGCGCGGGTCTGGGGTTCGACCAGGCGGTCGGCGGAAATGTATTCCACGGTGCCGGTGATGAGCGGCGTGACGCGCTGGTCCAGCGCGCTCAGGCGCACTTCGGCCTCGGCGCCCACGTGCACTTCGTCGATGTCCTTCACGTCGAGCTTCACTTCGAAGATGAGCTTCTTTTCCGTTGGCACGATGTCCATCAGGGTTTCGCCGGGCTTGATCACGCCGCCCACGGTGAAGACCGTCATGCCCACCACCGTGCCGCCGATGGGCGCGGCAATCTTCTGGCGCTGAAGTGCATCCCTGGACGGACGCACCCGCTCCTGCAGGTCGAACACCTTGGCCTGGGAATCGGTGAATTCCGACGCCGCTTCCTGCACGTAGCGATCGGTGAGCCCGATGCTGCGCAGTTCCAGATCGGTGATGCGTTGTTGGGCCCGCGCGATGTCCGCCTTGTGGGCGCCACGGCGTGACGCGAAGTCCTCGAGGCCACGACGCAGCGCGAGGATCTGGGTCTTCTGCACGTACTGCTTGGCTTCGAGCGTCCGGTTGGCCGCTACTTCTTCCTCGAAGAGCGCAATCGCGCGCTCTTCGGCCGCCACCTGCTCCTCCAGCCCGGCGATTTCCGTGCGGGACTCGGCCACCTGGCGTGTCATCAGTTTCAGCTGTGCTTCCAGCGCAGACTTCTTGGTGTCGAAGAAGTGTTGCTCGCTTTCAAGCAGCGAAGCGACGTCCGGCTGGTTGCGACGGGACGTGAGGGTGACCGGGAAGTCCACGTTATCCTGCCGCACGCGTTCGCTGCGCAGCCGCGCGTGCTTGGCCAGTTCGGCGTCGAGCTGTCCCATCACCATGTCGACGCTGGCCGAAACCTGCTCGCTCTGGAGTTCGATGAGCGTCTGGCCGGCTTTCACCACGTCGCCGTCACGTACGTTGATGGCGGCGACGATGCCGCCTTCGAGGTGCTGCACCGTCTTGCGATTGGCCTCGACCTTCACTTCACCGGCCGCGATCACCGCGCCGGAAAGCGGCGCCAGGGCGGCCCAGCCGCCAAAGCCCAGGAAGGCGACGGCGATGATGGCAAGGCCGGTGCGTACCGGGCCGCGGGCGTCGTGGTTGGGGACCGGGTCCTCTCCCACCACCTTGAGCGCTGCGTTACTAGCCACGTTTGGCCACCTCGTTCACGGCCTGCAGGGGAGCGCCGGCCGGCTTGGACAGTTGACGCATGACATCGGCGGTAGGGCCGAACAGTTCGAGCTTGCCTTCGCGCAGCACGGCAAGCTTGTCGACCCCGGCCAGCAGGCTCGGCTTGTGGCTGACCACGACGACCGTGATCCCTGCGGTCTTCATGCCGCGCAGGCAGTTCAACAAGCCGTCTTCGCCGGCGGCGTCGAGGTTGGAGTTGGGTTCATCGAGCACGACGAGCTTCGGCTTGCCGTAAAGCGCGCGGGCCAGCCC
The DNA here is from genome assembly GCA_043744805.1 of Gammaproteobacteria bacterium. GTDB lineage: Bacteria > Pseudomonadota > Gammaproteobacteria. The sequence goes on from JAYTTZ010000068.1 coordinate 32,773, forward strand.
CACCCGCTGGCGCTGGCCGGCGGACAACGCCACGCCGCGCTCGCCGATATCGGTTTCGTAGCCTTGCGGCAGGCCGAGGATGAGCTCATGGATCTGTGCGAGCTGGGCGGCGGCCACCACTTTCTCACTGTCCACTTCACCCAGCCGGGCGATGTTCTCCGCCACGGTCCCGGCCAGGAGTTCGACGTCCTGCGGCAGGTAGCCGAGGTAGTCGGCAAGCTGCGAGCGATCCCACTGTGATAACTCCGCGCCGTCGAGGCGCACGGCACCTGCACTTGCACGCCACACCCCGGTGATGAGGCGCGACAAGGTGGACTTGCCGGCGGCACTGGGGCCGATGAGGCCCAGGGACTCGCCGGGCTCAAGCGCGAAGTTCACCCCGCGCAGGATGATGCGGTCGGGATTGCGCACGCCGAAGGTCACGTTCTCCACCACCAGCGCGCCCCTGGGTTCCGGCAGGCGGGTGCGGTTGGCATCGTCGCGCTGCTGTTCGCGCATGAGTTCATCCAGCCGGTTGTAGGCGCCGCGCGCGTCCACGAAAGCACGCCAGCCGGCCACGGCGAGTTCCACCGGCGCGAGCGCCTTACCCAGGATGATGGTGGCCGCGATCATGATGCCGGCCGAGGCCTGCATGCGGATGACCGCCCAGGCGCCGACCCCGAGCATCAGGGTCTGCAGGGCCTGGCGAAAGAACTTGGTACTCCCTGAGAAGAATCCCCCCAGGCGTCCGGCGCGCGACTGGGCGGCGATGCCACGCTGGCCCAGCGCACGCCAGCGCCTGACCACGTTGTCCTGCATGCCCAGCGCCACCACTACTTCGGCGTTCTGCAGCGAGGACTCCACGAAGCGGTTGGCCTTGCGCTGTTCGCGCGCGGCTTCTTCCAGCGCGCCACGGGTCATGCGCTCGTTCATCACCGCCGTGGCAAAGAGGATGAGCGCACCCGCCAGGGCCAGGAGGCCCAGCATCCAGTGCATGATGAAAATGATGATGACGAACACCGGCACCCACGGCGCGTCGAAGAACGCCTGGACGCCAGGACCGGAAATGAAGGCGGACAGAAGCTGCGTATCGCGCAAGGTGGCCTGTTGCTGGGTGCCACGTGCCGGGTTGGCGGTGCTTTCCATCAAGCGTCCCACCACCAAGGGCCCGGCCTGGGCTTCGAGCGCGAGGCCGGCGGCCTGCAGCACGCGGGATCGCACGCCTTCCAGCAAGGTCATGACAACCATCATGCCGAGCGTGATGACGGTGAGGGCAATGAGGGTTTCGGGGCTGCGGCTGGTGAGGACGCGGTCGTACACCTGCAGCATGTAGAGCGGCGAAGCAAGCGCGAGGATGTTGCAGAAAAAACTGAAAAAGCCGGCATAGAGCCAGTAGCGACGGAAGTTGCGGAGGAGATCCTGCATGTAAGGGGGTCCGGCCCGACACGGGCTTTGACGCTGAGACGCTGTGGCGCGAGCTTACCGCACTGCACCCATAGCGGCGAGCAGGGCAACGGCCTTGATGGGTCGCTGCCGTCCAGACCCGGGTAATGCTGTCGGGTTCCAGAACCCCGGTGCGAATCTCATCACAGACTGCGCGATTCACCGCCTCGTGCACCACGCTTTACGTGGGCCGCGAGGGCTACAACACCCTTGAGCGGCAGGTGTCCCATGGGCAGCGAGCGCAGGGACGCGGCGGCTTGGAAGCCGGGATCCCGCGGCGTGCCCTGGCGCCTGAAACGGCTGGTGAAGAAGGCTCCGACGACCCGGCAGGCGCGGTGTCGTCGGAGACTTTCAGGCGCGGGGTGAAGCGCCCTCAGACGATGAGGAAGTCGTTCGCCGTCAGCACGAGCCCGGCGGCACCAATGAAACTGACGAGCAAGATCGGGCTGGATGTGATGCCGGAGCCGTCGGCATCGTAGTAGATCGAGGTGTCGAAGGTGTTGAAGATGAAATGCGTGTTCACCGTAGTAGGAGGGGAGAGCACCAGGCCAGTAGCGCCTAAACCAAAATCCCCGCTTACAAAGTACGGCGAGAAGTCCGAGACCCCAAACAGTTCCGGGAATGCACTTGCCGCAAGGGCGATGACGTCGCCACCCGGTGAGCCTGCGCCTTCGAACCCGTTGTTGATGAAGTCGAACTCGCTTGGCAGCACCGACGGCACCACGTCAAAGACGAAGATGTCGTCGCCGGCACCGCCATCCAGGAGGTCGAAGGCACCGCCACCGGTCAAGGTGTCGTTGCCGGCACCGCCTTCCAGGATGTCCGCGCCAAGACCACCGCTCAAGGTGTCGTTGCCGTCATTGCCATAGAGAAGGTCTGAACCGCCGAGGCCTAAGAAGGTGTTGTTGGCACTGTCCCCAACCAGCACGTCCGGGCCTGCGGTGAAGCCCTGCACCGGCAGGTTGTCCACCACCAGCGGCGCTTCAGGCGAGTTCACCGTCTCCGGCGTGCCGGCACCATCGGTGTAGCTCACCACCACCCGCAGGTACCCACCGACGTCGTCGTGGCTCACCGTGTGGGTTGCGTTGGTCTCACCCGGGAGGT
>JAYTTZ010000069.1:0-35281 GCA_043744805.1 Gammaproteobacteria bacterium
AGACACCCCGGGAAGCTTCTCGAGGAAGCCGCGCAATACCGAGCCATGCCCGGAGCCGGCCATGGGCAGCAGGAGGAAGGCAGCCGTCGCCAGCAGGAACAACAGCCAGGACAGCGCGCGGCGACCGCCGAGGGGCTTTTCGAGTCGTTCGATTTCGGCGCTGATCGGGTCGTCGGGCTTCTGGTGCATCAGGGGCTACCAGTAAAAGAAAACGGAAACGATGTGGGCCGTCAGCGTTGCAAGCAGCGCAAACGAAAGGGGGACGTGGATCAGCAACCAGATGTCGGTCCAGGTCTTGGTGCGAATGAAGCCACGGATTTCCTCCAGCTGCGTCAGGCGCTGGAACTGCAGGGCGTAAAGGTCGCGGAGCAGTTGCGGGGCGTCGCCCTTGATCATCGGTTCCAGTGCTTCGACGGCTTTGCGGGTGGGGCAGCCGAACACCTGGGCCGTGAACCGGCCGCCGAGCTTGCCCATGATATTTGCGCGCGTCGACTGCTCCACCAGTTGTTGGACCGCGGGGGAAAGCTTGCTGGAAATGCGCTTGGACTGGCCGTCGATTTCCCTCAACTGGTGCCCAATCTGGTCGAGCGCCTTGCCATTCAACATGCCGCTCATCAGCGCCGGGTTGCGGAAATAGACATAAACGCCCCAGATGCCGCTGGCGATCACCGTCAGCATGAGGCCATAGGCCAGGGTGTGGATGTTCCAGCCAAACTGGAACCCGGTGTGGAGCGTGGCGACCACCACCAGGGAAAGGCCGAGATAGACGTGGGCCGAGAGCCAGCCCTGGACGGTCCCCAGCCGGGAACGGTAGGCACGCTTGCGCAGGCCAAACAGGAGAAGCCAGACAATGATGAGGGCACCGATGGTCCCCAGGGTGTAGCCAAGCCAGGTGCCCCCGTTGGGAACGGTGGCGGGCGTATGCCAGAGATAGGCAGCAATGCTGCCCAGCACCAAAACCGTGGCCCAGGTCAGATAGCGGAACCCAGCAAACTTCAAGACGTTTTGATGCAGCATCCGTCAGGGCTTCTACAGAGTTAACAGGACGTGGCAGCTCTCGCTCGTATCCTACTGGGAATTGTTACTAAATTTCCACCTTGGAGATGGATTGATTCGACCACCGGACGCGTACGCGCCGACCTTCGCCGCACTGCACACAGCCTGCGGTGGAAAAACCTCAAGATTCGATCGTGGGTTTTGGCAGAGCCGCCGTGGAGGCGTTGCGAGGAACCCACCCGATGGCGGCGGCAGGATAGATACCCCGCCACGACGGACCTCGCGGCGGGGTGGTTTTATTTATTAAACCTCGAATTACCGTCCAACTGATGATCGTGCCCCGCTGCCGGGGCGGCATGACCTTGGCCGCCTCGCGTCCGGTCAGGAACCCGCCCAGGGCCGCACATCTCCCAGACCTTGCGATAGACCCGGGCGGTGGTTTCCGTGATGCCGAAGCGCACGTTGCCACCCACGTTGAACACCAACACGCTGATGGGACCTATGGTCGATTCAATCCCGGTGAACAGGCGAGTCACCGCGTCTTCTCAGAACCGAAGGCATGGCACCGTCCGCCTGCGGCCTCGATGGCGGCCTGCAGTGGAGCGAGTTGCTCCACCTTGCGGCGCGTCACGCAGGTGGTCAGGCCTTCCCGGGCAATGCGTTGGGCAATCGAACTGCCGGTGGCGTCTCCGGCACCGATGATGAGGGCCACGTCGTGCATGGTGGAGTCCTGCGATTGTGGACGTCAGGACGCAAGGTCAGCGCCGTCGGGCATGGTCGGTTGCATATCTTTGTATATGCAACCCCAACGCCGCAGACCTGGGGTGCGGTTACAGCCTTCCCACCAGCAACGGTGCCGGCGCGCATGCCACCGCTGTCAGCGAGTTTTCACTGAGTGGCCTGCCGCTTTGCGCTGGAGATCTTGGCGTCGGTGAGTTTGTTCAGCAGGGCGGTAACGCCTGCCGACTGTGTCGGACATTTGCTAGCTACCGTCGAACCTACCGTCAGGGGATGCAGGCTGCCAACGAATTCACGGGGAACCCGGTCGACTCTGATGGTCTGTTTCCAGGGATTTTTTTGGCCGTTTCCGGGTTGCCGTTGGACGTCGTTGGAAGCGGTGATGGTGGGCCGTGTAGGACTCGAACCTACAACCTACTGATTAAGAGTCAGCAGCTCTACCAATTGAGCTAACGGCCCTTGCGGGAGAGGGTGATGGGGCGAGCGATGGGGTTCGAACCCACGACATCAGGTACCACAAACCTGCGCTCTACCAACTGAGCTACGCCCGCCATCGAACTTGCTCTCTTTCACTGTCGTGTGTCCGATGCCTTGCTTGCATCGGCACCCACGTTTTGGTGGCGCGCCTGGCAGGACTCGAACCTGCTACCCTCGGCTTAGAAGGCCGATGCTCTATCCGGATGAGCTACAGGCGCATTCGAAACCAGGAAGAGACGTCGGCACCAACCGTTTGGTCGGGGCAGAGGGATTCGAACCCACGACCCCCTGCTCCCAAAGCAGGTGCGCTACCAGACTGCGCTATGCCCCGAGTATTCGGTCACCGGTCCCAGCGAAAGAGACCGGATGATACGCAGCGAGGCCGGAGGACGCAACGCAGTTGGCACGCTTCCATGCTTGCGGCCGCAATCCCAGTCGAGCAACATTCCGCGCGCCGCGGACCAACACCGTCGGCCAAGCATTCCAGCTTCGTTTCAACCCCTTTCAAGGAACCTCCCATGGCCGGCACCCGCGTCAAGCTCGATACCAACCACGGCTCATTCACGCTCGAACTATTCGACGAACAGGCCCCGGCCACCGTCGCCAACTTCCTCCAGTACGTGGCTGACGGCTTCTACGCCGGCACGATTTTTCACCGCGTCATCGACGGCTTCATGGTCCAGGGCGGTGGGTTCACCCCCACCATGAGCCAGAAGAAGACCCAAGCCCCCATCCAGAACGAAGCCAGCAACGGCATCGCCAATGACGTGGGCACCGTCGCCATGGCCCGCACCAACGATCCCCATTCCGCCACCGCCCAGTTCTTCATCAACGTGAAGAACAATGATTTCCTGAACCACCGTGACCCTTCCACGCAGGGCTGGGGCTACTGCGTGTTTGGCAAGATCGTCGAAGGAATGGATGTCGTGGAACTGATCAAGGCCGTGAAGACCGGCCGCAGCAATGGCATGACCGACGTGCCCGTCGAAACCGTTGAAATCACCGCCACCGCGCTGGCCTGAGGCCAGCGATGGCAACGCTCTTCCTTTCCGATGTCCACATGAGCGAGTTGCGCCTGGCGCAGCTTGCCGTTTTCCATGCCGTACTCCAGCGCGCGGCCGAGCGTCGCGCCACGGTTTACATCCTGGGTGATCTGGTCGAGTTCTGGCCGGGCGACGACGACGACGCGCCCTTCCATCTCGAAGTGGTGGCCGCCCTGAAGCATTTCACCGACGCGGGCGGCAGCCTGCACGTGGCGCTCGGCAACCGCGACTTCCTGCTGGGCGAGCGCTTCAGTCGCGATACCGGCGCAAGCCTGCTGCCTGACTACGCGACGCTTACGCTGGGCGGGGAGCAGGTGCTGGTGGGCCACGGCGATCTCCTCTGCACGCGCGACCTCAAGTACCAGGCTTTCCGGAGCTTCGTGCGCGATCCCGGCAACCAACAGAAATTCCTGCTCGCGCCGCTCGCCGAGCGCCGGCGCATCGCCGCCCAGACTCGCGAAGGCACGCAGACCTCGATGATGGAGAAGGACGATCACATCATGGATGTCGACGCCGCCGAGGTCCTGCGGGTGCTGCAGGCCCACGCGGCCACGGTCTTGATCCACGGCCACACCCACCGCCCGGGTGTCCACCGGCTGGAGGCCGAGGGCGTGACGCGACGGCGCTTTGTCCTGGGCGACTGGTACGAGGAAGGCAAGGTGCTGTGGGTAGACGGCGAAGGCGCGGCCAACTATCGCCTGCTCTCGACCAGCGAGTTCCTCGCCTCAGCCTGACGACCCGCCCCCGAGTGCCCGGCGATACCGGGGCCAGTCGAAGAACGGCCCCGGATCGGTCTTGCGGCCCGGCGCGATGTCGGCATGCCCGACGATGTTGCCCACGGCGATTGCGGGATAAGCCGCGCGCAGGGTCGCGGTGAGCGCTACGAGGGTTTCGTATTGCGCCTCGGCAAAGGCGTCTCCGTCGCAACCTTCGAGTTCGATGCCAATCGAGAAGTCATTGCAGCCCGTGCGAGTCGCAAAGCGCGAGACACCCGCGTGCCACGCACGCTCCAGCGTTGAAACGAATTGCAGGCAGGTGCCGTCCCGCCGTACGAGGAAATGAGCCGAGACTTCCAGTTCCGCGAGCCCAGGGAAACCGGGATGCGCGGAAAGGTCCAGCTGGTTGGTGAACAGCGCCTCGATATGCGGACCGCCGTAGCAACCCGCAGGGAGGCTGATGGCGTGGATCACCAGCAGGTCAATCTCGGTGCCGGGCGGTCGCGCATTGGCGTTGAGTGACGGCACGCATTGCGCGCCGGCACACCAGCCGGTCGCCGGATCGAAGGCCAGCCAGTTCGAATCAAGCACGGGCCGGCGCGGCAAGCACCAGTGAGAACGCGTCGTCCGGCGCACTGAAATGCCGCTCGATGCGCAGGCCCGCCGAGGCCAGCAACCCAACCAGTGATTCAGGGGAAAACTTGCGGCTGATTTCCGTACGCACCGTTTCGCCTTCCACCAGATCCAGGGCTTCCCCGAGGCGACCCAGCGAGACGGTCTGCGCCTCCCGGCTCTCGAGGTGCATCTCGATGCGCGCCTCTCCGACGTTGTAGAACGCACGGTGCGCGAACCGCTCCGGTACGAAATCCGCCCCCAGCGCGACGTTCAGCACCGACAGCACGTTGAGATTGAACGCCGCCGTGTAGCCCGCCGCATCGTTGTAGGCCGCGTTGAGCCGCGCTTCGTCCTTGACGCGATCGGCGCCCAACAGCAGGCCGTCGCCGGGCGCCATCAGGCAGCGCAGATCCCGCAGGAGCACCACGGCCTCCTCGGCGGTGAAGTTGCCGATGGTGCCGCCAAGGAACATGAACAAGGTCGGACCGGCGAAATCCGGCAGGTGTTCAAGCCCGGCGGTGAAATCACCCAGCAGGGGTTTGACCTCCAGCCCTGAAAACCGCGCCGACAGCAGGCTGGCACTGCGGGTCAGCACGTCCGCGCAGACGTCGAAAGGGCAGTACTGCACTTCCAGCCCCTGCGCGGCGCAGGCCTCGAACAGCGGACCAATCTTGTTCGCCACGCCACTACCAAGCTCGACCAACACGCGCGGCATGACGGTGTTGATGATTTCCGCGGCGTGGGCCGCGAGCAAGGCGCGCTCCGTGCGCGTCGGGTAGTACTCAGGGGTGTCGCAGATGGCTTCGAACAAGGCCGACCCGCGGTCGTCGTAGAAGTACTTGGGGGGCAGTTCGCGGGGTGCCTGCAGCAGCCCTCGGCGAACATCTTCCTCCAGGGTGGGCACCACGCGGGAGGGAAGGACTAACTGGGGTTCTGGACTCGTCATGCGTCGCGCCTGGTGTTGGAGTAGCCGCCTCCGGGGAAGGCGGGCCGGATGATAGCACTGGCGGTTTGAACATCCGGCCTTGCTGCGATTAGGCTAGAGAACCGCCCGCAGAGAGCCCTCCACCGTGCCTTCCACCTTCGACCGCAGCGCCACCCGGATAGATTTCTTTGCCGACCTCGACACCAACATCGCAGCCGCCCTGGCCGAAGATGTCGGCAGTGGCGATGCCACCGCGAGCCTCGTACCTCCCGGCCGCCGTGCGGTGGCTACCGTGATCTGCCGCGAAACTGCGGTGCTGTGCGGCCAGCGCTGGTTCGAAGGGGTCTATCAGGCACTCGATCCGGGCACGCGCGTCGAATGGCTGAAGGCGGACGGCGAGCCCTTGCAGGCCGATGACGTGGTCTGTCGCGTGCACGGTTCAGCGCAGGTGCTGGTCACCGGTGAACGTAGCGCGCTCAACTTCCTGCAGACACTGTCCGGCACCGCCACCGCCGCCCGTCGTTACGCGGACGCGCTGGCCGTCAGCACCACGCGCCTCCTCGATACCCGCAAGACCATTCCCGGGCTGCGCCGTGCGCAGAAATACGCCGTGCGCTGCGGCGGCGGATTCAACCATCGCGCCGGGCTGTATGACGGCGTGCTCGTGAAGGAAAACCACATCGCGGCGGCGGGCTCGATCGCCGCCGCAATCAACGCGCTCCACGCCGCCAGAGTGAACCTGCCCATCGAAGTAGAAGTGGAAACGCTCGCCCAGATTGGCGAGGCCATCGCGGCCGGGGCCGACATGCTGCTGCTCGATAATTTCACGGTGCAGATGCTGGAGGGCGCCGTCGCCCTCGCTGCAGGCCGGGTGAAGCTCGAGGCTTCCGGCGGATTCGAGTTCGCCGACCTGCCGGCAGTCGGCGCCACCGGGGTTGATTTCGTCTCCGTTGGCGGGCTGACCAAGCACCTCAAGGCCACCGATTTCTCCATGCGGATCACCCAGACAGACGCTAGCTGAACGGCTCCTTACAGCCGGCTGCGCGCGGCCTCGTAGATGCGTGCCACCGCGGGCTCCGCTGCAACCAGCAGCCGGGCGAGTTCGCCCAGCCGCCGTTCGGTGAACTCGCGGTCCTTGATGACCGCTGCGTTGACGTAGACGTTCAGCGCAGCGCTCTTCAAGCTGGCCCATCCCGCCATCACCGCCACGCCAGCATCGCTTATCACGTTGGGATTGCCGCGCAAGGCCACCGGCTCGGACAGCGCGACGACCCGCGCGGCCAGTCGCGCGCAGGCCAGTGGTGCGTCGGTGGCAAGCTTCAGGGCGGCCTGGATGGCGGCGCTCCGCGCGAGTTTCTGGCCGTCGGTGTCCCGTGCCAGGCCGTAGGCCACCATCACGGCATCGAAGGCCGCACCGTCCTCGGCAATCGTATGGGTAAGCGCCGCCCGCAGCGCCTCGGCGTCTACCAGCACCACGTGCATCTCATCGGCGACGTCGGCGTGCTTCTCCTTCCCCAGGGTCAGGTTGCACACCATGCTGATCAGCGCGGCACCCATGGCGCCCATCAGACCGGCTGCGCTGCCGCCACCAGGCGTCGAGGCACGGCTGGCAAGTTGGTCGAGGAAATCCTCGACGGATTGATCCGTAATCAAGTGCAGGCCTCCTGGCTCCAACTGATACCCATGCGAGTATAGGCACCGTCGTAGCGTGAACGTATCCTCCATTTCGACGGGTCCTGCTTGGCAGGGTTTCCGCCCGCGGTTAGTGTGGACCATCCGCCCGAGGACACCAGTCGCCCGCCGCCGCATGAAAAAGCTCCTGTTCCTGTTCGATACCGATGCCATCCCCAACACCTTCGACGTGGTGGTGGCCTATGACGGCGGCGCCGACCACGTCACGCCCCTCGGTGGCGTGACTCCGGACAACGTCGGCAAGCTGGTGGAAGGTCTCGTCTTCACGCGCCCGCCGGGGGCCAAGAAATCCAGCGCCATTTTCGTGACCGGTAGCAACCTGGCCGCAGGCGAGGCCGTATTCAAGGCGGTGCGGCGGCAGTTCTTCGGGCAGTTCCGCGTGTCGGTCATGCTGGACAGCAACGGCAGCAACACCACGGCCGCTGCAGCCATCGCCCTGCTCTCCCGCGACGTGCCCCTGGCCGGCAAACGCGCGGTGGTCCTCGCCGGGACGGGCCCGGTTGGGCAGCGCGCCGCGGCGATGCTGGCGCTGAAGGGCGCGAAGGTCACCCTTGCCTCGCGCCTGATGGGCCGCGCGGAGGCCGCCGCGGCAGCCCTGCGCGAGCGTTTCAAGATCGAACTTGAAGCCGCTGCCACCCCGGACCTTGCCGCCACGGTAGCGTGCCTCGAAGGTGCGCAGATCGTCGTGACCACCGGCGCCCCCGGCGTTGAACTCCTGCCGGAGTCGGCATGGTCCGGCCATCCAGGCCTCGAAGCCCTCGTCGACGCCAACGCGACCCCGCCGTTCGGCATCGGCGGCATCGAAATGACCGACAGTGGCATCCTCCGCCACGGCAAACATTGTTACGGCGCGCTCGGCTTCGGCGGCCTCAAACTAGCCCTGCAACGGACCTGCGTGGCCCGACTCTTCGACTCCAACGATCAACTGCTCGACGCCGCCGAAGTGCTGGAAGCCGCCCAGCCACTGGCGCTGAAGCGTTGAGCTGGACGCAGCAAACAGCATGACCCTTTTCGAACAAATCCTGACGGCCAACGACGAGGACCTGCTGAAGATCATCTTCCACGCGGCCACCTCGCGTGAACGCGCCGCCGACGACCGGCGTTCCCGCGAAATCGCCCGGCACCTCGGCCTCGCCCATGGCCAGCTGATTTGCGCGGTCGGTTTCAACGCCGGCATCAGGGCCCTGACGGACATCATCTCCATGCTGGGCTTCCGCACCTACGACCAGCTCGCGATGCAGCGGGATCACTACTTCGTCAACGATATCTACGAACGCCTGAGCATCAAGAACGTGCTTGCCATCTACGCCAACGCGCGGCGCAGCCCGTGGCTGGAAAACCATCTCCAGACGGTGCTGCAACAGCGCCTTGCGCGGGTGGAGGCCAAGATTGAAGCGTTGGTGAACCCGCTGGTGATCGAACGCTACAAGAAGGAAATCCGCGCGCTTTACGGCAGTGGGCTGGCGTGGCCAGACTTCGTTGAAACGCGCCTGCGGGAAGTCCACACGGGATTCCGTGCGTTGCTGGGTGAAGTGCAGCTCATCATCGAGAACCGCATCATTCCAATTGGCGACCTCTTCTTCCGCAGCGACATCCGTCCGGAAGAAAAGCGGCGCCTCATCCGCCACGGCCTCGTGCCGCGGGGGCTGGTCGAAACCCGTCTACAGGGCACCGACGTCCCGGAAAAGGAACGCCGGGTGCTGGAAGACCAGCTCAGGCAGCTCTGAGCGACCCCTATCCCGACGCCGCCGTCATGGCGCGCGCCGCGCGGTGTGCGTCATCAAATCCCGCGAACGCCGGCGCGCCATCCCGCGCATCGGCACCCCTTCAACCGTGGCGCTCGGCAAGCGCCAGCCAGGTCGCCACCACCGTATCCGGGTTGAGCGAAATGCTGTCGATGCCCTGATCCAGCAGCCACGCGGCGAGATCTTCGTGATCCGACGGCCCCTGTCCGCAAATCCCGATGTACTTGCCGGCAGCACGGCACGCCGTGATGGCGCGGCTCATCAGCGCCTTCACCGCCGGGTTGCGTTCATCGAAGAGGTGCGCCACCAGGCCTGAGTCGCGATCAAGGCCCAGGGTGAGCTGGGTCAGGTCATTCGAGCCGATGGAGAAGCCGTCGAAGTACTGCAGGAACTCTTCGGCCAGGAGCGCATTGGACGGCAGTTCGCACATCATGATGATGCGCAGGCCGTTCTCGCCACGACGCAGGCCAGCGCTGGCGAGGAGATCCATGACCTGGCGGGCTTCGTCGGTCGTGCGTACGAACGGCACCATGACCTCGACGTTGGTCAGGCCCATGTCGTTGCGAACACGCTTGAGCGCCTCGCATTCCATCTCGAAGCAGGGCCGGAAGTTCTCCGCGATGTAGCGCGAAGCGCCGCGGAAGCCGAGCATCGGGTTTTCTTCTTCCGGCTCGTAGACGTTGCCCGCCAGCAGGTTGGCGTATTCGTTCGACTTGAAATCCGACAGGCGCACGATCACCGGCTGGGGATTGAAGGCCGCGGCGATGGTGGAGATGCCTTCGACCAGGCGGGACACGAAGAACTCACGCGGGCTCGGGTAGGCCGCGATCAGCGGCGCGATGCTTTCCTGGAGATCGCGTGACAGCTTGGCGTAGTCGACCAGCGCCCGCGGGTGGATGCCAATCATCCGATTGATGATGAACTCCAGCCGTGCGAGGCCGACGCCCCGGTGCGGCAAGGCCCCGAAGGCAAAGGCGCGGTCCGGGTTGCCGACGTTCATCATGATCTTGACCGGGATTTCCGGCATGGCGTCGAGGTGGATCTCGCGCCGCTCGAAAGCAATCAGGCCGTCGTAGACGTAGCCCGTGTCGCCTTCAGCGCAGGACACCGTCACCGGCTGGCCGTCCTTGATGTGGGCGGTGGCGTCACCACAACCCACGACCGCCGGCACGCCCAGTTCACGCGCGATGATCGCCGCGTGGCAGGTACGGCCACCGCGATTGGTCACGATGGCGGCGGCGCGCTTCATCACCGGCTCCCAGTCCGGATCGGTCATGTCGGTCACCAGGACGTCGCCGTCCTGCAGGTGCGCCATGTCGCTCACTTCGTTGATGACGCGGGCGACGCCGCTGCCGACGCGCTGGCCGATGCTGCGGCCTTCGACCAGCACCTTGCCGCGTGCGCCGATCTCGTAGCGCTCCATCACCTGGCCACCGCGGCTCTGGACGGTCTCGGGGCGGGCCTGCACGACGTACAACTTGCCGTCAATGCCGTCCTTCGCCCACTCGATGTCCATCGGCCGGCCGTAGTGGCGTTCGATGGCAACGGCGAGGCGCGCCAGTTCCTCGACGTCCTGGTCGTTGATGGAAAAGACGCGGCGTTCGGTGTCGTCGACTTCGCGGGTTTCGACGCTGTGGCCGGTGCTGGCGTCCTTCGCGTAGTTCATGCGCACGTGCTTGCTGCCGAGGTTGCGCCGGAGGATGGACGGGCGATTCTCGGCGAGGGATTTCTTGTAGACGTAGAACTCGTCCGGATTCACCGCGCCCTGCACCACGAGTTCACCCAGGCCGTAACTGGAAGTAATGAACACCACGTCGCGGAAGCCCGATTCCGTATCCAGGGTGAACATCACGCCGCTCGCGCCAAGGTCGCTGCGTACCATGCGCTGGATGCCGGCGGACAGCGCCACCTTGTGGTGCTCGAACTCGTGGTGGACGCGGTAGGAAATCGCGCGGTCGTTGTAGAGCGACGCGAACACATCCTTGATGCGGCGGGTCACCTGCTCGAGGCCGGTGACATTGAGATAGGTTTCCTGCTGGCCGGCGAAAGACGCGGTGGGCAGGTCTTCGGCGGTGGCGGAGGAGCGCACGGCGACGGAGAAACCGGCCGGCGCCGTGGCCGCCATCGCGGCGAAGGCCCTGGCGATGGCCTGGTCGAAGGCGGGCGGGAGTGGGGTGCTGGCGATCCATTCACGGATTTCGCGACCCGCGGCGGTCAGCGCGCCCACGTCGTCGGTGTTGAGGGCTTCCAGCCGCTGCTGGATCCGGGCATCCAGGCCGTCCTGCGCCAGGAACTCCCGGAACGCCTCGGCCGTGGTGGCAAACCCGCCGGGCACCCGGACATCGGCCGCGCTCAAGTGCCGGATCATTTCACCCAGCGAGGCGTTCTTGCCACCGACGCTATCGATGTCGTCGATTCCGATGTGATCAAGGGCAACTATATAATCGGTCATTCAGGCTCACTCATTGGCTGTCCCGCACGAACGCGGCAAAAGGGGCCAGCATTGTAACCGACCCGGGGAGATTGGCTTATCAACGGCAGTCCAGGAAATAAGCGCAGGGTTTTCTTCGTTTCCGACCGCACGGGGATCACCGTGGAGATGCTCGGGCAAACGCTGATGACGCAATTCCCCAACACGGAATTCGTGACCCAGACCCTGCCATTCATCACCAACCAGGCCGCCGCCCAGAGCGCAGCGGAGATCATCCTGACGGCCAAGGCAGAGGACGGAGTATCGCCGATCGTCTTCAGCACGCTCACTGATCCCACCACGCAATACTTCATCGGCACGGCCTCGGAGCACGTCTTCGACCTCTTCGGCACGTTCATCGAACCCCTTGAAGCCGCCCTGGACGAGGAGTCCTCGCACACCGCCGGCCGCATGCACGGCATCCGGGACGTCAGCAGCTACGAACGCCGGATGAGCGCCCTCAACTACACCCTGGCCCACGACGACGGGGTCAACCTGCGCGATTTGAGCCAGGCCGACGTGGTCCTGGCCGGGGTTTCCCGCTGCGGCAAGACCCCGACCTGCCTCTACCTTGCCCTCCATTACTCGCTCAAGGCCGCCAATTACCCGCTGACGGACGACGATTTCGAGAAACGTGGCCTGCCCGTGAGCCTGATCGGCTGCCGCGACAAGGTCTATGGGCTCACCATCGTGCCGGAGCAGCTGAGCCGCATCCGCCACGAGCGGCGCCCGCACGGCACTTACTCCAACCTCATCCAGTGCCGCGCCGAAGTTGCCAAGGCCGAGGCCCTCTTCAAGGCCAGCAACATCCAGTTCCTGGACACCACCACCGTGTCCATCGAGGAAATCGCCGCCACCATCGTGCGCGACAAGGGCCTGCGCTAAACATGCCCAGGCTTCCCACGGTGGCGGGCCAGGCCGTCGCCGTCATGATGGTGTCCTCGTTCTTATCCGGCAGCGGGCTTCTGCCCGATCTGGCTGCACTCCCCGGCGCCTGTGCGTGGCTGGCCGGCGCCCTCCTCCTGCGGGGCTTGTCCCGTTTCCAGTGGCTGCAGGCGGCGATCATGTGCGGCCTCGGGCTCACCGGCATCCTCATTGCCATCGCCAACGACGACTGGAGCTGGTGGCCGGCATTGCAGAAGGGCAACCACGGGATGCTCGCCATGCTGGCTTCGGTGAGCTTCCTGCGCCTCATCACGGAAACCGGGATCAGCAACACGCCGCTGCCGCGGGGCCCGCGCGCGGTGCTGCAGACCCTGGCCGCCACCCATCTGTTCGGGGCCGTCATCAATATCTCGGCGCCGGTGGTGATTGGCGAGCGGATTGCCCAGCAGGGCCGCTTGAGCCCCTTGCAAAGCCAGGCTGTCAGCCGGGCCTTCGTGGCGGCGTCGATGTGGTCGCCGTTCTTCATCGCCATGGCGCTCATCCTGCAACTGCTGCCGGGCGCGCAGTTCATGGTGATTTCGGCCGCCGGCTTCATCGCCTCCGGCGTGATGATGGCGTGGTGCTGCTGGTTCCTGCCGCGCGCCCCGGGGGCGGCTGATTTCGTGGGCTTCCCGCTGAGGGTCCAGGCGCTGTGGCCGCCGGTGCTGCTGAGTGCGTGTGTGCTGGGCGGCCACTGGCTGCTGCCCCGGCTCTCCATCCTGATCCTCATTGAAGGCGCGGCGCTCGGCATGGTGCTGGCGATGCTGCCGCTGGTGCGCGGTCGCGCCGCGCCCGGCGTGCTGCTCGGCCACCTGCGGGAACGGCTGCCCGGCATGGGCGGTGAGATCGCCATGTTCCTGGGGGCTGCCGTGATGAGCGCCGGGATCGAGGCCGCCGTGCGCCACGGCCACCTGGCGCTGGCGCCAGCCACCCTGGACGCCACCGGCGCCAGCCTGCTGATGCTGGGACTGGTACTGCTCGCCCTCCTCGGCATCCACCCGGTGGCGAGCATTTCCGCGCTTGCCGGGATCTGGGACTTCAAGATGCTCGACGGCAACCTGCTCGGGATTGTGTTCCTGCTGGTCTGGGGCCTGGGACTGGTGGCGGCGCCGTTCTCGGGGACCAGCATCGTCTTCCAGTCACGGTTTGGCCTGCATTCGCTTGATCTGCTCAAGCTGAATGGGGGCTATGTCCTGTTTGGCTGTGGCGTGGGTTCGGCCGTGCTGTTCGGCTACCAGTGGTGGCACGGGGCTTGAGGCGCCCCGGGACGGTCAAAACGGCTTGCCGTACTCCACGCTGAATTCAAGCGCGCCGCGCTCCCAGAAGTCGGCGCGCCATTCGCCCACTGCGGCCGGGATGGGTTCGCTGAGCGGTCCCGTCACCAGCAGTTGTCCGGCTTTGAGGGTCCAGCCGCGCGCCAGCAGGTCGTTCACCAGCCAGCGGAGCGCCTCGTACTGGCCACCCATCACGTTGGTCGCCTTGCCCCGCACGACGATGTCTCCGTCGCGCCGCACTTCCACGAAGGTCTCGTTGACGAAGGCCGGCGTAGTGGACGCCAAGGGCTGCCCCACCACCAGCCGCGCCGGCGCGCCGTTGGCCGCTACCAGATCCTGCACGAGCGGCGGACCCGCATCATCGAAGTGATAGTCCACCAGCACGACCACCGGCCGTACGTCGCCCACCGCTGCCGGCAGGTCGTCCGGCGTCCTGACGAGTTCCGTGATGGCCTTCTTGAGCGTGAAACCCAGGGCCGGCGCCACCTGCAGGCTGCTCTTCGCCGCGCGCCTGATCCAGCCGCCGGGCTTCAACCACTGGTCCTTCAGCACCGCCGCGCTCACCGGCTGGCTGCCGCGCATCCGCGCACGACTCAAGGGCGTGGTGAGATCGCTGCGGAAACCCACCAGCGGCGCGGCGATTTCGAGTTCCTTCACCACCAGGCGCTGGATGTAATAGGCGTCATCGATCTTGAGCGAGGGTTCGAGCGTGGTGATGGTCGGCATCGGGCGCTTGGCGCGGGTCTGCAACAGCACCACGTCAGCCCAGTTGTCGAGGGTGTTCCAGGCCAGGACGGGGGCGTGTTGGCACAGCAGGAAAAGCAGGAAAGTAAGGCGCATCAGGAGCTACAGCGGTGATTATGGGTGGGTGCGCCCGCTCGCCCGGACGCGCCCTTGACGCTGCTGGATCGGGCCCGTGTAATACGGGCAGTCCCGGCAGTCTAACGGACTTGCCGGGCTCTGCGCTGACCCGCGCGCCAACGCCACGGAACGCGAGCCCCATCGCCGCATGAAGCACGACTCCCCTCCCCTGCTCGGGCGTGAACTGGCGGCCTTTGCTGCCGGCCTTGATCCCGGGGTGTTGCCTCCCGAGGCCATCCAACGGGCGAAGTTGCACGTGCTGGATGCCCTCGGCACCGGCCTTGCCGCCGCGCGCTGCGACTTCGCCGACGTCACCGCCTCGGCCCTGTCGCGGATGGCCGAAGGCGGCCACAGCCTGCTCGTCGGGCGCAGCGAACAGCTACCGCTCCGCGACGCCATGCTGCTGAACGGCGTGCTCATCCACGGCCTTGATTTCGACGATACCCACGGTGCCAGCGTCGTGCACTGTTCGGCCAGCGCCGTGCCGCTGGTGCTAGGACTTGGCGAGAAGCTTGGGGCGAGCGGGCGCGAGGTGCTCGCGGCCTACCTGCTGGCGGTGGAACTCGACGCCCGTATCGGCGCCGTCGCGCGCGGCACCTTGCAGAAGCGCGGGTGGCATCCTACCGGCATCATCGGGGCCTTTGGCTGCGCGGGGGCTGCGGGCTACCTGCTCGGCGCCGACGCGCGCGCCATCGCAGATGCGTTCGGCATCACCCTCAGCATGGCCAGCGGCAACCTCGAATTCCTCGAAGACGGCGCGTGGACCAAGCGCCTCCACCCTGGCTGGGCTGCGGTGTCCGGCTACACCGCCGCCTGCCTCGGCCATTCGGGTTATGTCGGCCCCAGCCGACCGTTCGAAGGCCGGTTCGGCCTCTACCGGATGCTGCTCGACGATCCCGCCCCGGACGTGAGCGGCGTGCTGCGGGATCTCGGCCGGCACTGGGCCATCACCGATAATGGCTTCAAGCCCTACCCGGCCTGCCACTTCCTGCACGCCTTCATTGATTGCGCGCTGGAAATCCGCGCGACTGACGGCTTTGCTGCGGGAGAAATCGAACGCATCGAGGCGCTCATCCACCCGGACGAAGTCGACATCGTCTGCTTGCCGCTTGCCGGCAAGCTCGCCCCGCGCTCCGCCTATGATGCCCAGTTCAGCTTGTATTACGCCGTGGCCGCGAGCCTGCTGCGCGGCCAGTTCGGGCTGGCTGAACTCGACCCGCCAGCGCTTGCCGATTCCGCGACCCTGGCCCTCGCGCAAAGGGTCCGGTGGCGCGCGGATCCGGAATCGCGCTACCCGGCAAGCTACAGCGGTGCGCTCCACGTGCAGCTCCGCGATGGCCGCACCCTGGAAGCCCGCCAACCCGTCAATCGCGGCTCGGCGGAAAACCCGCTGTCCGCCGAGGAAGTCATCCTGAAATTCCGGCGCAACGCGCTCCGCACCTTGCCAGAATCCCGGGTGGACGCGGTCCAGCTTGCCGTCCTCACCCTGGACACTGCGCCCAGGCTCGACGCGCTGGCCAGCGCGCTCAAGCCCGCATGACCAGGTCCCGTTCCCACTGGCTGCGCGTCGCCCTGCTCTGCCTGCCGCTGTTCGCGCTGGCGGCAAAGCCCGAGGCGCCCGAGCCCGTCGCGACCCCTGATGACACCGCCGAGTACGCGCTGTGGTCGGCGCTCATCACCCACGGGCTCGGCGCCGATGCCGGCCAGATCGTCATCGCGGACCAGACCATCACGGAAACCGGCGGGGTCGCGGCACCCGGGGCCAAGCTCGACGAACTCGCGAAAAAGCTCGACGTCACCCCCGCCCTGCTGGAGGCGTGGCTGGCGGCCAACGACCACGCCATGCCGCTCGCGCGCCGCTTCAGCCTGAAAGTGGATTACAGGCTCCTCGACGCCAGACAGCGCGCCGAACTCTTCACGGCCACCGACCCCGCCGCAGGCTGGGCGAAGTTCCGGGAACGTTTCCCCACAGCCCCGGGTCTGCTCCGACTGTCACGCGCCGCGTTCGACCCGGACCAGCGCCGCGCCCTCGCCTACATCGAGTACACCTGCGGACCGGCCTGCGGCTCGGGGCGCCTGATCCGCGCCGAGCGCAAAGGCCAGGGCTGGCAGGTCTTGAGCGGCGAACTCATCTGGATAGCAGGACCCTGAGCATGCCGAGCATTGCCGTTTTTTGTGGCGCCCGCCTGGGTGCCAATCCCCGCTACAGCCAGGATGCCCGCGCGCTCGGCACGGCGCTGGCTGAACGTGGCTGGTCGCTGGTCTACGGCGGCGGACGGGTGGGCCTCATGGGCGCCGTGGCGCAAGCCTGCCTCGATGCGGGCGGTGAAGTCATCGGCGTCATCCCGCACTTCCTCGCCACCCGCGAAGTGCTGCATCCCGATCTCCACGTTAACCACCAGGTGACGGATCTCTTCGAGCGCAAGGCGCTGATGATGGCACTTGCCGATGCCTTCATTGGCCTCCCCGGCGGCATCGGCACCTTCGACGAAGTGCTGGAAGTCATCGCCTGGCGCCAGCTGGGCCAGAGCGCGAAGCCCGTGGTGCTGCTCAACACCGTGGGCTACTTCAACCCCTGGCAGTCGCTGCTGGACCACGCCATCGAGCAGGGCTTCGTGGACCCGCTGGAACGCGAGCGCCTGTGGCTGTTCGATACGGTTCCCGAGCTGCTCGATGCGCTGGAACCAGGCTTGAACGCGGTGCCTGCGCCATGAGGCGATTCACGGCCGTGGTGTTCGACATGGACGGCGTGCTCATCGACTCCGAGCGCGTCATCCGTCGCGCGGCCCAGATCGCGGGCGAGGAGTTCGGGCAGGCGATGAGCGACGAATTCTTCCTCGACCTCATCGGCCTGCCGGGCCCGCTGGTGGAAGCACGCTTGCTGGAGGCCTTCGGCCACGACTTCCCGATGTCCGAGTACCGCCTGCGCTTCCAGCACCACTACCAGCAGCACGTGGACACCCACGGCATGCAGTGCAAGGAAGGCATCCCCGAACTCCTGGCCGCCCTGACCGATGCCGGTGTGCCCATTGCAGTGGCCACGCAAACGCGCAGCGGCCACGCCCAGTCCGCGCTCCGCGCCGCCGGGCTGCTCGATTTCTTCCCCATCTGTGCGACCGGTGATGAAGTCGTCCGGGCCAAGCCTGCGCCAGACGTCTTCCTGCTGGCGGCCACGCGGCTCGCGCGCGAAGCCCGCCACTGCATCGCACTGGAAGATTCGGACGTCGGCGCACAAGCCGCCGTCAGCGCCGGCATGTGGACGCTCATGATCCCCGACCTCAAGCCCCCGCTGGCGACCACCCGCGAACTGGTGCATGAAGTCCTGCCTTCGATCCACGCCGCCGGTGCGCGGGTCCACCAGCTGCTCCGGCATGGCGTGCCGGCCGGCAAGTCGATTGAATGAGGAGCCCCGCCGCGTGAATCGCCCCGCCCATGTCCTGCGCGCGCTGCTGTTTGGCGCAGTATTCCAGCAGGCAGGCCTGGCGAGCGCCGAACTCCCACAGCCAGGCCTCGCGGAAGCCCCGGCGATCACGCAAGCCCAGGCCTTCGCCGCCTGGGACACCTTCCACCAGGATCCGCTGAACCGCCTCGACGTCGCGCCGACCTTCCTCAAGTTCATGCAGGCCGGCGCGGTGCATACGGTGTTGCGCGACGACGTGCTGTTCTGGATGTACGCGGCCTATCCGCAGGACGTGCAGGCGGTGCTCTACGCCACCTACATGGGCGCCAACATGGAGGCCCAACTGCGCGGCGCGAAACGCGGTGACGATCCGGAAGCCGGCATCAGCGCGGTGCTGGACGTGTGGCCCTTGCTCAAACCCAGGCACCCGGATCTCGCCATGCCCCGGTTCGACACCTGGGCCGCCGCACGCCAGGCCGGCACCCTCGCGGCAGTGCTCGAAGCGCCCGCCGCCACACCCTGATGAGTCGCCGCGCCGCCCCGCCAGACTCGCCCCGCTTCACGCGGAACACGCTCGCGCTCATCTACGACTTCGACGGCACGCTCACGCCACAGCCCATGCAGGAGTACACGGTGCTGCCGCAGTTGGGCATCGTCCCGCAGGACTTCTGGAATGAAGTGAACGCCGAAGTCAAACGGACCGGTGGCGACAGCATCCTCACCTACATGCGGCTGCTGGTGGAGAAGATCGAAGCCAACAAGGCGCACCTCAGCCGCGAGGCGTTGCGCATGCTTGCCCGCGAAGTGAAGTACTTCCCGGGCGTGGACACCTGGTTTGATCGCGTCAATCGCTACGTGGACGAGAAATCAGCCGGCGCCGTCCAGGCGCGGCACTACATCATCTCGGCGGGATTGAGCGAAATCCTCGAAGGCATCAGCATCAAGCACCACTTCGATCGCATCTACGCTTCGCAGTACCACTTCAACCACCACGAAGTGGCGTGTTTCCCCACCATCGTCATCAACGACACCAGCAAGGTGCAGTACCTGTTCCGCATCAACAAGGGCCGCGAAACGCAGAACGAATCCATCAACGAATACATGCCCGAATCCGAGCGGCCGATTCCCTTCGCCAACATGCTGTATCTCGGCGACGGGCTCACCGACGTGCCCTGCATGACGGTGACCAAGAACTACGGTGGCTTCGCGATAGCCGTGCACAACCCGGGCAACGAGAATTCGCTCGAGGTGTGTCGCGAACTGGTGGCGGCCCAACGCATCGATTTCTTCGCCGAGGCCGACTATCGCGGCGGGCGCAAGCTCGAGAAGCGCGTGCGGACCATCCTCGATCTCATCGTCGCGCGCATCCAGTTCGCGCGTGAACAACATCAATTCAAGACTGAAATGGACGCCAGATGACTGTTACCTCTTCGCGACGCACCGCTTGCTCGCGCGCGCTGCCCTTGCTCGGCATCCTGCTGGCGCTCACCGCCTGCAAGGCCCCCAACCTGCGACCCAGCCTGCCGAGCATGCCCGACCTGCGCCCGGGCTTCATGAAGCCCGACCCCAAGCCAGAACCCGTCGCCGAAGCCCCCAAGGTCGATCCTTCGCTCACCCCGCGCGAACTCCTCACTGCCCGCCTCGTCAACGCGCGGGAGAAAGGCGACGCCACGCCGGGCATGACCGTCGGCAAGCTGGTGGAATACGCCGACCGCTACCTCACCTGCGACTGCGCCGACACGCGCTTCGCCCGCGCCTGGACCCGCATCGACGGCGGCTATCTCCTCGCCACCCACTCGGGGCAAGTGCAGCCGCTGGAATTCCGCTGCACCGGCAGTGGCGAGGCCATGAACTGCTACCTGCGGGAGATTGATCGCGGCGCCAACCTGCCCGATCTCAAGCAGCGCTTCATGCCAGGCGGGGACTTCATCCGCTTCATCTACGCGCAGGGCGCGAAGTGCGAACGCACGCAGCCGTGTCCGACGGCGGCGGCCCCCTGAGGCAAACGGGTCCGAGGCCCGCCGCTCACTCCGGCAGCTTCCCCATCACCCCCTGGTCCAGCAGCAGGTTGCAGGTAAGCCGCACGCCAAAGCCGGTCTCCTCCGTGGGCACGTGGGCGAGCCCGCCTGTGTGGTTGCTGGCCGAGAGATCCACGTGCACCCAGGGCACGCCGTGGCGCACGCAGCGCTGCAGGAAGCAGGAAGCAGGCGGCGAGGATGTGGTCGGTCTCGCCGTCCAGGGTGCATTGCTGCACATCTGCCACCGTGCTTTCCAGCGCCTTGTCGAAATCCGCCTCCAGCGGAAACGGCCACACCCGCTCACCGCTGACCTGGCCGGCGGCGGTCAACACGGGCAGCAGGACTTCACGGTTGGAGAACACGCCGCTGTAGCGCTTGCCGATGGCGTTGCTGCAGGCGCCAGTGAGCGTGGCGTAGTCGATGACCAGATCGGGCTTGCTGGCGGTCGCCATGAGCAAGGTGTCGGCCAGCACCATGCGACCTGCGGCATCGGTGTCTACCACTTCAATGCTGGTGCCGTCGGCGGCCTTGACGATGTCGTTGGGCGGGTAGGCCTCGGGGCCGATGTGCTTGGCGGCCAGTGCCCGCCAGCAATCCACCTGGAAAGGCGCGTTCAGGTCCTTCAGCGCCAGCACGGCGCTCGCCACGGCCTCGAAGGCAAGCGCGGGATCAGCCACCCCAAGCACACTGACCAGCAACTTCCGCGGGTTCACTTCGCCCACCGCTTCCACCGCGCGACGCGCCAGGGTCAGCCGCTCGAAGGCGCTTGCCCCGGCCGGCAGCACCACGTGCGCCACGCGGGTCGCCGACTTGTGGGGTAGATCCGTCGACCAGCAGTCCGAGCCCTCGCCACCAAGCCGTCGACGCCGGCGCGCGAGTTCCGCGCCAGGGGGGATATCCGTCCACGCCTTGTGTTCGCCAGTGACCAGGATCCAGGCCGCAGCGGTGTCGACGAGGGCCTGCGAGGCGGGCTTGTCGGGGTACTGGAAGCGCGTACTTGTCATCAATGGGATCCTCGAGAAGGCTGTGGATGGACGCGGTTCGCGGTGGCTTTCCGGACCCACGCGGCGGGCGAAGTTGATGCGCTACACTAGCCGCGACCTGCTTATCAAGATGAACAGCGCGGCCTTCACGCGGGCCAGTAATCTGGCCTGGAACCGGGCCTGCAATCGGGAGTGTTATGCGCCTATGAGCCTCTCAGAAAACCAGGATCTCGATCCGGTCGAAACCGAGGAATGGATCGAAGCCCTCGAGGCCGTGATCGAGAACGAAGGCATCGAGCGGGCCCACTACCTGCTGGAGCGCCTCATCGACAAGGCGCGCCGCTCGGGCGCTGATCTCCCCTACTCCGCCAACACCGCCTACCTCAACACCATCCCGCCGCATCGCGAGCAGTACACACCCGGCGATCCGGCCCTGGAATGGCGCATTCGCTCCATCAACCGCTGGAACGCCATGGCGATGGTGGTGAAGGCCAACCGGCGCAACAGCGAACTTGGCGGCCACATCGCAAGCTACGCCTCGGCCGCCACGCTCTACGAAGTGGGCTACAGCCACTTCTGGCACGCCCCCAGCGAAAACCACGGCGGAGACCTGGTGTTCTTCCAGGGCCATTCCGCCCCAGGCATCTACGCCCGCGCCTACCTGCTTGGATTACTCACCGAAGACCAGCTCGACAATTTCCGCCAGGACGTGGATGGCAAAGGCCTCACCTCCTATCCACATCCCTGGATCATGCCGGACTTCTGGCAGTTCCCCACCGTGTCGATGGGCCTCGGTCCCATCATGGCCATCTACCAGGCGCGCTTCATGCGCTACCTCGAACACCGCGAGCTTTCGGACACCTCGGGCCGCAAGGTCTGGGCCTTCATGGGCGACGGCGAAATGGACGAGCCGGAATCCTTCGGCGCCGCCGCGCTGGCCTCGCGCGAGAAGCTCGACAACCTGGTCTTCGTCATCAACTGCAACCTGCAGCGGCTCGACGGCCCCGTGCGCGGCAATGGCAAGATCATCCAGGAGCTGGAGTCCGATTTCCGCGGCGCCGGCTGGAACGTCATCAAGGTGATCTGGGGCGGAGCCTGGGATCCGCTCATCGCGCGCGACACCAACGGCAAGCTCCTCCAACGCATGGAAGAAGTGGTCGATGGTGAATACCAGGCCATGAAGGCCGTGAACGGCGCCTATGTCCGCGAGCATTTCTTTGGCAAGTACCCGGAGCTCAAGGCACTGGTCGCGACCATGAGCGACGACGACATCTGGCGCCTGAACCGCGGTGGTCACGATCCGCACAAGGTCTACGCGGCGTTCGCCGCCGCCAGCGCACACACCGGCCAGCCCACCGTCATCCTGTGCAAGACCGTGAAGGGTTACGGCATGGGCGAAGCGGGCGAAGGCAAGATGATCACCCACTCGCAGAAGAAGATGGGCGAAGACTCCCTGCGCAAGTTCCGCGACCGCTTTGGCATTCCCATCAAGGACGAGGACATCGCCGAAGCGCCGTACTACCGGCCACCGGAAGACAGCCCGGAAATGCGCTACCTGCGCGAGCGCACGGCAGCCCTCGGTGGTTTCCTGCCGCATCGCCGGCGCAGCGCGGAACCGCTGCAGATTCCTGGCATCGAGATCTTCGATGCTTTGCTCAAGGGTTCCGGCGAGCGCGAGATGTCCACCACCATGGCCTTCGTGCGCATGCTCTCGGCAATGACTCGCGACAAGGGTATCGGCGAGCGCGTGGTGCCCATCGTGCCGGACGAGGCCCGCACCTTCGGCATGGAAGGCATGTTCCGCCAGCTTGGCATCTACTCCTCCGTGGGCCAGCTCTACGAGCCCGTCGACCACGACGAATTGATGTACTACCGCGAGGACATCAAGGGGCAGATTCTGGAGGAAGGCATCAACGAAGCGGGCGGCATGTGCTCGTGGATCGCGGCAGGCACGGCGTATTCCAACCACGCCCTGCAGATGATTCCGTTCTTCATCTTCTATTCGATGTTCGGCTTCCAGCGCGTGGGCGATCTCGCGTGGGCCGCCGGCGACATGCGCGCCCGCGGCTTCCTGCTGGGCGGCACGTCGGGCCGCACCACACTCGCCGGCGAAGGCCTGCAGCACCAGGACGGCCACAGCCACCTGCAAGCCTCCACCATCCCCAACTGCATCGCCTACGACCCGACCTTCGCCTACGAGCTTGCGGTGATCATCCACAGCGGACTCAAGCGCATGTACGAGCAGCAGGACAACGTCTTCTACTACATCACCGTGATGAACGAGAACTACGGCCATCCCGCCCTGCCGGCAGGGTCGGAAGACGGCATCATCAAGGGGATGTACAAGTGCCAGGTGCACGCCAGCCCGCAGGTGCAATTGCTCGGCTCGGGCGCGATCCTGCGCGAAGTCATCGCTGGCGCCGCACTGCTGGAAGCAGACTTCGGCATCGGCGCGAACGTGTGGAGCGTCACCAGCTTCAACGAACTGCGCCGCGACGGCCTCGACTGCGAACGCTGGAACCTGCTGCACCCGGAAGCGACCCCGCGCCAGTCTTACGTCACCGGTTTGTTGCAGGGTGAGGCCGGTCCGGTGGTGGCGGCCTCCGACTACCTCAAGGCTTATGCGGACCAGATCCGCGCGTTCGTGCCGGCGCGCTACCGCGTGCTGGGCACCGACGGTTTCGGCCGTTCGGACTCGCGGGTGAAGCTCCGCGAGTTCTTCGAGGTGAACCGGCACTACGTGGTGGTGGCTGCACTGAAGTCCCTGGCCGACGCAGGCGTGCTGCCCGCGAGCACGGTCACGGCGGCCATCACCAAGTACGGCATCAATCCCGACAAACCCAATCCCGTCACCGTCTGAGCCCAGCCAGCCGCATGAACCTTGGAGAGACCCATGGAAATTGAAGTCCTGGTGCCGGATATCGGCGACTTCGACACGGTCGACGTCATCGACGTGCTGGTGAAGCCCGGCGACGTGGTGAACGCCGAAGATCCCCTCATCACCCTGGAAAGCGACAAGGCCACGATGGACATCCCGGCACCGCGGGCCGGGCGCATCGGCAGCATCAGCGTGAAGGTGGGCGACAAGATCGGCGAAGGCGGCCGCATCCTCCTGCTGGAACTGACGGACGCACCGGCCACGGCAGCGCCGGCGCCGACACCCGTCGCTGTAGCCCCGGTGGCTGCAGCGGCTCCCGCAGCCCCGGCCGCGGCCACCACCCAGTCAGTGCGGGTGCCCGATCTCGGCGACTTCCCGGAAGTCGACGTCATCGAAGTGCTGGTGAAAGTGGGCGATGAAGTGACCGTCGATTCGCCGCTGGTGACCCTGGAGAGCGACAAGGCGACGATGGAAATCCCTTCGATGGTCGTCGGCCGCGTGACCCGCGTGCTGGTGCAGTTGGGCGACAAGGTCGCCGCCGGCACGGCCATCGTGGAAGTCAGCGTCGTGGCGGCTGCGCCTGCCGCAAGCGCTGCGCCCGCCGCAGTGCCCGCGCTCGCCAACACTGTCCCGGCGCCGGCAGCGCTGGCGCCGGGCGGGAACACCGGCACGTCCGGCCTCGTGACTGCGCCAATGGCCCCGGCACCCGGCCAGCCGACCGCACTCGAAGCCCCGCCGGCCCAGGGCCGGATCCATGCCGGTCCGGCCATGCGCCGCCTCGCACGCGAACTGGGCGTGGACCTCACCCAGGTCGCGGGCTCGGGTCGCAAGCAGCGCATCGTGCGCGACGACATTGTCGCCCACGTGAAGAAAGTCCTCACCTCGCCACCGCCGCAGGCCGTGGGTGGAGGCTTTGCCCTGCCGCCGCAGCCGCAGGTGGATTTCTCGCGCTTCGGCGCGGTCGACACCCAGGCGCTAAGCAAGATGCGCCGCGCCGTCGGCGCCAACCTCCATCGCAGCTGGATCACGGCGCCGCACGTGACCCAGTTCGACGAGGCCGACATCACCGAACTCGAAGCCTTCCGCAAGGCGCAAGCGGCGACGGCCGAAGCGGCCGGCACCAAGCTCACCCTGCTCGCTTTCCTCATGAAGGCCGTGGCGGCCGCGCTGGCACGTTTCCCGGATTTCAACGCCTCGCTGTCCGCCGATGGCGAGTCCCTCATCTACAAGAAGTACTGCCACATCGGCATGGCGGCCAACACGCCGCGCGGCCTGGTGGTGCCGGTCCTGCGCGACGTCGACAAGAAGGGCCTGCTGGCGATTGCAAAGGACGTCCGCGAACTGGGCCTCAAGGCGCGCGACGGCAAGGTCATGCCGGCGGAAATGCAGGGCGGCTGCTTCACCATTTCAAGCCTGGGCGGGATCAGCGGCACGGGGTTCACCCCCATCATCAACGTGCCGGAAGTCGCCATCCTCGGCGTGTCACCGGCCGCGATGAAGCCGGTGTGGAAGAACGGCGCCTTCGAACCGCGCCTGATGCTGCCGCTGTCGCTGTCCTATGACCACCGCGTGATCGACGGCGTGGCAGGCGCCGAATTCACGCAGTTCCTGGGCCAGACCCTGGGCGACCTCCGCCGCATCCTGCTCTGAACGACGGATGAGCGCGCTGCCTGGCACTGCCCCCACGGCGCGATTCTCCATCTGCCTGCTGGAAGACGCCGCCGGCAGGCTGCTCTTCATCCGCCGCGCGCCCGATCGCCTGATCGGACCCGGCAAATGGGGTTTCCCCGCCGGCCACATCGAAGCCGGCGAATCCGCCGAAGCCTGTGCCCGCCGGGAAATCGCCGAGGAAATCGGCCCGCGCCACGCGCTGGTGGAAATCGGCCGCCTCGGCCCGCGCCGCGACAGCCTCTTCGGCGGCCTCTACGAAGTGCACCTCTTCCATTACCACTGGCTGGCCGGCGAAGTGGAACTCAACCATGAACACACCGACCACCGCTGGCTCGGGCGCGAGGACTACCACGGTCTCGACGTCATGCGCGGCGTGGACGAGGACATCCGGCTGCTGGATCTGTGGCCACTCGAGTGCCTCCACCTGGAGCACCTCTCGGTCGCGCTGGGTGGCTACGCCCAACCCGGGACCAGCGCATGAGCGCGCCGCTGGCCCTCGCCCACGACATCATTGGCGAAGGCCCGCCGCTGGTCATCCTGCACGGCCTGTTCGGTTCCGCGCGCAACTGGCAAAGCGTGGCGCG
The DNA here is from genome assembly GCA_043744805.1 of Gammaproteobacteria bacterium. Classification (GTDB taxonomy): domain Bacteria; phylum Pseudomonadota; class Gammaproteobacteria. The sequence goes on from JAYTTZ010000069.1 coordinate 26,011, forward strand.
CACCTTGTCGTCGCAGTACACGGTGGTGAGCGTGGACGCCCGCAACCACGGCCGCTCGCCACACGACGCGGCGATGGACTACACCGTGATGGCGGCCGATCTCGCCGCCTTGCTTGCCAACCTTGATTTGCACGAGGTCACCCTGCTCGGCCACAGCATGGGCGGCAAGACCGCGATGACGCTCGCGCTCACTGACACTTCGCGGCTCCGAAGAGTGGTCGTGGTGGACATCGCGCCCCTGCCGTCTGATGACCAGCACACCACGATGATCGACGCCATGCTGGCCATTCCGTCCAGCAGCCTGCGCCGCCGTTACGAGGCCGACGCGCTGCTCCGCGCAGCGGTGCCCGACGACGGCGTGCGCCTCTTCCTGCTGCAAAGCCTGTTGCCCAGCGACAGCGGCGGCCGCTGGCGCTTCAACCTGCGCGCGCTCCGCCACGGCATGCCCGAACTCATCGGCCCCCTGCCCGTGCCGGTGGGCGCCCGGTTCACGGGACCAGTGGGCGTCATCCGTGGCGAGCGTTCGGACCGCGTCGACGCGCGCGCCGTGCCCCTGTTCCTCGACTACTTCCCGCACGCCAGCCTGCATACGGTGCCCGGCGCCGGCCATTGGCCACACGCCGAAGCGCCGCGCGAATTCCTGCGCGCGCTGGAGGATTGCCTGCTGTTCTGAGGGAGGAGGGGTTCTCCCCAGGCCGGCGCGCGCCGGCATTCCCGTTGCGGATCTTCCCCTCAAGCCGTCATCAAGCGCCCGCCTCTCTGGCCCTGCATGGAATGCGCACGCGACTTCATTCGCCGCGAGGGACAACGACGGAATCAGGGTTGGCCGGCACTGCTCGCCACACGCGTGCTGCTGTTCGCCTTCCTGGGTTAAGCCCTCCTGAAGCAGCCTCTCGTGACCGTGATATTCGCCGTGCCGATCCTGATCCAGGACTTCTTCACCCCCGGCCTGGCCTGCTGAAGGTTGGTCGTAGCTTCGTTTTGAAAATTCGCTGTCACCGTGCCGCAATGTCTTTGGTGTGCCCTTCCTGTGCAGGATCCGCCTGGTTTCCAACCATGGTCGTCCCTGCCGACGACCAGTCTTCACTCGGGGAAGCGCCTGGACGGGCCACGCCCAAAGCCATCGGGTTCCTGGACCACACCACCCGACACTTGTTCTTCGCGGGCAAAGGCGGTGTCGGCAAGACGACGGTCGCGGCGGCCCTGGCATTTGGGCTGATTCAGCGTGGCAAGGCCGTACACTTGAGCACCACGGATCCGGCTGCGCATTTGACGGCACGCTGAGCGGCGACGTGCCTGGTTTGCGGGTCAGCCGGATCGATCCGAAAGTCGAAACGCAGCGCTACGTTGACAAGATCATGGCGGCCAAGTCACCCGGTCTTGATGCCCAGGAGCAGGCCCTGTTGCGCGAAGACCTGCGCTCGCCATGCACCCGGGAGGTTGCGGTCTTCCACGCGTTCTCGCGCATCGTGAGCGAGGGACGCGGCGCCTTCGTGGTATTGGATACGGCACCGACCGGGCATTCGATGCTGCTGATGGACGCGACCGGCGCCTATCACCGACCCCTGATGCGCGAGTTCGAAGGTCACGGAGACCCGCACATCGTCACGCCGGGCTGATGCGTCTGCAGGAAGCCGCGCACACCAAGATAATCCTGGTGACGCTGCCCGAAGTGACTCCGGTGTCGCAGGCCGCCGCCTTGCAGGAAGACCTGCGCCGCGCGAGCGTCGAGCCCTATGCATGGGTGCTCAACAAGAGCGTTCTGGTCGCCGGCACGAGAGACCCTTTGCTGGCAGCCAGGCTGGCGGGTGAACGCAGGCAGATCGAACGCCTGTCCGCCGGGTTGGCCCAGCGCCTCTTCACGCTGCCGTGGCTGGCGGTGCCGCCGATCGGATTCGTTGAGCTGTCCAAACTGGTCAGCGAGAACGTTCCTGCCGCAGCGGATCAGATCTGAATTTCATCGCGGAAATCCCGGAGACACTCCATGTACGGATTCACGATCACCGGCACAGCGTTCGACCAGGCGCTTGCAAGGACCATCGCCGCGCTGAAGGCCGAAGGCTTTGGCATCCTCAGCGACATCGACGTGCAGCATGCAATGAAGGAGAAGCTCGGTGTCGAAATTCAGCCCTACCGCATCCTGGGCGCGTGCAACCCGAAGCTGGCACATCAGGCGCTGCAGGCGGTGCCTGACATCGGCCTGCTGTTACCGTGCAACGTCATCGTGCGCGAAGAAGCCCCCGATCGCGTCGTGGTCGGGTTCCTCGACCCGCAGATCATGGTGAACCGGGTCGGCAAACCAGCTGTCAAGGCCGTAGCTAATGACGCGGAGCTACGGTTACGTCGTGCCTGCGCGAGCCTGGGCGGCGGCACGGCCGATTCCACCTGACCAACGTTCCGTGAGCTGCTTGCGCTATCGCGGTCGCGCCGGTTTGGCGGAGAGCTCAATCGCGGAACCCCTGGCTGATGGGTGCCAGCATCACGACATGGTCCTGAACTTCATCCCACCCGGAAAACTACCAAAGAATCGCTACGTCGAACGCTCCAGCCTGAAGTGCTTGTGATGCGAATCTCGCCTGCCGGACAGGTGGGCCAGGGACAGGGTGCGGCCGCCTCCGAGCTTGCCGGGAGCTCTTTCGATGAGATCATTCAACGACGTCCCGATAATCACCGGGTTCATACGGCGCGAACACTTCCTTGAACGGCGCCAACGGGCCACGCTTTCTGAGCGGAGACACGCCGATGTCTTCAAGCAACTCATCGTGATAATGCAGCATGTGCAACAGGAGTCGCGCGGCGCGGCCTTTTGACGGCGGCATGCTGCGTCGCTTCCAGATCTGCTGGGCTTCGATATTGATCTGCATGTCCACCTCCGGCGGCAAGGCGTGACCGCCGTCCAGAAGGTCTGCGAGCCAGCGGGCCTGCAGGTTGTAGGTGAGCACGCTCGTGATCGTCGACGCATACCCGACGAAGGCCAGATTCTTTACCGCCGGGTGGACCATCTGACGGTACAGGTACAATCCGTCGTCTGCGAAGTTCAACGAGAAACGGACACCGACCTCCAGAAAGCTGTAATCGGCTTCCCACCCGGTCGCCAGAATCACGGTATCGACGTTCAGGGCTTTGCCATTGGACAGCTGTAGTCCGCTTGCGGTGAACGTCGAGATTTCCGCTTCGACCGGCGCAATCCCGCCGGAGCGAAGCTGGCGATAGAACGCAGGCCGCGGCAGCATCACGGATTCTCCAAACGCATCGAACTCGATGGGTTCTTTCGGCACGAGGTTCGGCCGCGTCCTGCCGCGCGAACCGAGGCCATACTGGGCAATCAGCAGCAGCTCCACGACCCGCCACCAGCCCCACACCAGCGGTTTTCCAAGCGTGTGCAGGCAGCACTCGAGCCGGGACGGACGATAGTGCAGCGGGATCAGTGCGCTCGTTAATCGATTCAGCATTGCCCATTTGAACGGCAGGACGTTCAGCAGCCGCGGCGGCACGGGCCAGTGAGTCTGGCGATACACGATGCTCGTCTCCGCGGCCACTGCGGACGATTCCAGCGCGGCGTCGGTCGCGCTCTTGCCGAAACCAATGACGGCGACTTTCTTGCCCGCCAACTGGCGCTGCTCGCGCAATGCCGAAACGTGCAGGATGTCGCCTGCAAACGCGTCCTGGCCCGGGAATACCGGTAGATGGGGCTTGTTCGAGAACAGACCGGTGCAGATCACGATGAATTCGAACTCGGCGCTCAGCGACTTTCCGGCTTGCGTGTAGTCGATGCGCCAGCCTGCTTCGGTGGGGCGGCGATCGACCTGAGTGACGGTCGCCTCGAATTCAACGTGGGGCCATACTCCAAAGTGTTTCGCGTAACGCTCGAGGTAGTCGCGCACCACCGGTCCCGGCGTGAAATCTGCGACATCGGCCGGCAATGGCCAATCCGGAAACTCGTAGAGTTCGCGCTGTACTTGTGTACCGAAATTCGAGTACCCGGCCGCCCACACGCCCCCCAGCGTAGCGGCCCGTTCGAACAGCACGCACTCGTATCCCCGTCCCAGCAGGGTCTTTGCCGTCACCAGGCCGGCGACGCCAGCGCCTATGATCCCGACGGTGCGGATACGGTTCATCGTGTCCTCGTCAGTGCGCCGGGGGCCGGACCAACTGCCAGGCCCGCGTGCCCGCGTAAACGAGCGCGGCCAGCAGCCACAGGCTCAATACGTAAGTCCCGAACAAGGTCCACAGTCCAACGGTCCAGAGCACGACACCGGCGGCAGAAGGGTTGCCGTGAGTGGCTACTGGGCGGCGGCGCTCGGCCTGCAGCAGGCTGTAGGCGTGAGCGACACCGGCGAGCGCTCCGAAGCCAAGGCCGATCACGAGAAGCGTGTTCACGTCACTTCACGTCGTGAGGTGGTGGAAGCGGGCCATGGTTCAGGCCCGCGTGCCCACGACTTCCAGATATTCTGCTTCGATCCGCGTTTCATTTGCTCCCGCCAGATTAGCCGCAGACCAGTGTGCTTCGAGATCACTGCGCAATGCGAGCTGCCCCGCATCGTCGAGCGCGGCGAACGCGCGGTTCGTCGGCCCATAAAACGTCCGGAAAAACTCCACGACTTCCACGGGCGGAAAGGGATACTGCACCACGTAAAGCTTGCGCGTGAGACTCAGCTCCGACAGTCCCGTGTTCAAGCGCGCCCGAACCGTGTCCTCGTCGCCCCACAACACAGGTGAGGGCATGCCGGCGGGGGGTGGCACGCGCGCCCCCGTCAATTTGAACATCCGGCCGATGAAGCCTCCGGGCGTCCAGTTGCCCATGACGATGCGGCCACCAGGGCGACAAACGCGGAGTAATTCGCCGGCGACCAGATCGGGGCGTGGCGCAAACATTGCGCCAATCAGACTGAACACCAGGTCGAAACTCGCCTCTGGCAACGCCAGTGCTTCGGCGTCGCCTTCAATGAATGCGATGTGCAAGCCTGCTTCAGCCGCGCGGGTTCGCGCCTGCTCAATGAGATTGGTCGCGATGTCCACGCCGGTCACCACAGCGCCTGCCCGGGCAGCTGGCAGTGACAGTTGGCCGGCGCCGCAGCCTACGTCCAGCACGCGTTGCCCAGGCTGAATGCATAGCGTCTGAAACAAGGTCATCGCGCCCGGTTCGAGGTACTGGGAGAAGTGGCCGTAATCTCCCGCCATCCACATCGACTTAAGGCGGGCCTTCAGCATTTCCATCTCGTTGGGCTGTGTCATCTTGATTCGCTCCTGCAGATTGTTCGACGGCGATTGCTGGCGTTGCGCACTCAGTTTCGGGTTTGGCTATTGGTCGGTTGATGGCACCTGCGATATGGCCGTTGCTCGCCGGTGAAGTCATCACGCGTGCGTACATCCACGACACGCGCGGCGTCACGCGCCAACAGCGATATCAGTTGGTCAATACTCAGCATCGTGGTGGCTGCTGCCCCGGTCCCGCTGCGGCGCCAGCGCAACAGTCCGATCATGACCACGCCGATGCTGGAGACAATAGCGAGAGCTCCCGGGGTATGACCGTTCATTGCGGCCTTTCCGGTGCGTTCCACTGTCGACGGTTGATGGCGTATCGGTCTATACGGCCTTTGAACGGCATCAGCAGCAGGCCGGGCAACCAGATCACCTGCGCTGGCTGGGTGAAGTCGCGTATTCCGATGACCATGCGGGTGTGACCGCAACGCGGTTGTCCCCGATAGGTGCCGAACAGGAAATCCCACCAGGTGAGGTTGAAACCGAAGTTCGAGTTTGTTTCGTCGTCTTCGACCGAGTGATGCACGCGGTGCATGTCTGGCGTCACGAACACGAGGCGCAATCCTCGATCGAGGGCTGTCGGCAGCTTGACGTTGCCGTGATTGAACATGGAAGTGGCATTGAGCAGGACCTCGAAGAGGATCACTGCCACGACCGGTGGTCCGATCAGGACGATCGCGCCGAACTTGATTACCATCGACAGCACGATCTCAAGGGGATGAAAGCGTACGCCGGTCGTGAGGTCGTAGTCGGGATCGGCATGATGTACGCGATGTATGCGCCACAGGGCGGGTATCGCGTGTACCAAGACGTGCTGCGTCCAGACCACGAGGTCGAGCACGATGATGGCGAGCAAGCCTTCCAGCCAGGGCGGGAGCGCCACAAGACTGAGTAATCCCCAACCACGTCCCTCTGCGAATGCCGCCACGCCGATGGCGCCGGCAGGAAAAAGGACCCTCACGATAATGCCGTTAAGGGCGACCAGGGCCAGGTTGTTGCCCCAACGGGCTAGCTTCGAGCTGACCAAAGGGCGACGCGGAGCGACAATCTCCCATACCGCCATGAGCAAGACGGCCGCGCCGAACGCGCAAGCCCGGATACCCATTTCATGCCCGCTTACCCATTCCGCCATCGGGATTCTCAGTCGTTGAGTTCTGTTATGAGAGAACATTATTCAATTGATTGATTGAATGATAGTGGCAAGGCACAGTAGACACATGCCAACAGCGCCGAAGCAGATTCTTTTTGACGAACTGGCCCGCATTGCCCAGGCGCTGGGGCATGCCCACCGTCTCGGCATTCTGGAACAGGTCGCCCAGGGCGAAAGGGCGGTGGAAGTGCTCGCACAGATCAACGGGATCTCGGTCGCCAACGCGTCCCAGCACCTCAAATTGCTGCGGGTGGCCGGACTGGTCTCCTCGCGTCGGGCCGGGAAGTTCGTGCTCTACCGCCTCGCCGACGATTCCGTGCTTGATCTGATGTCAGCGCTTCGACGCACCGCGGAACAAAACTCGGCTGAAGTGAGCCGGGTCCTTAACGAATATTTCTGGCAACGGGACAGCATGGAGGCCGTGTCGCGTGCAGAACTGCTGGAGCGGATCGATCTGGGCCTGGTCACCGTGCTCGATGTCCGGCCGCACGATGAATTCATGCTTGGCCATGTCCCCGGCTCGGTGAACGTGCCGCTCGACCAGTTGGAAGCGCGACTGTCCGAGTTGAATCCCGGGCAAGAAATCGTTGCCTACTGCCGAGGTGCTTACTGCGTGCTGTCGTTCAACGCGGTTGCCCACCTGCGCGCCCTTGGTTTCAACGCCCGACGGCTGGAGGACGGTTTTCCGGAGTGGCGCGCGGCCGGCTTACCGTGCGAGGTGTGTGTGGAAACCTGACGACAACCTTCCAGATCGGCTTGTGCACTCGCAGTTCCGTTTCCATGGACCTGTCACGTTCATGCCTGATCGAGCCCGAAGGTCCTTGCCTACCTCGATTTTCCCCAACTGGGTCATCCTCGCGGCTACGTTTTCGTAGGGTCACCATCGGTGACTAAGCGGACACCACAACGAGGCTTCGGATACATGCGCCTTGCCCTTCGTCTGGACCCGACTTTCGCGGGGATGACGGGGAGGAGGCGCGGCTCGGATCCGGCCGTGTGGACGGCCCGGATCCCCTTCGGCAAAATGCCGACCCCCTCCCAGCGCTGTGATCCCACCATGTCCAAAGCTTCGGTCAAGAAAGTCGTCCTCGCCTATTCCGGGGGTCTTGATACCTCGGTCATCCTGAAATGGCTGCAGGAAACCTACCACTGCGAAATCGTTACCTTCACCGCCGACATCGGCCAGGGCGAAGAACTCGCCCCCGCGCGCCACAAGGCGGAGCTGATGGGCGTGAAGGAAATCTTCATCGACGATCTCCGCGAGGAATTCGTGCGCGACTTCGTCTTCCCGATGTTCCGCGCCAACACGATTTACGAAGGCGAATACCTGCTGGGCACCTCCATCGCCCGGCCGCTGATCGCCAAGCGCCTGGTCGAAATCGCTCGCATGACCGGCGCCGACGCCATTTCCCACGGCGCGACCGGCAAGGGCAACGACCAGGTCCGCTTTGAACTCGGCGCCTATGCGCTCCAACCCGACATCCGCGTGATCGCGCCCTGGCGCGAATGGGATCTCACCTCGCGCGAAACCCTGCTGGCCTACGCCGCCCAGCACCAGATCCCCATCGAGTACCAGCAGGGCAAGAAGTCGCCCTATTCCATGGACGCCAACCTCCTCCACATCTCCTATGAAGGCGGTGTGCTGGAAGACCCGTGGACCCCGGCGGAAGACAGCATGTGGCGCTGGAGCGTGTCGCCCGAAGCCGCGCCGGACATGATCCGCATGCTCGACATCACGTTCGAACACGGCGATCCGGTGGCGCTCGACGGCGAGCACCTCTCGCCCGCCGCCCTGCTGGAGAAGCTCAACCAGATCGGCGGCGCCAACGGCATCGGCCGACTCGATTTGGTGGAGAACCGCTATGTCGGCATGAAGTCGCGCGGCTGCTACGAAACCCCCGGTGGCACCATCCTGCTCCGCGCGCATCGCGCGATTGAATCCATCACCCTCGATCGCGAAGTGGCGCACCTGAAGGACGAGCTCATGCCGCGCTACGCGTCCCTGGTCTACAACGGCTACTGGTGGAGCCCGGAGCGCCTGATGCTGCAGAAGATGATCGACGAGTCGCAGACCCGCGTGAACGGTCTCGTGCGACTCAAGCTCTACAAGGGCAACGTCACGGTGGTGGGCCGGCAGTCCGAGCACGACAGCCTTTTCAGCACTGCGCTCGCCACGTTTGAAGACGACGCCGGCAGCTACAACCAGGCGGATGCGGGGGGCTTCATTCGGCTGAATGCGCTGCGCATGCGGGTGGCGGCGAAGCGGAGCTGACAAGTCCTGCGCGATAAGCCCGCTCGGCTGGAATGCAGCCGGGCGGCTCAGGCCTTTTGATCCCCGCCCAGATTCTTCCGCCGGTCATGCACGCCGCTGCCACTCAGTAAGCGCTCCATAAACCCCGTGGTTCCGTTCGACTGAGCCTCCTGCGAGGGTGTGTCCTCCATCACCGTGGAGTGCTAGCCCGAATGTCATCGTCGAAGTCATTGTCGCCGCGTCTGCGGTACTGGTTGGCGCACCTGCAGGCGTGCGCGCAGCAGGGGGTGTCGCTGTCGGCCTATGCGAGCGCCCAGGGCCTGAAGATTGGTTCCCTGCACGAAGCGAAGTCGCGTTTGCGCAAGCGTGGTGCCTGGCCGCCCACGGGTGCGCGCTTCGTGCGCGTGCAAGCCCCGCCAGTGAGCGCGAAGGAAGCCCTGCAGACGTCACTGTTTCGCATCTCGTTGCGCAACGGCGTGGTGGTGGAGGTGGCCGGCGGCGCAGTGTCGACGGTACTCGAGGCCGCGGCACGCCTGTCATGATCCGGCCGTCGAACGCGCTCACCTCGGTCTATCTGTGCGTCGATCCCATCGACTTCCGGCTGCAGA
>JAYTTZ010000070.1:0-10171 GCA_043744805.1 Gammaproteobacteria bacterium
GCGTGCCGCCGGCGCTGCCGCACCGCTCGACGGATTGGAGGACATGGCCGCCCGCAGTGCACTGCAAGCGGGTTCGCCGCGCCTCAACCTGCACCTGACCCCCAACGACTCACCGCTCATGCTGGTGCCGCTACGCGGCTCGAGCCGCGTCCATGGTGTGCTCATGGCCACCGCCGACGATGGATCCAAATACCCACTGCAACGTCAGCAGGCCGGGCTTGAATCCATCGCCGTGGTGCTTGCGGCCACCATCGAGCGCCTCGTGTCCGTGGCGCACTCCCACCAGGCGCAGCTTGCAGTCGCGGGGGAACGCTTCCGAAATTCCATCCTCGCGGCGATTTCCCACGACCTTCGCACCCCACTCGCCACCCTGTACGGCTCGGCTGATGCGCTCTTGCTCGACGTCGACGAAATGCCCGCGACCCACCGCGAAAGGGTTGCCGCGATCCACGTCCAGGCGCTGCACCTCAACACGATGGTGGGCAACTTGCTCGAGCTCGCGCGCCTGCACGGCGGCGACGTCCAGTTGCGCAAGGAATGGCAGCCACTGGAGGAAGTGGTCGGGACCAGCTTGAAACTGCTGGGCAGTGCGCTCGCAGCCCACCCGGTCACGCTCGACCTGCCACCCGGCCTGCCCCTGCTGGAATTCGACGCCGTGCTGATCGAGCGCGTGCTGTGCAACCTGCTCGACAACGCCACTCGCCACGCACCGGCAGGCAGCCCGATAGGCATTGCTGCCCGGGCCGAGGGCGGCGTGGTTCGCATCTGCGTGCGCAACGGCAACAGCCGGATACCGGCGCCTGCGCTGGCGGCCTTCGACGTCAACGTAATACCGGAGCCACCCGGGGAAGCGCGACGCGGCCTGGGGCTCTCGATTTGCAGGAGCATCCTGCAGGCCCACGGCGGACGGCTGACCGCCGTCAACGAAGCCGAGGGCGTCTGCGTCTGCCTCTGCCTACCGCTTGGCGAACCACCCACCATGCCCCCGGATCCCGAAGACGAGCCAGACAAGGACACCACGCCATGAACGCTGGCGCCCCCCGCGTCCTGCTGGTGGAAGACGACTTCCAGTTGCGTCGGCTCGTGCACGGCGCGCTAGTCGCGCAAGGCATGGTGGTGGACGAGGCTGGCCAGTGCGCCGCCGCTCTGGCGACCGCGGGCCAGCATCCACCCGATCTCGTGCTCCTCGATCTCGGCCTGCCCGACCGCGATGGCGTTGCGTTCATCACGGACTTCCGAAGCTGGTCCAGCGCGCCCGTGCTGGTGCTGACGGCGCGCTTTGCCGAACCGGAGAAAATCCGCGCGCTCGACGCAGGCGCCGACGACTACCTGACCAAGCCCTTTGGCATCGGTGAATTGCTGGCGCGGGTTCGCGCGCTGTTGCGCCGGCAGTCCGCGCCCCGGGATGAACCCCGCGTGCAGTTCGGCGAGGTACTGGTCGACCTGAGCGCCCACACGGTCACCCGCGCTGGACTTGGGGTCCACCTGACCGCCACGGAATTCCGCCTGCTCGCGGCCCTGATTGCCAACCAGGGTCGCGTCCTGACGCACAGCCAGCTCATCCGTGCCACGTGGGGCCCTGGCGCCAGAAACTTGAATTCGATCCCGCGCGTCCCGCCCACCTGCAGACCGAAATTGGCGTGGGCTACCGCTTCGTCACCTGAGCGTCCCAACGTTTACCCGGAGTCCCTATGCCCGCTGTTACAACGACGCGTTCCACCCTGCCTGCCCTGGCGCTTGCCGCGCTGGGCGTGGTCTACGGCGACATCGGGACGAGCCCGCTGTATGCCCTGAAGGAAGTTTTCGTGGGCCCCCACGGCCTGCCGCCCGATGCGACGTCGGTGCTTGCCGCCCTGTCGGCGCTCTTCTGGGCCGTGCTGCTGTCGATTTCGCTCAAATACGTCTGGCTGGTCCTGCGTTACGACAACGAGGGTGAAGGTGGCGTGCTGGCCCTGACCGCCTATGCGCATCGGGTGTCGTTAGGCCGCCCCAAGCTGCTCGCGCTCATCGCCGGCGCCGGGATCTTCGCCGGCGCGCTGTTCTACGGCGACGCCATCATCACCCCGGCAATCTCGGTGCTGTCGGCCGTCGAGGGCCTGGGCGTGGCGGCCCCGGCTTTCGGGCATTACGTCGTGCCGATCACCGTGGTCGTCATCATCGGGCTCTTTGCCGTCCAGAAGCAGGGCACCGGCGTGATGGGCCGGTGGTTCGGGCCGGTTACGCTCGTCTGGTTCCTGAGCCTCGGCGCCCTGGGCATCCACAGCATCGCCGCGACGCCCGTCGTGCTGTCGGCTCTCAACCCCATGCATGCCCTCGCCTTCGCGGCGCACCAACCGCCGGCGGCCTTCCTGCTCCTTTCGGCGGTGTTCCTCGCCCTCACCGGTGGCGAAGCGCTCTACGCCGACATGGGCCATTTCGGCGCAAGGGCCGTGCGTCTTGCGTGGTACGGTCTGGTCTGGCCAGCGCTGATGCTGAACTACTTCGGCCAGGGCGCGCTCATCCTGCGCGACCCGGGCGCCATCGCGAATCCGTTCTACCTGCTGGCCCCGGAAGCCCTTCGCTTGCCGTTGGTGGCGCTTGCCACCCTGGCCACGGTCATTGCGTCCCAGGCCACGATTTCAGGTGCCTTTTCCCTGACCGCGCAGGCGGTGCACATGGGTTACCTGCCGCGGCTGCGGATCCTCCACACCTCCGACCAGGAGCGCGGCCAGATCTTCGTCCCGAGCGTGAACCTGTTGATGCTGTTCGCAGTCCTTGCCGTGGTGTTGGGCTTCCGTTCCTCCGGACACCTGGCCGCCGCCTATGGCATCGCCGTCTCCGGCACGATGATGATCACCACCCTCCTCGCCGCCCTGGTCGTGGCACAGTCACCAGGCCGCTATCGCTGGCTGAACCTTGCCGCATTCGGCGTTTTTGGATGCCTTGAACTGGGCTTCGTCTCGTCCAACCTCATGAAGATCGCTGAGGGTGGCTGGCTGCCCCTGGGGATCGGTGCCTGCGTGTTCGTGCTGCTCACGACCTGGAAGGAAGGCGCGCGCCTGCTCGCCGAAAAACGCCGCGAACTCGACATTCCGCTGGACATGTTCCTGCGCGGCGCGGCACCCGAGGCACCACGGGTGCCAGGCACGGCCATCTACCTCACCTCGGATCTGTCACTGGTCCCGAGCGCCTTGTTCCACAACCTGAAGCACTACAAGGTGATGCACGAAACCACGATCTTCCTGCGCGTGGCCACCGATGACGTCCCCCACGTGGACGCCGAGGACCGCCTGCAACTGCGCCAGGTCGGGACGCACGAATGGATCGGGGAGGCGCATTTCGGATTCCGCGACGAACCCGATGTGCTACAGGTACTGGGTGACGCGACCGGCACGGGACCCAGACTCAATGCCATGGAATGCTCGTACTTCGTCGCCCGCTCGCTGGTGGTGGAAGGACATGGCGGCATGCCCCAATGGCGCAGCGCCGTCTTCTCCTGGATGAGCCGCCAGGCGGAAAGCCCGGCAAGCTACTTCCGGCTGCCCCCCAACGCCGTCGTGGAACTGGGTACACAGGTGGTGCTGTAAAGCCTGCCTCCGCCGGGCTCTGGCATACTCCCGCACGACGCCGCGAGCGCCAATTCAACGATGATTCGAGGGGAGTTCCATGAAGCTGTATTACGCACCGGGCGTTTGCTCACTGTCACCGCACATCTGCCTGCGCGAAGCCGGGCTTGCCTTTGATCTGGTGAAGGTGGACATCAAGGCCCACACCCTGGACAACGGCACCGACTACTACAAGTTCAACCCGAACGGTTACGTCCCAATGCTGGAACTCGACAACGGCGAGCGCATCACCGAAGGCCCGGCCATCGTGCAGTACATCGCCGACCAGGCACCCGAAGCGCGCCTTGCACCGCCCGCCGGTTCGTTCGACCGCACGCGCCTGCACAGCTGGCTCAATTTCATCAGCAGCGAAATCCACAAGGGCTTCTCGCCGCTGTTCAACCCGGCGAGCAACGATGAGTTCAAGGCCTTCCAGAAGCAGCGCCTGACCACGCGTTTCACCTGGGTTTCGGAGCAACTCGGCGGCAAGCAGTACTTGCTGGGCGAAGCCTTCAGCTGCGCCGACGCTTACCTGTTCACCACCATGGGCTGGCTGGGCTTCGTCGGACTGAGCCTCGACCCGTGGCCCAACCTCAAGACCTACCGCGAACGCATTGCCGCACGTCCCCGCGTGCAGGAAGCGATGCGCGCCGAAGGGCTCATCAAGAAAGCGTCATGAGCGCATGCCGGACGGAAGAGCTCCCGGCGTCCGGCACGTCGCCTCAGCGTGGACCGTAGTCCGCCAGCTCGCTGTCCCACTGCGGATCCTCGTGGTTGACCGTTTTCACGATCGCCGGCACGGTCGGCGCATACCAGTAGCTTGAGCTGGCGGACGTTTCCAGCATCGCGGCGCGACGCTTGTCGTAGCACTCGATGCGGAAGGCATCGAAGGTCCCGGCCTTCACCACCACCGCGCCGAAGTCCATGACCCGGCAACTCACTTCCCCGTCCCAGCGAAAGCCCTCCGCAGTAAGTTCGCCTGCATAGCGCGCCGACCAACTTTGGCGCACCGCCAGCGGGAACCGCACCGCCGGGAGGAAGGGCGTGAACCGAACGACGGGCTTGCCGTCTGCGCCCACCACCTTGTGCAGGTTGTAACTGCCCTCGACGCTGAGGTACGAGGTGTAGCTACCGCAGGTGCTGGTGAGGAAGCCAGCGTCATTCTCGTTCGTCACCACCCAATGCTGGCAGTCGACGGTGCCGACCTTACCGACGAACACCTGGTAACTGCCGAGCTTCGGCACCGGCGCAACGGTAGACGCCGTTTCCGCGGCCAGCGAGACGTCGGGGAGATCGATGTCGGCAGCACCATCGAGCGACCGCGACAACAGCAATATCAAGGTCAGGTTACGACGCGGCATGTGCAAGCTCGGGGAAGGTGGGAACTGCACGGTAGCCAGTCCCGCATGGTCGGGCAATCCAGCTTTGACACCCGCGCGCCCGGGCGCTTATGGTCGCCCCGCCCCACCCAACGTGCGAGAAGCCCATGTATTTCGAAACCGCCAAGGGCATGCGGCAGGCGCCGCTGACCCACAACCCCTTGAACGCCCTGGTCATGCCGCGCCCGATCGCCTGGATCAGTACGGTGAACGCCGCCGGCGTCGCCAACCTTGCGCCCTACTCCTACTTCAACGCCATGTCCTCGGAACCGCCGTTCGTTGCTTTCGGCCCGAATGCGAAAGGGCCCGGCCTGGGCAAGGACAGCTGGGAAAACCTGCTGGACGTGCCCGAGTTCGTGGTGAACCTCGTGTGTGAGGTCGACGGCCAGATCATGAACGCCACCTCGCAACCCTTCGCGAGCGGCACCAGCGAATTCGAGGCCTGCGCCATCGCCAGCGTGCCCAGCCAGCTGGTGAAGCCGCCCCGGGTCGCCAGCGCCAAAGCCGCCCTCGAATGCCGCGTGTACCAATCCGTAGCGCTGCCGGTGGGTGTGGACGGCCGGGCGAGCCACGTGGTGATTGGCGAGGTGGTGGGGATCTACATCGCCGACGAGGTGATCGAGAATGGCCTCGTCAACGAACGGCTGCTCCAGCCACTGACGCGACTGGGCTACATGAACTACGGCACCCTGGGCGAGATCTTCGAGATGAATCGCCCCAGGTAAGCCGGCCTGGCTCAGGCCGGGCGCTGGGCCGCGAGGGCCTGGGCGTCGACCGCCGCCACGGCGCTCAGGTTGACGATTCGACGCACCGTCGCCGAGGCCGTGAGGATGTGCGCGGGCTGCTTCAGGCCATGCAGCAGCGGGCCTACCGGCACGCCTTCGCCCAGCACTGTCAGCAGGTGCATGGCGATGTTGGCCGCGTCCCGCGAGGGCATCACCAGCACGTTGGCCTCGCCGTTCAAGGGTGAGTTATTCACCGCCGCCGCCCGCACCTGCGGCAACAGCGCCGCATCCGCCTGCATCTCGCCATCCACTTCCAGGGTCGGGGCGATCTCACGCAGGAGGGCCAGCGCATCGCGCATCTTCTGCGCGGAAGCTTCGTTGCCGGTGCCGAAATTGGACGCCGACAGCAGCGCCACCCGCGGCGTGATGCCGAAGCGTCGCGCACAATCGGCTGCCGCGAGCGCGATGCTGGCGATGTCCGCAGCGTCCGGCTGGTCGTTGACGTGGGTGTCGCCGATGATGAACGTGCCTTTCTTCAGCACCAGCACGTTGAGCGCCGCCAGCGCGCCGGCGTCGTCCTGCATGCCGAGGATGCCCACCAACTGGTGGAGGTGATCGCGGTAGGCGCCGGTGATGCCGCAGAGCAGGCCATCGGCCTCGCCCTTCGCCACCAGCAGGGCCGCAATCACGGTGGTGTTGGTGCGCAGGATCATCCGCGCCTCGTTGAGCGACACGCCTTTGCGCTTCATGAGTTCGAAGTAAGTGGTGGAGTATTCGCGGAAACGGTTGTCGTTTTCGGGGTTCACCACGTCGAAATCCACGCCAGCCTGCATGCGCAGCCCAAGACTCGTGATCCGCGCTTCCAGCACGCTGGGCCGGCCGACGAGGATCGGGCGCGCGATGTCTTCGTCGATCACGGTCTGCACGGCGCGGAGCACGGTGTTTTCCTCGCCGTCGGCGTAGACCAGCCGCTTGCGGTCCTGCTTGGCGCGTTCGAAGACGGGTTTCATCAGCAGCACGGACTGGAAGATGAACTTGCTGAGCTGGTCGCGGTAGGCGTCGAGGTCCGCGATGGGACGCGTAGCGACGCCGCTTTCCATGGCCGCCTTCGCCACCGCCGGCGCCATGGTGGTGATGAGACGCGGGTCGAAAGGCTTGGGGATGAGGTAATCGCGCCCGAAGCGCAGCTGTTCGCCGGCGTAGGCCGCCTGCACCACTTCCGAAGGTTCCTGCATGGTGAGCTCGGCAAGCGCGTCGACGCAGGCGAGCTTCATGGCCTCCGTGATCGTGCTCGCGCCAACGTCCAGCGCGCCACGGAACATATAGGGGAAGCACAGGACGTTGTTGACCTGGTTCGGGTAGTCCGAACGTCCGGTCGCCACGATGGCGTCAGGGCGCGCCTTGAGGGCTTCCTCGGGCATGATTTCGGGCGTGGGATTGGCCAGCGCGAGGATGAGCGGATCTGGCGCCATCGTGGCCACCATCTCGCCGGTCAGGACGCGCGGGCCGGAGAGGCCGAGGAAGATATCCGCGCCCTTGATGGCGTCGGCCAGGGTGCGTTCGCTGGTGTTACGCGCGTAGGCCAACTTGTGCTCGTCCATCTGGGCATCACGGCCGACGTAGATGACGCCTGAGCGGTCGGTAACGGTGATGTGTTCCTTCGGCAGGCCCATGGACTCCAGCAGGCGCAGGCAGGCGGTGGCCGCCGCGCCGGCGCCGGAGGCGACGAGCTTCACGTCCTGGATCTGCTTGCCCACCAGGCTGAGGCCGTTGCGGATGGCCGCGGCCGCGATGATGGCGGTGCCGTGCTGGTCGTCGTGGAAGACCGGGATATTGATGCGTTCGCGCAGCTTCTGCTCGATGTAGAAGCACTCGGGCGCCTTGATGTCCTCGAGGTTGATGCCGCCGAAAGTGGGCTCGAGGCTGGCGATGATCTCCACCAGCAGGTCCGGATCGTTCTGGTTGATTTCGATGTCGAACACATCGATGCCGGCAAATTTCTTGAAGAGCACCGCCTTGCCTTCCATCACCGGCTTGGCCGCCAGCGGGCCGATGTTGCCGAGACCAAGCACCGCAGTGCCGTTCGTCACGACCGCCACGAGATTGCCACGGTTGGTGTAGCGCGCGGCGGCGGCAGGATCCCTGGCGATGACTTCGCAGGGGATGGCGACGCCGGGCGAATAGGCCAGCGCCAGATCACGCTGGTTGGCGAGTGGCTTGGTGGGTGTGACTTCGATTTTCCCCGGACGGGGCAGCTCGTGGTAGTTCAGTGCGTTGCGGTCGAAATCATCGTCCATCGGGGTTCTCCACGGCGCTGCCGGCCGTTGCTATCGCGTCTCGGGATGTCGTCTCGCCTCGCCTCAGCGGAAAGGCATGCCGCCGCCCGGCGGCATCTGGCCGCGCATGCCGCGCATCAGCGCCTGCATGCCACCCTTCCTGGAAACCTTCTTCATCATCCGCTGCATGTTCTCGAACTGCTTGAGCAGCCGGTTGATGTCCTGCACCTGCGTGCCCGAGCCCGCCGCGATGCGCTGCTTGCGGGAGGCCTTGAGGACGGCCGGGAACTTGCGCTCCTGCGGCGTCATGGAATCGATGATCGCGGCCAGCCGCACCATCTCTTTGTCGTTGACCCGGTTCTTGACCTGATCGGGGAGATCGGACACCCCCGGCAACTTGCTCATCAGCGAAGCGAGGCCGCCCATGTTCTTCATCTGCTCAAGCTGCTCGCGGAAATCGGCCAGGTCGAAGCCTTTGCCCTTGGCGAGCTTGTCGGCGACTTTCGCCGCCTTGTCCTTGTCGACCTTCTGTTCGACTTCCTCGATGAGCGACAGCACGTCGCCCATGCCGAGGATCCGCGAGGCCATGCGGTCGGGATGGAAGGGCTCGAGGGCGTGGATCTTCTCGCCCATGCCGACGAACTTGATGGGCTTGCCAGTCACGTGCCGCACCGACAGCGCCGCACCGCCGCGGGCGTCACCATCGGCCTTGGTCAGTACCACGCCGGTCAGCGGCAACGCGTCGTTGAAGGCCTGGGCGGTGCGTACCGCGTCCTGGCCCATCATGGCGTCGATGACGAACAGCGTTTCGCGTGGCGCCAGTGTGGCGTGCAGGCTGCGAATCTCGGCCATCATCGCTGCGTCGATGGTCAGGCGGCCGGCGGTGTCGACGATCAGCACGTCCTTCAGCTGGCGGCGTGCCAGATCCAGCGCGGCTGTGGCGATGCCTTCCGGCGTCGCTTCGGTGCTGGGGTAGCAGTCAACGCCGATTTCCCCGGCGAGGATGCGCAACTGCTCGATGGCGGCAGGACGGTAGACGTCGCAACTCACCACCGCGACGGACTTGCGGTCGATTTCCTTCAGCCGTTTGGCGAGCTTGGCGGCCGTGGTGGTCTTGCCGGAACCCTGCAGGCCCGCGAGCAGCACGACGATGGGCGGTTGGGCATTGAAGTCGAGGCCAACGCCGGCCGCGCCCATCAGATCGGTGAGTTCGTCGCGAACGACGCGGATGAGGGCCTGGCCCGGCGAGAGGGTGCCGATGACGTCCTGGCCGAGCGCGCGCACGCGGACTCGGTCGAGGAAGTCCTTCACCACCGGCAGCGCGACGTCGGCTTCCAGCAGCGCCATGCGTACTTCGCGCAGGGTGGCGTCGATATTCTCTTCGGTCAGGCGCGCTTCGCCTCGCAGGCGCTTGACGATGCCGGAAAAGCGTTCGCTCAGATTCTCAAACATCAGGGTGGGTTCCTGGATAAGCACGGCCAACGGCCTGCTGTGCCCCGGGCGTCGCCAGCGCTGTCACCGGGGTGACCATGCGCTGTTGTTCCTGGGCCAGCGCCTTCGACAGCGGGTCGCCCCGGAGGGTGCCCTCGAAGGAGATGTCCACAGCGAGGTGATCCAGGCAATCGATGGACACCGGGGATACCGGCAATTCGTGATCACCCAGCTTGATTTCAACGCCCATTGCGTTCGCTCTTCATTGATGGATTGGAGAGTGTCGTCAGGTGACGACGCATTGGCTGCCTGCTGGTGGCGCGGAGCTTCCGCCTGCCTGGCGGCCTCCGGCCCGAAGCAGGCCATGGAAGTTACCAAGCTACATCAGGTGTGCATACACCCTTGAAAGGAAGCCGCTGCGCACGTACTCCGTCCGGAGCGCTGGCGGCGGGGCCCGGCGTTGCAGGGGCTGCTGGCGGGCAGTCGTCGCCCCAGGAGTAGAACGGGGAGCGGCGGGGACCAGCAGCAGCTGGGCACGGTCGCGCGCCAGTCGCAGCCGTGGCCGGGAGTCCGCCTTCCAGTGCCAGGACCGCGCCAAGCTCGAGCTTGTTCAGGTCAGCGTTGACGAAGGCCCGCGGATTCCGCGCAAGAACTGCCTTCTGTTATTTCGCGCAGTTCGACATCTTGCCGGTATTGGACTTGCTGGTCACCATTTCATCCTTGTCTTTTCCTCCCGTACCGGTCACCTCGACCTCTTCGCTGTCGGTGTTCTTCTT
>JAYTTZ010000071.1:0-10154 GCA_043744805.1 Gammaproteobacteria bacterium
TGTCGGTGAGCGGCCTCAGCGCGGCGAACGGCACGGTGATAGCGAACGTGGACGGCTCTTTCACCTATCTCTCCGGCCTCAACTACAACGGTCCGGATAGCGTCAGCTATACGGTGAGCGACGGGCAGGGCGGCACGCTTGGGGTCGTCCTGCCGATTACGGTGGATCCCGACAACGATGCGCCGCTGGCGCTGGCCGACAGCGCGGTGGTCGATCAGAACGCGTCCGTGGTGATCAGCGCGGTCGACCTGCTGTTGAACGACAGCGACGTCGAAGGCGATGCCCTGTCCGTGGTTTCGGTGGGCGCCGCCGGCCACGGCAGCGTGGATTTCCTGAACGGGCAGGTCACCTACACCCCGGTGCCTGGCTACTTCGGCGTCGACGCGTTCAGTTACACCCTCAGTGATGGCAACGGGGGGACCGCCTCGGCGCTGGTCAACGTGACCATCAATGAGGCGCCGGCGATCAATGTCGCACCGGTCGCCGTGCCTGACTTCTTCGTGGTGGGCGATTTGAGCGGATTCAGTTTCACTGACGCGAACCTGCTCGGGAACGATTTTGATCCCAACGGCGATCCCGTCAGCGTGACGTTCGTGCCGGCGTTTTCCACCCAGGGCGGCACGATCATCAATGGCAGGTACACCCCGCCCGTGGGTTTCCTGGGCAGTGACAGCTTCAATTACTTCACCACGGATCCCGGCGGCCTCACGGCGGTGGGCGTTGTTTCGCTGACGGTAGCGCATGAGAACGTGGCGCCGGTGCTGGCGCTCGACGGTGGGTTCCAGATCTTCAGCAACGGGAGCGACACGCCAAAGGCCATGGCCCTCCAGCCGGATGGCAAGCTCGTGATGGTGGGCACGTCCGGCAGTCTGTCGACTGCGGATTTCAGCGTCATTCGCCTGAATGCGGATGGGTCGCCAGATTTGAGTTTTGGGAACGCTGGGCGCGCGACAGTCGATCTCGCGGGCCTGATCGATCAGGCCGAGGCCGTGCTGCTGCTGCCGGACGGCCAGATCCTGGTGGGCGGCAGCAGCCGCGACCCCTTTGGAAACAGCACTACAGCCAGCCTCGTTCTCCTCAACCCGGATGGATCCGTCGATGCCAGCTACGGGTCGGGCGGCTATGCGCTCATTCCCATCGGGCTTCGCCCCGGGACTTCTATCTCTGCGCTGGCACTGCAGCCGGACGGCCTCATCGTGCTTACCGGGACCAGCAACAATGCGGATGGCACGGACGCCGACTTCAGCATCGCGCGCGTGTTCCAGAGCGGTGTGCTGGACAGCAGCTTCGGCAATGGGGGCAGCGTCGTCATCAGCGATCCCGCCCGCATTGACGAGGCGTTTGCGACGGCGGTTCAGGACGACGGCCGGATTCTCCTGTTGGGTACGAGCAGCACACCGGACGGCAGTCAGTTCAGCGTGGTACGCCTGAATGCCGATGGTTCGTCGGACGCGAGCTTTGGCGCGAATGGCGATGGCCATGTCTTGCTGCCCATTGCCGGCCTGGGCGATCACGGCCGCGCCCTGCAGTTGCAGCCGGATGGCAAGATCCTGCTCGCGGGGTACTCGGCTCTCACGCCGACCCAGCAGGCCTACAGCATCACGCGGCTGAATACCGATGGTTCGCTGGATGCTTCGTTTGACCTGGATGGCACTTCGCTGGTGACGCTTGGGATTGGAGATGACCAGGCCAATTCCCTCCTGGTTTTGCCGGATGGCCACATCCTTGTGGGCGGGCGCACCGCCAGCCCCAATGCAGACGGCAATGACTACGGCATCGTGCGCCTCAACCCGGATGGCTCGGTGGATGGCGGCTTTGCCAGTGGCGGCGTGCTCGTGATCCCGCTCGCGGGCTCCGACGAAGGCATCGTGGGCATGGCCCTCCTGCCCGATGGCCGGGTGGTGGTCGGCGGCCACGTGGATGATCCCGATGCCCTCTCGCACCACTTCACCGCCTTCCGCATCAACGCCGACGGCTCGATCGACCGCAGCTTCAACAAGCAGGGCTACGCCGAGATCATCCACGATCCCGGCCAGCCGCCGTCACTCCTGAGTGCCAACCTCAACGTGTTCGACCGGGATCTGGCGGGATCCGACAACTTCGACGGCACCTACCTCACCTTGTTCCGGCAGGACGGCATGAACCCGGACGATCGGTTCATCGCCACCGGCCTGCTGCAGACGATGGTGGACGGCCAGGAACTTACCTACGACGGCCTCGTGATCGGCACCGTGGTGGCGAACAGTGGTGGCCGGCTGTGGTTGCAGTTCAACGCGAACGCGAGCCAGGACCTCATCACCGACACCCTGCGCTCGATTGCCTACGACAACTTCAACCCCGAACCGCAGCCCCGCATCAGCCTGCTGTGGACTTTCAGCGACGGCAACGCCAACGGCCTGCAGGGCGTGGGTGGGGAACGTATCGACCACGTCACCACCGATCTGGTCACGGTGAACAACGTGCCGGTGATTGCCCTGGGCGGCGGGCATGCCGCCGTGGCCCTGCCGGGCGGCAGCTTCATCAACGCGCAGATCGTCGTCCAGCCAGACGGCAAGATCATCATGGTAGGCAATGCCACTACCGGCACCAGCGCGGGCCAGTTGAACGACATTGGCCTTGCCCGCGTTAACGCCGACGGCACGCCGGATCCGGGCTTTGGCGTGGCAGGACGCGCGGTCGTGTCCCTCAAGGCATTCGGCTTCGAGACGGCGACCGGCGTAGTGGTGGAACCCAACGGCAACCTCGTGATCTCGGCCATCTCCAGCGCGTCCGACGATTTCGTCGCCCTGCGCTTCGATCCCAATGGCGTGGTGATCGGCAGCTTCGAGGAGCGCGGCGCGTCCTATACCGGCAGGGCGGAAGCGATTGCCCTGCAGCCCGACGGCAGCGTGATCCTGGCCGGCACCGGCAACTTCGGCCCGTCTTATGGCGGCAACGATTTCCGCATCATGCGGCTCGGTCCCAAGCTCGTACCCGACCCGACGTTTGGCTCCGGCAGCATCGTGGGCTCGGCGCACTACGACGTGGGCAATGGCCAGCGTTCCGATTTCGTCCACGGCGTGGTGGTGCAGGCGACCGGCGGCATCGTGATTGCCGGCGAGTCGCAGGTCCTTAATCGCGGGGATTTCCCGGATTTCGACGTCGCCGTCATGCGCGTGCTGGGCTCCGGGGCCAGTGCCGGCCGACCGGATCCCGCCTTTGGCGTGAACGGCGTCGCGCGCTTCGACCTGCTGGGTTTCGACGACAGTGCATACGACGTCATCGACCAGGCCGATGGCGGCGTGGTGCTGACGGGCGCCAGCGGCAATGGCTCGAACAGCGACCTCATCGTCATGCGGCTGACCGCTGCTGGCGTGCTCGATCCGAACTTTGGCGTTAATGGCGTCTATCGCCTCGACCTTGGCGCCGAGGAACTGGGCTACAGCGTGGTGCAGGCGGCGGACGGCAGGCTGGTGGTGGCGGCAGTGCAAACCGGCGCTGGCGTGGTGGATCCGGAAGTCATCGTGCTGCGGCTCAATTCCAACGGCACCCTGGATTTTTCCTTCGGCAATGCCGGCAAGGTGCGGGTTGAACTCAGGGGGATCGGCGAGCCCGATCTGGCGCTCCAGCCCGACGGCCACATCGTGGTGGCGAGCACGGACATTGGTGGCGTCACGCACCTGACCACGCTCACGGCTGACGGCAAGCTGGAATCCGGATTCGACGATGGTTTGGGTCGATCGATTGCCTTCATCGAGGAAAACAATTCCACGGTCATCGATCCGACGATCTCCATCTTCGACGACGAACTGAACGCGCACGGTAGCTACGACGGCGCGCACCTGGTGCTCCAGCGCAGCGACGGGCAGTTGCATTTCGATGACTACTTCTTTTCCTCCAGCGCACTGCTTGGAGAGATCTTCACGAACGCGCAAGTGGTCGTAGACCACACCGTCATCGGACTGGTGGTGCAGAACAGTGCCGGCCGCCTGGAACTGTCTTTCAACGCCAACGCCACCGGCGCGCTGATCAATACCGGGATGCGGGCACTCAGCTACGGCATCTTCAGCGACTTGCCGCCCCATGCGGTAGACTTCCAGTGGACCTTTACCGACGGCAATACGGGCAGCCAGGGCCTGGGCGGCATCGGGCAGGCGGTGGCGCATACCACGGTCTACATCACGCCGATCAACGATCCGCCGCTGCTCGCCGTGGGCAGCAACGTCGCGGCCTTCAACGTGCTGTCCAATGATTTCGCGGCTGAACTGACCACGGATGGCAACGGCAATAATTTGGTGGGTGGACAAAGTGTGCTCGGCGGGCACGTGGTGCTTACCGTCAGCAAGGCCGCCCCCGCCGGCGCCTTCGACCTTACGTTTGATGGCGATGGCCGGTACGTGCTCGATCCGGCAATCCGATTCGCCGGCGCACAGGCGGACGATTTCACTGCGGCACCTTTCCTGAACGGCTTCGTGCCGCTGGCCGAAGGCCGGGTTCCCGGGCTGGGGAACATCAATTACGCCGGCGATCAGGACTGGATTCCCGTCGGGCTGCTGCCGGGCTTCACCTACACGGTCTCGCTGCTGGGGCAGTCCACGGGCAACGGCACCCTGGTCGATCCGTTCATCGCAGGGATCTACGACGGCAATGGCAACTACTTCCCGGCTGCCGTGGATGATGATTCAGGCACGGGCCTCGACGCGCGGGCAACTTTCCAGGCGCCGGCCGAAGGCACCTATTACGTGGCCGCTGCCGGCTATGGCACGGGCACTGGCACGTACGTCCTCAAGGTGAACCTGGACGACGACTTCTCCAGCGATATCTTCACGGCAGGAACCGTCATCGAGGGCCAGGATACCGTGGCCTCCCTCAACTACCTCGGTGATCAGGACTGGTTCAAGACCCCTGGGCTGGTGGCCGGCCAGCACTATGTGATCGCCATGCGGGGTCTGCACAGCAGCGATGGGAGCGATCCGACCCAGACCTTGAATGATCCGGTCATCAACGGGGTCTACGACGCCTTCGGCAACCTTATTGGCGGCACTGCCAACGACGACGCCGGCATTGGCTATGACGCGCAGGTCCGTTTCACGCCCAGCGTGAGCGGCACCTATTTCGTTGGCACGCAGGCGTACAACAATACCGGCACCGGCACCTACCATCTGTCGGTTTATGAAGAAGACCCAATGACCCGGGACTTGAGCACCTTCGGGACGATTCGAAGCGGCGCGCCGGTGGCTGGCGTGATCAACGAAGCGCAGGACATCGACTGGTATGCGGTGACCCTGACGGCGGGCGAGGTGTACGGCGTTGCGATCCACGGCGCCCCTGCGGCTGACGGCGGCCTGCAGAATCCGCGTCTGGTCGGCCTGTATGACAGCGAGGGTGTCCTGCTGCCCAACACCGTGGTGGAAGACGCCAACGTCAACGTTGATCCCGCGCTGACCTTCACCGCGGCATCCACCGGCACCTACTACGTGGCCGTGGGCGGCGGCTTCCTGGCCAACCCCTACGTCGACGGCTTCAACGAAAGCACCGGCACCTACACAGTCTCGGTCGGCCACCTCGTAGACGACTACGCGGCGGATCTCTTTACCACCGGCTTCGCCAAGCTCGCGGATTTTCCGCTGCACGGGTCGATCGACAGTGTGTCGGACGTGGACTGGGTGCGGGTGTCGCTGTCTGCGGGCGCCAGCTACACCGTGGAACTCCGGGGGCTCAACACGGGCAACGGCACCTTGGGGGATCCGTTGTTCCAGGGGGTCTTCGACCTCAACAGTACCCTCGTGCCCGCCACGCGGGACGACGACTCCGGCGGTGCACTCGACGCGCGGGTGTCCTTTACCGTGCCCACCAGTGGCGATTATTTCCTGGCGGCCGCCGGCGCGGCGGGCACCACCGGCACCTACACCCTGGGCCTCGTGCAGACGGATGATTTCGGCAACTCGCCCGGCACTGCGATCGGGATCCCGGTGGCGCAACGCGTGGTGGGTCACATCGAAAGCCCCACCGACGAAGACTGGTTTGGGGTCACGCTGGAGGCCAACGTCGAGTACACCTACCGGATTCGCCCCGCGGACAGCGTGGATGCCCTGCAGACGCCGTTCTTCAACGGTATTCGCAACCCGGCTGGCGACAACCTTGGCGGAATCGCAGACAACGTCGGCTTTATCATTCCGGGTGAGGCGGGCACTTATTACTTCCCCGTGGCATCGGCCGTCGGCGATCTGGGTGCCTACACGATTGCGGTCGTGAAGGACGACTTTGCAGGCACCACCGGCACGACCGGGGTGCTCGCGCTGGGCAGTAGCGTCAGTGGCGTCATCGAGCACGCTTCCGACTCGGACTGGTTTGCCGTCAACCTGTCGGCCGGCGCGGTTTATTCGGTGTCGATGGCAGGCGCCGGCAGCATCGAGGTGCGGTTGCTGCCGCTGGTTTCCGGCCTCTACAACTCGGACGGCGTCCAAAGCGTACCGAACGACGGTGCCGGGTTTACTTTTGCCGCGCCGTCTTCCGGGACTTACTACATCGATGCCACGGGTTTGAATGGTGCTGCCGGCGCTTACACGCTCAGCCTCAGCCTCGCGGCGGTAGACCGCTATACCGGGGATACGCAGACCACCGGAACCTTGAACTCCGGCCAGCCACTGTCGTCGGACGTGGACTACACCGGCGACATCGACTGGTTTGCCCTCAACGTGCTGCCCGGCGTTGGCTATGACGTGGCTATCAGCAGCCCGGACGGCGCCCTCTTCCCACTCTTCGACGGCCTCTTCGACGGCGCGGGGAACTACCTCAGCGGTGCCGGCGGCAACGACATCGGCTTCTCGTCGTCGGCTGGCGGCACCTATTACATCGCCGCGCGAAGCAGCGACGACCGCGTCGGTCGGTACACGCTGAACCTCACCCAGCTCGACGACTACGCCGACAGCACCGTCTCCGTCGGCGTCGTGACCGTGGGAAGCAAGATAAACGGCGTGATCAACGTCGTGGGCGACCGGGACTTCCTGGGTGTGAACCTCGTCGCCAACAACAGCTACCTCATCAGCTTGCAGACCGCGAACGAAGGAGGAGGCCTCGCGGTGCCGCGCCTCGATGGAATCTACAACGCCGACGGGCTCCGCCTGGACGGAACCTTCAGCGACTACGTCGACAACAATGGCAAGGTGGAAATCCTCTTCACGCCGACGCAGACCGGCACGTACTTCGTGAGCGCCGAGGGTGGCTATTACGGCGTCAACACGGGCGCCTATGCCCTCAGCGTGGTGGAGATGAATCCCATCACGGCCTTGATTGGCGGCCCGCAGGGCAGCACCCTGCTGGCCACCACGTTTGGCGACGCCGCCAACCACGACATCCTCGTCGCCCGCCTCCTGCCTTCCGGCGCGCCGGATCAGGGACTGGGCGGCGAAGGGGTGGCGTTCATCGACGTGGGCGGCCTTGGCAGCAACGACTTCGGTGCGGTGCTGGCGCTGGATACCTCGGTGCGCGAGACCGTCAATCCGCCGTTCTTCGTCGCGGCGACCACGGTCAACACGCTGTCTTTCAACCAGGACACCGACGTCAGCCTGGTGCGCCTGTTCAACAACGGCACGCTCGATACGAATTTCGGCATCGGCGGCCACGTGCTGGTGGACGTGGGTGGCCTGGGTCTCGACGACACCCTCGCGCAAATCGCGCAGGACGGTTCCGGCAGGCTCCTGCTGGCAAGCACCAGCAAGACGGGCTTCGACACGGATTTCAGCGTCACGCGGCTGTTGTCGGATGGCAGCGTTGATTCGACCTTCGGCAACAGGGGCGTCGTGGTGGTCGATGCTTCTGGCTTCTTCGCCGATGACACGGCCTACACGCTCGCGCTCGACGGTACCGGCCACCTCGTGATCGCCGGTGCGATCAATTTCGGCGGTATCGGCGTGGTGCGGCTGAACGACGATGGCAGCCTGGACACCACCTTCAACCACACGGGCAGGGTGGCGATTTACGGTGGCACGCAGGCCAATGCCGGAACGGCGTTGAGCATCGACGACTCGGGCCGCATCGTGGTGGCCGCCGCGCACAACGACTGGTTTGGCGCCGACGCCACCCTGGCGCGCATCAATGCCAACGGCAGCGTCGATCCGGGATTTGGCTTCGCGTATGGCACGTTCGGGGGGTCGCTACTGACTGCCAACCTCGTCAATGGCTTCCAGGTGTCCGACCTTGATCTGGACAGTGGCGGTTACCTCACCTTGTCGGGTCACCAGATCAACAGCGGTGCGGTCCCGAATCCAGCGGAAAACGGCGACGTCGCAGTGCTGCGATTCAACCCGGCAGGACTGCCCGATGTGGTGACTGTCTACTCCCGGGGCAGCGCGCCGGTAAGGCTTGCGCCGACGGGGGATCTCTTCGACTACGATTTTGGATTTAACGGAGGCAGCTACGCCGGTAGCAGCCTCACCCTCGAGCGACACGGCGCGGTCTCGTTCGAAGACGTCTTTACGTCGATTGATTTTGGGCTCACCAACCTTCTTGAAGGGGGCGCCTTGGCCTTGTTCGGCACCGAGATCGGATTGGTGAGCCAGAACAGTGGAGGTCGCCTGGTGCTGCAGTTCAACGCGCAGGCGGACTATTACAACGTCCGCCAGGTGTTGAACGACATCGGCTACGCCAACATCAACGACTTCAACCCCACCCACGACGTCCACCTCGACTGGACCTTCAACGACGGCAACTTCGGTCAGCAGGGGGTGGGTGGCGCCAACGGCGGGCTGTCGGTGACGGCCACCACCACGGTGGTGGTGGGTTCACCCAACCTCGTGGCGGCGTCCTTTGCTGCGGAAATCGTCAACGGCACGAGCCAGAACGACCAACTGTTTGCGGTTGGCGGGGACACCCTGCAGGGCAACGATGGCAACGATGTGCTGGTCGGTGGCGACGCTACAAACCAGTTGATCGGTGGCAATGGGGATGATGTCTTCCGGTTCGATGGCTTTAGCGCCACGGGCACCAACTTCATCATTGGTTTCACCGGCGACGGCGCTGGCGGCGGCGATGTCATCGGGCTCGACGGTAATGCCTTCAGTGCCTTGCCATTAGGTGCTGTCGCGCCTGGCGCCTTCCTGGCTTATGACGGATTCTTCGGTGAGCAGTCGCCCTCTGGCGATTACAACGCAACCCAACACCTGCTCTTCAACCGTGCTGACGCTGCGTTGTTTTACGACGCGGATGGCCCGGGCGGCTTGCCTGCAATCCAACTGGCGATTTTCAGTGGCAACTCTCCGTTCAACCTGAACGCAGGCGATTTCCTCATCTATACCGGCATCCCGGGCTGACGAGATCAGCCGGGAGTGCCGGGAATGTGGCCGCGCAGGGCCGCGCTGCCGGAGCCGGGGACAGGATGGACGCCGCCGCTCATGGCGTGCGATTCGCCCTTGGTTTTAACGCAACTGACTTGTCACTGTAACCAAACTTTCACATAGCACTTCAGCAGTGACGCAAAGCGTCAATTTGCGATCGACTTGGTCGTTTTCGCCCTTGGCCGGGCCCGCGGATTCGGTTTACTGTCCGGCCCGTCGCGCCTGGGCTGAGGTCCTTCCACAGGCCGCCTCCGCAGCCACCCGCGCTTGAACGATTAGCGCAACCACGTTTTAAAAGCATCCCAGCCTTCCTACTTAAGGAGTTCTCTACATGGCGATCAAAAAAGGCACGAGCAAGGCCGACAAACTGGTTGGCACTGCTGCCGCAGACACCCTTGATGGCTTGTTGGGAGATGACCTCCTGCAGGGGCTGGCCGGCAACGACACCCTGCTGGGCGGTGGTGGCGACGACACCTTGGACGGCGGTGTGGGCGCCGACACGATGAAAGGCGGTCTCGGCAACGACACCTACCTCGTGGACAACGTGGCCGACAAGGCTATCGAAGTGGCGGGGCAGGGGACGGACAAGGTGCAGTCCTCGGTCACGTTCACCCTGGGCGTGAACGTGGAGCAGCTCGAGCTCACCGGCACCAAGGCCCTCAACGCGACCGGCAACACCCTGGCCAACACGCTCAAGGGCAACAGCGGCAACAACACGCTGGACGGCAAGGCGGGTGCGGACAACATGTCCGGCGGCGCCGGCAACGATGTGTACAAGGTGGACAACGCGGGCGATCGCGTGACGGAAGCGGCGAACCAGGGGACGGCGGATCGGGTGGA
>JAYTTZ010000072.1:0-2601 GCA_043744805.1 Gammaproteobacteria bacterium
CAGAGGATTGAAATCGAGCTTCCCCCGCCCACGGCCACCACTGTGAGGACGCCGGCCGAGCCCATGTCCACCGCCCCTGAAGCAGAAGCCGTGGAAGAATCGCGTCCTGCCGCGCCCGAACCCAAGGCCCACGCAGCGCCCCCAGCCCCTACACCAATGCCAGCAGTTAAGCCTGCCACGGTACCGCCACCAGCGCCCAAGTCGGCGCCCTCACGAGAAAAACCCGTTGCCGCGAAGTCAGCTGAGCCCGCAAGGCCCGTCGAGCCAGCCAAACCCACGGCAAGGCCTGAACCCAAGCCCGCACCCAAACCCGTCGCCACGCCGGGCGCAGCGCGCTCCGGCTACACCCTGCAGCTTTTCGGGGTGAGTACCCGGAGCGCGGCCACCAACTTCATCGCACGCCACGCCCTCGGCGGTTCGGCCCGGATCATCGACACCCAGCGGAACCGAAAACCGTGGTTCATCGTAACCTATGGCAACTATCCCTCGCGGACTTCTGCGCAGAACGCCGCCGCGCGCCTGCCGCCCGCCGTACAGCGTGAAGTGGAACCCTGGGTACGCGACGTGAAAAGCCTGAACGCGCTGCCTCGCTGACTCCTTCGCGCGCATACGCGAACCAGCCGGGAGCGTTTGCGCACCCCGGTGGATCATCGCTAGGGCCGCAATAACACAGGCTTTTTGCGCGGATGACACCCCGCGGAAGCCGCGGCTATACTTGCCGGCCTTTTGGCTCAGTTTTACCCCTGCCCGGGGGATTATCAGAACAGGTATCTCCTAGATGTCGAGCGAGCGCACTACCTTTCCGCACCTGGGCCGCCCCGAAGGTGGCCTCTATGACGCCAGTACGGAACACGATGCCTGTGGCGTCGGCTTCGTCGTTGACATGAAAGGTCGAAAATCGCACCTGACCATCGAGCGCGCCCTGACCATCCTCGATCACCTCGAACATCGCGGGGCCTCGGGCGCCGAGGTCAACACCGGTGACGGCGCAGGGATCCTGATCCAGATGCCGGATCGGTTCCTGCGGCGGGAGTGCGCCAGCCTCGGGATCGAACTGCCGCCGGCCGGGCATTACGCCGCCGGCCTCGTGTTCTTGCCGCATGCGTTAGCCGCTATCAGAATCTGCCAGGATGAGTTCGCCCGGATCATCGCCGAAGAAGGCCAGACGCTCCTCGGCTGGCGCGAACTGCCGGTAGACAGCACCGAGATCGGCCCCACGGCCCGCGCCTGCGAGCCCGCCTTCCAGCAGGTTTTCATCGGTCGCGCCGCGACCATCACCGATGCAGACACCTTTGAGCGCAAGCTCTACGTCATCCGCAAGCGCATCGAGCACACGATCTGGAACTCGACGCTGGAAGAAAAGCGCCTGTTCTACGTGCCCAGCCTGTCGCACCGGACCCTGGTCTACAAAGGCATGCTGAACGCCGTCCAGGTGAAGATGCATTTCCCGGATCTGTCCGATCCGGCGGTCGAAAGTGCGCTTGCCCTGGTGCACCAGCGCTTCTCCACCAACACCTTCCCGTCCTGGCCGCTGGCGCACCCGTTCCGCTACATCGCGCACAACGGCGAAATCAACACGCTCCGCGGCAACATCAACTGGATGCGCGCCCGCGAAGCGCTGTGCAAATCCGAGCTCTTCGGCGACGACCTCGCCAAGCTGTTGCCCATCGTGATTGAAGGAAGCTCCGACTCCGCCAGCTTCGACCAGGTGCTCGAGTTCCTGCACATGGCCGGCCGGCCACTCCCGCTGGCCGTGCTGATGATGATTCCGGAAGCGTGGAGCGGCCACCAGGAAATGAGCGCCGACCGCAAGGCGTTCTACGAGTACCACGGCTGCCTGATGGAGCCGTGGGACGGCCCGGCCTGCATTGCCTTCACCGATGGCCGGGTGATCGGCGCGGTGCTGGATCGCAACGGCCTGCGCCCGTCGCGCTACTACGTGACGAAGGACGACATGGTCGTCATGGCCTCGGAAGTCGGGGTGCTCGATTTCCCGCCGGAAAACATCGCCATCAAGGAACGCCTGCACCCGGGCCGCATTTTCCTGGTCGACACCGAAGCCGGGCGCATCATCGACGATGCCGAACTGAAGCAGCGGTACATCGCCGAGCACCCGTACGCCGAGTGGCTGCAGGAACACTACCTGCCGCTGGCCGCGCTGCCGGAGCCGCCCCACGTCTACACCGTGGACCATGACACGGTGCTGCGCCGCCAGCAGGCTTACGGCTATACGCACGAAGACCTCCGCATCATCCTCCAGCCCATGGCGGAGATGGGCGAAGAACCCATGGGCTCGATGGGTACCGACGCCGCTCTGGCCGTGCTCTCCAACAAGCCGCGCCTGCTTTACGACTACTTCAAGCAGCTCTTCGCCCAGGTCACGAACCCGCCGCTCGACGGCATCCGCGAAGAACTGGTCACCCAGGTTTCAACGCCGATCGGCCCGGAAAGCAACCTGCTGGAGCCAACCGCCCAGAGCTGTCGCCGCATCAAGCTGGAATCCCCGGTGCTGAACAACGAGGATCTGGCGCGCATCCGCCACCTCGACCAGAACGGCCTCCGCGCCAAGGCCATTACCGCGATCTACCCGATTGCCGAAGG
>JAYTTZ010000073.1:0-10104 GCA_043744805.1 Gammaproteobacteria bacterium
TTCGGTGACGAAGATTTCACGGAGGGGCGCGTGGGACTGTCGCAGGAATTAACGGGTCGCAGGAAGAGAGAACTCCGGGCCCAGCGCTTTGAACGCGCGAGCGAGGCGACGCTGGCCGAAAAAACGGCGACGGTCGCGGCCATCGAGCGCAATACCACGCTGGCTTGGCTCGATCGCTATTACCTGGAGGCGATGGCGACGGTGTTGGCCCAACAGGTCGAAGGCGTAAAGCTTGAAATCTCCGCCGCGAATGGCACTTATCGCGCGGGGCGCGGCACTCAGGCAGAGGTCCTGACCGCGCACACCGCGCTGGCCGAAACCGAAGATCGCGCCAGCGACATTGACGGTCGGATTTTGACGGCCAAGACCGCCCTGTCGCGGTGGGTGGGTGCTGCAGGTACGCTCCCGCTCGCCGACAAGCCCTCTCTCGATTCGATGCACCTACATCAGAGCACGCTGGAGTCGCAAGTAAGCCACCACCCCGGGATCGAAGTGTTCGCCAAACGGGAAGAGCTCGCGTGGGTAGAGGTCAACCTTGCCGAAGCCAGCAAGCGCGCCGACTGGAGTGTTGAATTGGCCTATGCGCAGCGCGGTTCGGGGTTCTCGGATTTCGTTTCGGTCAGTCTTTCCATCCCGCTGCAATGGAATCAAAAGAATCTCCAGGATCGCGAAGTCGCCGCCAAACTGGCCCTGGCCGAGCAAGCGGGCGCCGAGCGCGAAGAAGCCGTGCGCAGCGATGTCGGCGAGGTGCTCGCTCAGTTGCAGGAATGGGACAGTAATCGAAAGCGGTTGACCCATTACCAGAACCAGATAATCCCCCTTGGACAGGAGCGTACTAAGGCGGCATTTGCTGCCTATGTCGGCGGCAAGGGTACCCTCAGCGAACTCCTGCTCGCGCGTCGCGACGAAATCGACGTGCGTCTGCGCGCCTTGCAACTCGAAATGGACACTGCGCGACTGTGGGCACAACTCAACTTCCTGGTGCCGGACCTCAAGGTTGCGGCGCCCGGCAGCGATGAGACCCA
Source organism: Gammaproteobacteria bacterium (assembly GCA_043744805.1). Classification (GTDB taxonomy): domain Bacteria; phylum Pseudomonadota; class Gammaproteobacteria. The sequence goes on from JAYTTZ010000073.1 coordinate 1,026, forward strand.
CGCCCCGTCCATTAGAAACAATGAGGCGACACGATGAAAGCCAACACGCTAATCGCGGGCTTGATAGTGGTCAGTGTGAGCTTGGCGGGCGGCTATGGCCTATATCGTCTGGGCCTCAGCAGCGGCATGCGGATGGCGGCGTCAACCACTCCAGGCGGAGGACCGGGGGCAACCGCGCCGATCAGCGCCGACACGCGTAAACCTTTGTACTGGCACGACCCGATGGTCCCCCAGCAGAGGTTCGACCACCCGGGCAAGTCACCCTTCATGGACATGCAGTTGGTTCCTGTCTATTCCGAGGGCAATGCCGACGGCGGGGCGGTCAAGATTAGCTCGCGCGTGCAGCAGAATCTCGGCGTCCGCACGGCCAAAGTGACCCAGGGAATATTGGGATCGACCGTGACAGCCGTCGGCAGTGTGGCCTACAACGAGCGGGATGTCGCGGTCGTACAGGCACGCAGTAACGGCTTTGTCGAACAGCTCTATGTGCGTGCGCCGCTCGATTCCGTTACCCAGGGACAGGCACTGGCCGCGCTTTACGTCCCGGAGTGGGTGGCCGTGCAAGAGGAGTATTTATCAGCGAAGCGCATTGTCGCCGCAGCATTGACCTCGGGGCTCGAAGACCTCGTCGATGGCGCCCGCCAGCGCATGCGCCTGGCCGGGATGGAGGACGCCCAGATCCGTCTGGTCGAACAAACCGGCAGGGTGCACGCGCGTTTGACGATCACCGCCCCGCGCAGCGGCGTCATCACCGAGCTTGGTGCGCGTGAAGGCATGACCGTGATGGCCGGCGCCTCGCTATTTCGCATCAATGGACTCGAGACGGTGTGGGTGAACGCAGCATTGCGCGAAACAGACGCCCGCTTCCTCTCTCCCGGCAGCACAGTCGAGGCGCGTGCCGTGGCGTTTCTCGGGGAGACCTTCAGGGGCAAGGTGGGTACATTGCTCCCCGAAGTGGATCTGGTCACCCGCACGCTCAAGGCAAGAATTGAAATTGCCAATACTGGCGAAAGATTGAAGCCCGGGATGTTCGTGACGGTCAATTTCGCGTCGCCGAGCCTGGATGAAGTCGTGCTGGTGCCGACGGAAGCCGTGATCCAGACCGGAACACGCGCGGTCGTGATGGTCGCGGAAGCCGGTGGACAATTCGCGCCCGTAGAAGTTGAAGTGGGCAGCGAAGGGAACGGACAGACCGAGATCCGCAAGGGTCTCGAAGCCAATCAACGGGTGGTAGTTTCCGGCCAGTTTCTCATTGACTCGGAAGCGAGTCTGAAGGGCGTGGTCGCGCGCATGAGCCCGAAAAGGGCAATGTCCGGCAGCGCAGCTGCCTTGCCTCCGAAGGGGCCCGTCTCGGCACCGGCCATGCAAGATGGCATGAGCGACGACGGAATGAAGATGCCCAGGGAAATGACCCGATGATTGCCAAACTCATTCGCTGGTCTATTGGCAACCGCGTCCTGGTACTGCTGGCGACTGTCGCGGTCATGGCGTGGGGATTGTGGTCATTGGCGAGGATCCCGCTGGACGCCATTCCAGATCTGTCGGATGTTCAAGTCATCATTCGCACGACCTTGCCCGGCCAGGCCCCACAGATCGTCGAGAACCAGATCACCTATCCATTGACGACGGCGATGCTCTCGGTACCGGGAGCGAAAACGGTCCGCGGATTTTCCTTCTTCGGCGACTCGTTCGTGTACGTCATCTTCGAGGAAGGCACAGACCTGTACTGGGCGCGCTCGCGCGTGCTGGAATACCTGAACCAGATGCAGTCGCGACTGCCGTCTCAGGCCAAGGCCTCACTCGGTCCAGATGCAACCGGAGTCGGCTGGGTCTACGAGTACGCGCTGACCGACTCCAGTGGCAAGCTGGACTTGTCCCAGTTGCGTGCGTTACAGGACTGGTTTCTGAAATATGAGCTCAAGGCGGTTCCGAATGTATCGGAAGTCGCTTCGCTCGGCGGCATGGTTCGCCAGTATCAAATCGTGCTCGACCCCGATCGCATGCGTGCCTATGGCATCCCACACGATAAAATCATCGACGCCGTGCGGCGGGCCAATCAGGAGACTGGGGGTTCGGTCTTGGAAATGGGCGAGGCCGAGTACATGGTGCGCGCGTCCGGCTACCTGCAATCCATGGATGATTTTCGCAAGATCCCGCTTGAGACCACGGACGCCGGCGTAACGGTGCGTTTGGGCGACGTTGCGCGTGTGCAGATCGGCCCCGAGATGCGCCGTGGCATCGCCGAACTTAATGGGGAAGGGGAAGTCGCCGGCGGCATCATCGTCATGCGCTCGGGGAAGAACGCACTCGCGACTATCGAGGCGGTCAAAGCCAGAATTGAAGCACTCAAACCAAGCCTGCCGCCGGGCGTCGCCATCGTGCCGACCTACGATCGCTCCGATCTCATCAAGAGCGCCATCAAGAATCTGCAGGAGAAGTTGATCGAGGAATTCATCGTCGTCTTGATCGTCTGCGCGCTGTTCCTGTTTCATGTGCGCTCAGCTTTGGTTGCCATCGTTTCTTTGCCGCTGGGGATCTTGGCGGCGTTCATCGTTATGGTCCACCAGGGGGTGAATGCCAACATCATGTCCTTGGGCGGGATTGCGATTGCGGTCGGCGCGATGGTCGATGCGGCGGTCGTGATGATCGAGAACGCGCACAAGCATATCGAGGCATGGAGTCGCCAGAACGCCGGGGCAGCGCTGACTGGAGACACGCGCTGGCAGGTGATCGGTGATGCCGCGGTCGAGGTGGGTCCAGCCTTGTTCTTCTCGTTGCTGATCATCGTGCTGTCGTTCATTCCCGTATTTACCCTCGAAGCCCAGGAAGGGCGCTTGTTCGCGCCGCTCGCCTTTACAAAGACCTACACGATGGCGGCGGCCGCGGGCCTGGCGGTGACCCTGATCCCGGTGCTGATGGGCTATTTGATCCGGGGCCGTATCCCGGATGAACACGCGAACCCCCTTAATAGAGGGTTGATCGCCCTGTATCGGCCCCTGCTAAACAAGGTCCTGATCTGGCCAAAATTGACGCTTGCGGCGGCCGGATTGGTCGCGCTGGGCACCTTGTGGCCGGCCAGTGAGCTAGGCCGTGAGTTCATGCCGCCACTGAATGAGGGCGATCTGCTCTACATGCCGTCAGCGCTGCCCGGTATTTCGGCCGCCAAGGTCGGGGAGTTGTTGCAGCAGACCGATAGGCTCATCAAGACCGTGCCGGAAGTGCGCAGCGTCTTCGGCAAGGTCGGTCGCGCCGACACCGCGACCGACCCGGCACCGCTGGAAATGTTTGAAACCGTGGTGCGGTTCAAGCCACGCGACCAGTGGCGGCCCGGCATGACGCCGGACAAGTTGATCGAGGAACTAGACCGTGTCGTCCAGATTCCCGGCTTAGCGAATATCTGGATTCCCCCGATCCGCAACCGCATAGACATGATAACCACCGGTATCAAGAGTCCAGTGGGCGTGAAGGTAGCCGGCGCCAATCTGCTGGAAATCGACCGCCTCACCTCTGCCATCGAGCACGCGGTAAAAAACGTGCCGGGAGTCACGTCGGCACTCGCCGAGCGATTAACGGGTGGCCGCTATATTGATATCAAGATAGACCGCGACGCGGCGGGACGTTATGGCCTCAATATCGCCGATGTGCAGAGCATCGTGTCTGCCGCTATTGGCGGTGAAAATGTGGGGGAGACGGTGGAAGGGCTGCAGCGCTTCCCGATTAGCGTTCGCTACCCACGCGAAGTGCGCGACTCGATCGAGAAACTCCGCAATCTGTCGGTGCTGACCGGGCGCGGAGCGCAAATTCGTTTGGGCGATGTGACGACCATCGGCATTACCGACGGCCCGCCGATGTTAAGGAGCGAGAACTCGCGGCTCTCGGGCTGGGTGTACATCGACATCCGGGGTCGCGATCTGAGCTCAGCGGTGCACGACATGCAACGAGCTGTCGCCAAGGAGGTGGCGTTGCCGACTGGCTATTCCATCTCGTGGTCTGGCCAGTTCGAGTTCCTGGAGCGGGCTGCGGCAAAGCTCAAGGTGGTGGTGCCTGCGACGCTCATGATCATCTTCGTTTTGCTCTACCTCACGTTTGGGCGCTTCGACGAGGCACTGCTGGTCATGGCTATCTTGCCATTCGCGCTGGTGGGCGGATTCTGGCTGCTGTGGTTGCTCCACCACAATCTGTCGATCGCGAGCGCCGTGGGATTCATCGCGCTGGCCGGCGTAGCGGCTGAGTTCGGCGTCATCATGCTGTTGTACTTGAAGCAAGCGTGGGAAGCGCGTCAGGCGGCGGGCAAGAACGACGAGACCGACCTGCTCGACGCGATCCGCGAGGGCGCGGTCTTGCGCGTGCGTCCAAAGGCGATGACGGTGGCGGTCATCATTGCCGGCCTGCTGCCTATCATGCAGGGGTCGGGCACCGGCTCGGAGGTCATGCAGCGAATTGCCGCTCCGATGGTCGGGGGGATGATCACGGCGCCACTGATGTCGATGTTTGTAGTTCCGGCCGTGTACTTGCTATTGCGGCGCTCGCGCCCAGCCTCTACGCAGGTACGCGGCGGTGGCGAGTAGGACTGGGTGAATGTGCTCGCCAGAGATGAGCAAGTTCATGCTTCGGATTAGCGTACGCCTCCATCGGACACCTCAGCGCTTGAAGGCGAGCAAGAGAACGCCCCCAGCCACCAAAGCGATACCTGACCACTCGCGAAGCGACGGACGTTCTCCCAGGAATGCGAACGCGAATACCGCCACCAGTACGAGGCTGAGTTTGTCCACCGGTGCGACCTTGGATGCGTCACCAATCTTGAGTGCCCGGAAGTAACATACCCAGGAGGCACCGGTGGCCAGGCCGGACAAGCCCAGGAACAACCAAGTCTTCACGGACATCTCCAAAGGGTTGGACCACTTGCCCGTGTGAGCCACGAACGCCGACAGTACGACGATGATGATTGCTGTCCGGATCAAGGTTGCCAAATCCGAATCAACGTCTTGGATACCTATCTTTGCAAAAATGGCAGTCAGTGCTGCAAAAGCGGCGGACAGAATTGCCCAGTAGAACCAGCCGGTCGATGTGGCCATTTCCAGTCTCCATCCTGTTCTTTAGATTAATCCCTGACTGACATCGTCCAGCGCAACGAGTCTCCAGACGTGCAGGCCAAAACCACCCACGTCTACTGAAAAACCTGGGGAACCTCTGAATTAGCTTGCCATTGCTCTGAATTCGTCGCTGCCGACGATGGCAATCGCCGAAAGCGGGGCGCTGTTGACCTGCTCCGCTCCGACTTCGCGCCATAAGGCGCGTCGAACGGCACGCCACGCAGATCTCGCCTACGCCAGCCGCAACAACCGAGATCTACCGCGAAGCCCTGTTGTTGGTCAGTCTGACCCGCATCGGTCCTGGAACCCACCGTGCCCTTCGCGGCCCTGGCAAGCTATCCGCTGATCCTGCCCGGGCGTGAGCACGGCCTGCGTGATTCCAGCGACCGGCTCGCGCGTGAACAGCGGCTCAGCCTGAACGTACGGGTTGAAATCGACGCGCTGTCCCAGCTGAAGTCGCTGGTGCAGCATGGCATCGGCCACACCCTCCTGCCGTGGCCTGCGGTGCGCGACGCAGTGAAGCGTGGCGAACTCATCGCCACACCCATCGTGGAGCCGGTGATTGAGCGCACCCTCTACGTGGCCCAGGCGAGCGACCGCCCGGGGAGCCGGGCCACCACGGCCACGGTGACGCTCCTCACCGGATGCCTGCGCGAACTCGCCAACGCCCAGGACGACGCGCCCTCCATAAATCCGATAGGACGTAGCTGAAAGCCGTGATGCCGGGGCCCTTCCGGGGGTCCTGATCGCCGGCCCTTCCGGTGGCTTTATTTGCTAGCATGAGCCGGCTTTCCCCCGAGGTTGCGTCCTGCGCCTCACGACCAAGAAATAACTTGATAACCGTCTCCGCGAGCAGCGAACACCATGACGACTCCTACCGATTTCACCGAAACCATCACCCAGCTTCGCGACACCGTCGCACGCGTATGCAACGACTTCCCCGGCGAGTACTGGCGGGCCAGGGACCGGGAGCGCGAGTACCCCACCGAATTCGTCCAGGCCCTGACCGATCTCGGCCTGCTGGCGGCGCTTATTCCGGAAGAGTACGGCGGCAGCGGCCTGCCGTTGTCGATGGGCGCGGAGATCCTCAAGGCCATCCACGAATTCGGCGGCAACGCCGGTGCGTGCCACGCTCAGATGTACACCATGGGGACCGTGCTCCGGCACGGCAACAAGCAGCAGAAGGACCAATACCTGCCGCGCATCGCGAGCGGCGAACTGCGCCTGCAGGCCTTCGGCGTGACGGAACCCACCGCCGGCACCGACACCACCAGCATCACGACGATGGCGGTGCGTGAAGGCGACCAATACATCGTGAACGGCCAGAAGGTCTGGACCTCCCGCGCCGAGCAGTCCGACCTCATGGTGCTGCTGGCCCGCACCACGCCGAAGGATCAAATCAAGAAGCGCACCGAAGGCCTTTCCGTCTTCCTGATCGACATGCAGGAAGCGAAGAAGAACGGCATGACCATCAAGCCCATCCGCACGATGATCAACCACTCCACCACCGAAGTGTTCTTCGACAACGTGCCGATTCCGGCCAGCAGCCTCATCGGCGAGGAAGGCCTTGGCCTCAAGTACATCCTTTCCGGCATGAACGCCGAACGCATCCTGATTGCCGCCGAGTGCATTGGCGACGCGCGCTGGTTCATCAAGAAATCCCGCGACTACGCCTGCGAACGCAAGGTGTTCGGCCGCCCGATTGGCCAGAACCAGGGCATCCAGTTCCCCATCGCGCGCAACTTCGCCGAAATGCTGACCGCCAACCTGCTGGTCGACCATGCCGCCCAGCTCTACGAGCAGGGCAAGCCCTGCGGCACGGAAGCCAACCTCGCCAAGATGATGGCCTCCGAAGCTTCGTGGAATGCCGCGGACGTCTGCATGCAGACCTTCGGCGGCTTCGGCGTGGCGGAGGAATACGACGTGGAGCGCAAGTTCCGCGAAGCGCGCCTTTACCGCATCGCGCCGATTTCCACCAACCTCATCCTGTCGTTCGTGGCCGAGCACGAACTGGGCATGCCCCGCTCGTACTGACAACACGCCCAAACGCCGGAGACCGCCATGACTGCCCTGCCCAAGTTCAACGCCTACATCAACGGCCAGTGGGTGCCACCGTCCGACGGCCGCTACTTCGAGACCGTCAATCCGTACACCGCGAAGGTGTGGGCGGAAGTCGCCCGCTGCACGCCGGACGACGCCAACCGCGCGGTCGAAGCTGCCCACGCTGCACTAACCACCGGCGAGTGGTCGCGGCTGAACGCCACCCAGCGCGGCGCACTGGTGCACAGACTGGGCGATCTCATCAAGGACAACGCGCCGGAACTCGCGGAGTACGAAGTGCGCGACAACGGCAAGCTCATCAACGAGATGCTGGCCCAGTGCAACTACCTCCCACAGTGGTTCTATTACTACGGCGGGCTCGCCGACAAGATTGAAGGCGCGGTCATCCCGATCGACAAGGCCGATATCTTCAACTTCACCCTGCACGAACCCATCGGCGTGGTGGCGGCCATCACGCCGTGGAATTCCCCGCTGTTGCTGCTGGCGTTCAAGCTCGCGCCCGCCCTGGCTGCAGGCTGCACGCTGGTAATCAAGCCGTCCGAATTCACGTCCACCTCCACGCTCAAGCTGATGGAACTCGTGGAGAAGGCCGGCTTCCCGCCTGGGGTGGTGAACGTGGTGACGGGCTTCGGCGCGGAAGCGGGCGCCGCCCTCGTCGAGCACCCCAAGGTGGCCAAGGTGGCTTTCACCGGAGGCACTGAATCCGGCGCCTACGTCTACCAGCAGGCCGCCAAGACGCTCAAGCGCTGCACCCTGGAACTCGGCGGCAAGTCGCCCAACATCGTGTTCGACGATGCGGTGCTCGACGACGCGGTCAAGGGCGCCATCTCCGGCATCTTCGCCGCCACCGGGCAGACCTGCATCGCGGGTTCCCGCCTGCTGGTCCAGGACGGCATCTACGCTGAATTCGTGAAGCGCCTGGTCGAGTTCGCCCGCTCCGCCCGCCTGGGCGACCCGATGGACAAGGACACCCAGGTGGGTCCGGTCACCACCCCAGCGCAGTACCAGAAGATCCTGCAGTACATCGAGATGGCCAAGGGCGAAGGCGCGGAAGTGTTGCTCGGCGGCGGTCCGGCGAATGGCCCGGAATGCGGCGACAGCAAGTGGTTCGTGCAGCCCACCATCTTCGGCGGTGTGCACAACAAGATGCGCATCGCGCAGGAAGAAGTGTTTGGCCCGGTGCTTTCGATCATCCGCTTCAAGACGGAAAAAGAGGCCATCGAGATTGCCAACGACATCGCCTTCGGGCTCGCCGCCGGGATCTGGACGCAATCGATCAAGCGCGCGCTCACGGTCTCCAAAGCCATCCGCGCCGGTACGATCTGGGTCAACACCTACCGCGCGATCAGCTACATGTCGCCGTTCGGCGGCTATAAGATGAGCGGCCTTGGCCGCGAGAACGGCATCGAAGGCATGAAGGAATACCTGCAGACCAAGAGCGTGTGGATCTCGACCGCTGCAGACGTGCCGAATCCCTTCGTGATGCGCTAGCCGGCGCCCTGATCCCAATCCATCAGTCAGTTAACAGCGCCCGCGGACCCGGTTCCCAGCGCCAGCAAGGAGTTCGAGATGAAAGGTCAGATTGCAGTCATGACGGCGCCGGGCCAGCTCGAGTTCCAGGAATACACCGTGCCGGACCCGGTGCCGGGCGGCCTCATCGCCCGCATCCTGCGCAGCAATGTCTGCGGGACCGAAGTCCACATCTGGTGTGGCCACCACCCGACCAAGCGCAGCGGCGGCCTCGGCCACGAAGCGGTGGGCATCATCGAGCGCTTGGGCGAGGGCGTGACCACCGATTGCGCGGGCCAGCCCGTGAAGGAAGGCGATCGCATCGTCTCCACCTATTTCATCCACTGTCGTACCTGCGAACCCTGCCGGCGCGGCCAGCCGCACCTGTGCGAGAACTGCTACCGCTACTGGGGCCG
>JAYTTZ010000074.1:0-2587 GCA_043744805.1 Gammaproteobacteria bacterium
TCGACGATGACATTCGGGCTAGCACTCCACGGTGATGGAGGACACACCCTCGCAGGAGGATCAGGCGAGCGGAACCACGGGGTTTATGGAGCGCTTACGATTCGCTGCCGGACAAGTTTGGCAATGCGCTCATCGATGCCTGGCTGGCAACTCAGGGACGCACACCGGAGTCCTGCAACGCTGTGGAGCGCCTCTGTTACATGGGCACGCGGGGTATGGGGGCGCTGGAGTTTGCGCCCGCGCTGGGGCCGGCATTCCACCCGGCGTCGAAAGTGAACATTGATGCGCTGGTGCAGCTGGCCTCCGAGATCCTGACGAATCGCCATCAACTGCAGGCGAGCTTCAAGGGCGCGACCCGACAGAAGGCACTGAACGACATCCTGCTGGTGGGCACTTCTGCCGGCGGCGCTCGCGCCAAGGCGGTGATCGCCTGGAACCCGGAGACCCTTGAGGTGCGCTCGGGCCAGGTGGCGGCCGGTGAAGGCTTCGAGTACTGGCTGCTGAAGTTCGATGGGGTCTCGGGCAATCAGGACAAGGAACTCGAAGACCCGAAAGGTTATGGCGTCATCGAATACGCCTATCACCTGATGGCCAGGGCGGCTGGCATCACCATGAGTGACTGCTGCCTGCTGGAGGAGAACGGGCGGCGCCACTTCATGACCCGCCGCTTCGACCGGCTGCCCGGCGGGCAGAAGCTGCACCTGCAGTCGCTCTGCGCACTGGCGCACTTTGACTTCAACCAGGCCGGCGCCTACGCCTACGAGCAGGCGTTATTGACGATTCGCCGGTTGAATCTGCCGATGGTGGCCGTCGAAGAGCAGTTCCGACGAATGGTGTTCAATGTGGTCGCGCGGAACCAGGACGATCACGTGAAGAACATCGCGTTTCTGATGGACAAGCAGGGCGACTGGCAGCTGGCGCCGGCCTTCGACGTGACCTACAGCTACAACCCGTCGGGCGCCTGGACGGCCGCGCACCAGATGACCATGAACGGCAAGCGGGACGATTTCACCCTCGTGGACTTCGAAGCCTGCGCGAAGGTGGCCCTGATGAAGCGCGGCCGCGCAGGCAAGATCCTTGAGGAGGTGCTGGCGGCGGTACGACGGTGGTCGGAGTTTGCTGACGCGGCTGGGCTCTCCGAGGTCTGGCGCAAGCAGATTCAACCAACGCATCGACTGACGTTCGCCAGGCGCTGAGGCTCCGACCAGCAGCATGCTTCACCCAAGCTCCCGGCGTGCCGGGCGGCCAAGCCTGTCTCCGGGGCCTGCGGGCCGAACCAGGCCTGCAAGTGACGCCCGGCCGCCCCATAGCTTAAAGTCCGGCCGATAGCATCCCCAAATAAAGCATCCCCAGGAGAGCCCCCCATGACCGACGCCGTAATCGTCTCCACCGCCCGCACCCCGCTCACCAAGAGCTGGAAGGGCGCGCTCAACATCACCCACGGCGCGACCATGGGCGGCCACGTGATCGCGGCGGCCGTCGCGCGTGCGGGCATCGAGGCCGGTGAAGTGGAGGACGTGATCCTCGGCTGCGCCAATCCCGAAGGCGCGACCGGCTGGGACATCGCCCGCCAGGCCGCGCTCCGCGCCGGCATGCCGGTGTCCGTGTCCGGCATGACCGTCAACCGCTTCTGCTCTTCCGGCTTGCAGACCGTGGCGCTGGCCGCCCAGCGGATCATCGCCGGCGAAGCCGAGTGCTTCGTGGCCGGAGGTGTCGAGTCCATCTCCTGCGTGCAGAACCAGATGAACACCTTCATGTTCCAGGACGAGTGGCTGGCCGAGCACAAGCCGGCCGTCTACTGGCCGATGCTGCAGACGGCGGAAACCGTCGCGGCCCGCTACAAGATTGGTCGCGAAGCCCAGGACCGCTTTGGCGTGGACAGCCAGAACAAGGCCGCCGCCGCCCGTGCCGCCGGCAAGTTCACCGACGAAATCGCGCCGATCACCACGAAGATGAAAGTGGTCGACAAGGCGACCGGCGCCGAAACCACCCGCGAAGTCACCGCGAGCGAAGACGAAGGCATCCGCGCCGACACCACTTACGAAGGGATCTGCAACATCAAGCCGGCGGTCGAAGGCGGCGTGATTGCGGCCGGCAACGCCAGCCAGTTCTCCGATGGTGCCTCGGTGCAGGTCGTGATGAGCGACGCGATGGCCGCGCGCAAGGGACTCTCGCCCATGGGCATCTTTCGTGGGTTTGCGGTGGCGGGTTGTGAGCCCGACGAAATGGGTATCGGCCCGGTGTTCGCCGTGCCGAAGCTGCTCAAGCAGGCTGGCATCAAGGTGCAGGACGTCGGCCTGTGGGAACTGAATGAAGCCTTCGCCGTGCAGGTCATCTACTGCCGCGACAAGCTCGGCATCCCCAACGAGCGCCTCAACGTCAACGGTGGCGCGATCGCGGTGGGCCATCCCTACGGCATGACCGGCAGCCGCCTCATCGGCCACGCGCTGATCGAAGGCAAGCGCCGCGGGGTGAAGTACGTGGTGGTGACGATGTGCATCGGCACCGGCATGGGTGCGGCGGGGCTTTTCGAAGTCTGCTGATCCTGCGCCCGCCACGCCTGCCGTCCGGCGGGGGTGGCGGGCGC
>JAYTTZ010000075.1:0-10019 GCA_043744805.1 Gammaproteobacteria bacterium
CTTGCCGGGCCGCCGCAGGTACAGCGCCAACGGGATGAGGAACAGGAAGCTCACCGCGAGCAGGCCGTAGAGATCAACGAAGGCCTGCATCGTCGCTTGCCGGCTTATCGTGTGGGCGAGCTTCGCGGCCGTGTCGGCCATGTCCATGGACTGCCCCGAACGTGCCAACCAGTCCTGTAAATCCGGATTCATGTCCGAAAGATGCCCGCCCAGGGTATGCCAGTGCACCTGCTCCTGGCGCACGAACAGCGTGCCCGACAACGCAACGCCGATCGCCGATCCCAAGGTGCGCGTGACGCTGTACAAACCCGCCGCTTCGTCGGCCCGTTCACGCGGGATGCGCTCGAAAGTGATGACCGAGATCTGGCCGAAGATGAGCGCCATGCCAATGCCCTGCACCATGCCTGGCCAGACGAGGCCCCAGGCGTCCACTTCAAGCGCGTACTGCGACATGTCGTAGCAGGCGACCGTGGTGAAGCCAAAGCCCGTGATGATCAGCAGGCGCGCGTCCACCCGGTTCACGAGGTAGCTGCCGATCAGCATCATCAGCACGGCGGCCACCGCGCCGCGCGGCAGGAACAGCAGGCCTGCGGTGTCCGGCGGATAGTTGAGCAGGCGCTGGGTCAGCAGCGGCAGCAGGGTGATGGTCATGTACATCGTGAGGCAGTAGCCGGCGATCAGCAGGCAGCCGAGCGTGAAGTTACGGTCGGCGAAGAGCTTGAGATCGATGATGTGGTTTTCCACGTTCAGGCCCCGCACTACGAAGACCACGCCGCTGATGCCCGCCGTGATCGCCAGTCCCATGATGAGCGGTGAGGCAAACCACTCCCGGTGGTGGCCCATGTCCAGCATCGCCTGCAGGCTGCCGAGTGCGAGCGACATCAACAGCAGGCCCAGCCAGTCGGTGGGTTTGGTCGGCAGGCGCTTTGATGGCGGGATTTCCGCCACCGCCATCAGGAACGCCACGAGGCCAATGGGGACGTTCACGTAGAACACCCAGCGCCAGACGTAGTGCTCGGTGATGTAGCCGCCGATGGTGGGTCCGACAATCGGCGCCACCATGATCGAAATACTCCAGATGGCCATGGCCTTGCCGCGCTGGTTGCGCGGGAAGGCATCGAACAGGATGGTTTGCGACAGCGGGATCAGCACCGCGCCGAACGCACCCTGGAACATGCGGAACACCACCATCGATTCCAGGCTCCACGCCGCGCCGCATAGCGCCGAACTGAGCACGAAGCCCGCGATAGCCGTGAGCAGCACGTGGCGGCGGCCGAAGCGCGCCGACAGGAAGCCCGTGAGCGGCATCACCACGGCGGTGGAAATCATGTAGGAGGTCACGATCCAGGTGATCTGGTCTGGTGTGGCGCCGAAGCTGCCCATCATGTGCGGCAGCGAGACATTCACTACGGTGAGATCCAGCACTTCGAGCAGTGTGGTCAGCATCACCGCCACCACCACCGACCAGCTGGGCGTCGTGACCTTCGCGCTGGCCGCCCCGTTCATGGCAGGCCGGTCGTGTCGATCTCGACGGCCACGCTGGCGCCCACCCGGAGCGGGGTAGGGCTGTCGACCGGCGGCGCGTCCAGCGCAATCCGCACCGGGAAGCGCTGGGTGACCTTCACCCAGTTACCGGTGGCGTTCTCGGGCGGCAGCATGGAGAACGTGGCGCCGGAGCCCGCGCTCAGGCTTTCCACCTTGCCGTGCAGGACGAGGCCAGGGTACATGTCGACGCGGAGCGTGGCTGGCTGCCCCGCGCGGATGCGGGTGAGGTCGGTCTCGCGGAAGTTCGCCTCCACCCACCATTCCTTTGCTTCGACCAGCGCGAACTGGGTCTGGCCCATGTGCACCATCGTGCCTTTGCGCAAGGTGAGGTTGGTGACCCAGCCGTCGGCCGGGGCCTTGATGTACGTGAAGGACAGTTCGAGTTCGGCCAGTTCGAGTTCCGCGGTCGCCGCGCGAAGCTGAGCGTTGCGCGGGCCGCTCTCGCCCAGCGCATTCCGCGCACGTTCGAGCTCCGCACGCGCCGCGCCCACTGCAGCTTCGGCCTCCGCGAAGCGGGCGAGCGCATCGTCGAGCTGCTGGGCCGGCACCATCTGGCGCTTGGCCAGCGCCTGCAGGCGGTTGACGGTGCGCCGCGCGTTGTCGGCGGTGACCTGTCGCTCGCGCAGCGCAGCACTGGCGGCCTTCACTTCGGCGCCGCCGGCGCCCGCGTCCTGGGCAGCCCTGTCCAGCAGGGCCCGTGCGCGGTCGAGCCGCGCTTCGAAGACTTTAGGGCCGAGATCGAACAACGGCTCGCCGGCCCGCACGAACTGGTTGTTCGCCACGTGGATCGTGAGGGCGGGTGAGGTGACGCGGGAGGAGATGCGTGCCACGTGGGCCTCGAGGTAGGCGTCCTCGGTGGCGGGGCGCAGTTCACGGTACTGCCAGTACAGGTAGAAGGCGCTGCCGGCGCCGACGACCAGCAGGAGGGTGAGCACGGAGCGAAGGAGTTTCAAACGCGAATACCTTGTCGCGGCCAGCGCCGCTTTGTTCCGGAGGGTAGCGGATGGTACACGCGGGGTCGTGGGACGAGCACTGTGCGCAACGACACCTTCTCGTCATAATGCCGGGGCGTCGTTGCGACGCCGTCACTACAACCACCGGAGGGGCTCTCGATGAACTCATGGATTAGAAAACTCACGACCGCTGCGCTGCTAGGTCTTGGCGCATTTACCAACGTGCAGGCCGAATCCCCGGCAGGCATGCAGCTCTATGCGTTCTCGTCCGGCTCGATGAAGCTGAGCCAGGGCTTCCTCCAGAACCTCGCGCCGATGGAGCCGAAGATCCAGATCCCGATCGGCTTCTTCGTCATCAAGCACCCGAAGGGCAACGTGCTGTTCGATACCGGGAACAACGACAAGCTCATCACCGACAGCACCTACTGGGGCAAGCTCGCCTCGGTGTTCGAAGTGAAGATGACCCCGGAAGACGCCATCGACGCCCAGTTGGCCAAGATTGGCCTGAAGCCGGACGACATCAAGTACGTGGTGGTCAGCCACATGCATCTTGATCACGGTGGCAACGTCGGCAAGTTCCCCAACTCCACCCTGGTCATCCAGGACGACGAACTCACCTTCGCCATGTTCCCGGACGAACCTTTCGCCGCCGGCTACATCCCGGGTGACGCGCAGGTCCTGCGCGCGCCCACCGGCAGCTCCAAGCCGAGCCTGATGAACATGATTCGCCTCGAAGGCGACTACGACCTCTTTGGTGACGGCAGCGTGGTGGTGCACCGTTCCCGCGGCCACACCAAGGGCAGCCAGATGCTGGTGGTCCGCCTGCCGAAGACCGGTTCCACGATCCTCACCGGTGACGCGGCCTATTTCCGCGACAACGTGCTGAAGAACCTCATCCCCAACATCGTGCTGGCCTACGATCCGGTCGGCATCGTGAAGGGCTATGACTGGATCCGCCGCATGATGGCCTCGGAGAACGCCAACTTCTTCACCGCCCACGATCCGGACGGCTTCAAGGCCATGAAGAAGGCCCCCGAGTTCTACGAATAAGGCCTGATAGCCACCGGGCAGTCCGCGCTGCATGCAAGGCGAGAAGCTGTCCGGTGCTTGCTGAACCTGTCTCCTGCCGGCCCGGTACGCCCGGGCCGGTGCTTACCGCCTCCGACCTCACCTACGACTACGGCTCGCGCCGCGTGCTCGACGGCTTGTCCTTCGAACTCGCCCACGGGGAAGTCCTTGGCCTGCTGGGGCCTAACGGCGCTGGCAAGAGCACCTGCCTGCGCATCCTCACCGGTTACCTCACTCCCACGCGCGGCCGCGCGACGCTTGGCGGCTTCGACGTCACCTTCGAAGGCCAGTCGGCACGCCGACAACTCGGCTACGTACCGGAAGATCCGCTGCTCTACCCACATTTGACGGTGGATGAACTCCTCAGGCTGTTCGCCCGCCTGAAGGCGCTGCCCGCAGCCAGCATGGCCGATGAATGCGAGCGGGTGCTGGCGCGCCTCGCGCTTGGCGAAGTGCGGCGGCGTGCCGCGGGCAAGCTCTCGCGGGGATTCCGCCAGCGCGTAGCGATTGCCATCGCGCTGCTCGGCAGCCCGCAGCTCCTCATCCTCGACGAGCCCACCAACGGGCTTGATCCCTGGCAGGTGATAGACCTGCGCGAACTGATCCAGACCCTTTCGGCCGAGCACGCCATCATCGTGACCTCGCACGTGCTGTCCGAGATCGAGCGCGTGGCACACCGCGCGTTGTTTCTGCGCGAAGGCAAGCTGCTGGGCAGCTACCGGGTAAAACGCGATCAGCCGGGCGATCTGGAACGCCAGTTCCTGGCCATCACGAGGCCACCGGCGTGAGCGCCTTCCTCGCGCTCTACGACAAGGAACTGCGCGGGCTTTTCCTGCAGCCCATTGCCTGGGTGCTGATGGCCGTCTTCCTGCTGGTGGTGGGCTATACCTTTGCCACCAGCCTCGCGCTCACCAGGATTGCCGCGCTCTCGCAGGTGATCTTCCAGGCCTCCACCGTGCTACTGCTGCTCATCCCGCTCATCACCATGCGACTCCTGGCGGAAGAGCGCCGCCACGGCACCCTCGAATTCCTGCTGGCGACGCCGGTGCGCGAACACCAGGTAGTGCTGGCCAAGTTCGCTGCCAGCATGACGCTGACCTGCGCCATGCTGGCGCCCACCGTGGCCTATCCGGTGGTGCTGGCCTGGTTCGGACAACCCGAGTGGGGCCCGATCTACAGCGGCTATCTCGGCCTCCTGCTGTTGGCGAGCTTCATGAACGCGCTTGGCCTGGCGCTCTCCGCACTCACCAGCAACCAGGTAATTGCCGCCACCGTGACCCTTGGCCTGTCCTTGCTGCTGTGGATGGTGGATTCGCTGTCCGCCCTGCTGCCCACGCCCTGGGATGAGCGCCTGCTGCATTTCTCCCTGCTGGCCCACTTCACGCCGTTCGCGACAGGTGCGATGTATTTGTCCGACGCCGGGTTCTTCATCGCCGGCACCTTGTTTGCGCTCTTCTGCGCGACGCGTGCGGTGGCGCAGCGCTGATGGAACACACCATCGACTGGCAGGCTATTGCGTGGGCGCTGGGCTGGCTGCCAGCCGTGCTGGTGTTGTTCGCCTGGGCCGTACGGCGGCAGTGGGTACCGCGCGGCGGGCCATGGCGACGGCGCCTGCACGGCGCCTGGATGGTGGGCTGCGGCTTTGCCCTGAGCGTGCTGGCAGGTGTCGCGCTGACCCGCCACGACAGCCACGTTGATCTCACGCGCGAGAAACTCCATACGCCATCACCCCAGGCGCTGGCCGTGGCGCGCGGCCTCACCGTGCCGGTCGACATCACCTATTTCTTCCAGGGGCAGGACCCCAACGCGCGCCGTGCGCGGGACCTGCTGCTGCAGATGGCGCGCGAGAATCCGCTGCTCACGGTGAAGCCGGTGGATCCCGACAAGCAGCCAAGCCTCGCTACCACACAGGGTGTGAAAATCTACAACGCGGCGCTGATCGAGGCGGACGGCCGGCGGGTGATCGTGCAGGGCACGGATGAGTCTGAAGTGGCCATCGGCATCCAGCGTGCGCTGCGCGAACACCGGCTTACCGTGTGCTTCGTCGAAGGCCACAACGAATACTCGATCGACAACGAAGAGTTCCACACCCACATGGACAGCGCGGCGTCGCACAGCCACGACGACGCCGCGTCCAAGGTGATCGAGACCACGGGCCACGGCATCGGGCGTCTGCGGCGTTCGCTCGAATCCATCGGCTACGAAGTGCGGCGACTGCCGTTGGCGACCACCGCCACCATTCCCGCCGACTGCAGCGCGGTGGTGGATGCCAACCCGCGCACCACCTGGCTGCCCGGCGAAAGCGTGGCCCTGCACCGCTACCTCGAACAGGGCGGCGCAGCGCTGCTGCTGTTCGACCTTGGCTACTCGCTGGAGCCGCGGCTGGCGAAGACCGTCGCCGCGCTGGGCGTGACGCCGCTACAGGCCGTGGTGGTGGATCGCCTGGGCCACTACGGCACGGATGCGGAGATGGTGGCCGTGACGGGTTACGACCCGCACCCCGTCACGGCGCGCGTGGCCTATACCTTCTACCCCGGCGTCCGTCCGCTGCTGTTGGGCAAGCCGGCCGCAGGGATCAACACGGTGGCGCTGGTAAAAAGCGGGGATTCCAGCGTGAGTCGCGCCGTGGCGACCGTGGATCGACGTGAAGTCGAACCTGCCGTGGGTGGCCCGTCCAACGACGACACCGCCGGCGCCCGGGTGCTGGTGAGCGCAAGCGAAGGCCGGCTCTCGGCACAGGGCAAGCCCTTCCGCGTGATCATCGCCGGCGACAGCGACTTCGCCAGCAACTCGTTCTATCCCTACATGGCCAACAGTGACCTCACCTTGTCGATGCTGCGTTGGCTGGTGCGCGAAGAAGGACTCGCCAGCGTGAATCCGCGGGTGGCGGTGCCGCCGCTGGTCTTGCTCACCGAAGCACAACTCCAATCCGTTTACCTGCTCACCACGCTCGGCCTGCCGCTGCTGGCGGTGCTGGGTGGCGTGCTGGCGTGGTGGCGACGTCGATGAGTGCGCGCACCTGGAATGTCCTCGCCACGATTGCCTTCGCCTACGTGCTGGTGATGGCGCTGGGCGGCGGTCAGATGAAGCAGGCGCAGTTCGTGGCTTTCGAAGCGAAGGGCCTGTTGGCCGAAGATCCCGCAGGGGTTTCGGCAGTGAGTCTTGGCAACGGCCAGGCAACCGTCACCCTGGCGCGTGGCGCCACGGGTTGGACGCGCGACGGCAAGGCACTGGCCGCAGCACTCCTGCCGCGCGTGGAGATGGCCGTCAAATTTCTCCACACGGCCGAGCCGGTGCGCCGGATGACGGGCGCCGACATGGCCGCAACGGCGGACAGCGATCTTGGCTTCGACGCGAATGCCCTCACCGTCACCGCACGCCTTGGCGAGGCGCGCAGCCTCGCCGTGCGCTTTGGCCGGCAGACCCCCGAAGGTTCGCTGCAGTACCTGCGCGTGGCGGGTGATGATCATGTCTACCTGATGTCGCGCTTCGTTGGCGAGGAATGGGAGGCGGTGTGGTCTGGCTTGCAGTGAGACGTCGGACGCACAAGGTGGACGGAGGCGTGATCGGGAAGGCCTTGCGGCGCTGGTCCGGCCTGCTGCTGCTGGTGACGGCCAGCGTCACCGCCCACCAGGGCGGCACCACCGGTTATGCGGCGATAGATCTCAACGGCAACACGCTGCGTTACCAGCTCACGCTGTCGCAGTGGCCCGGCGCTTTCGTGGCGGCGTTCGGCGGCAACCTGGAGGCCGCGCGCACGCAGTTGCCCGGAGCGCTGGCCAGCACGCTGCAGTTCAGCAACGCAGATCAGCCCTGTGCCGTGGCCGGCGCGCGGGTGGAGCCGGCGACCGCTGGCAAGGAAGGCGTGGTGGCGGTGCTGGACGTGGTGTGCCGCGAGCCCATCACGACCTTGGTGGTAAAGGACGAGAGCTTCGACCGACTGGGGGCCGACGTGCACACCCTGGCCCGTATCAACTGGCCGGGGGGCACCAGCCAGTTCGCGTTCGCGACCGAAACCCGCGAAGCGCGCATTACCGTGGCGCCGGCAGCCGCCGCCCCGCGGTCCCAAACCTTGCAAGGCTTCGGCAGCTTTCTCGATCTTGGCCTCTGGCACATCCTCGGTGGCTACGATCACCTGATGTTCCTGCTGGCGCTCTTGCTGGCCCCGGCGTCCGGCTGGGCCATTGTCCGCGTCATCACGGCTTTCACCCTGGCGCACAGCGTGACGCTCGCGCTGACTGCGCTGGACGTCCTCCACCTGCCGCCGCTGTTCATCGAAAGCGCCATCGCGGCGTCCATCGCCTGGGTGGCGGGTGAGAACCTCTGGCGGAAGAATGCCGTCTCGCATCGGGTGCTGGTCACGGCGGCCTTTGGCCTCATCCACGGCTGCGGCTTCGCCGACATCCTGCGTGAAGTCGGCTTGCCCCGGGATCACCTCGTGGGCGCGCTGTTTGGCTTCAACCTGGGCGTGGAGTTGGGGCAGTTGCTGGTGGTGGTTCCCCTGGTGCCGCTGCTGCGCTGGGTCTGGCGGAAGGCTTGGGGCACCAGGGTAAGCCACTGGGTCTCGGGCCTGCTGTGTGCGTCCGGGATGGGGCTGGTGCTGCTGCGGGTGCTGGGCTTTGGCTGAAAGCCGGCTAGGGCAAGCGACTGCAGATCGACCACGGTCGTCGCGCTGCGTGGGTCGGTCGTCGTTGCCGCGAAGGCCCCGCACGGCCGACTTTTTAATCCATCGGCACGGCTGTTAGAGTCAGCGGCTACCTCCTTCGAGCCGCACAGCACCCATGGCCGACAGCCTCAGCGATTTCCTCAGCACCCTGCCCCCCGCACGCGTGGCCATCGACTACGCGACCCAGGCCTGGACCATCGGCCAGTTGCAGGATGAAAGCCTGCGGCTTGCACAGGGATTGCGCGGGCTTGGCGTGGTGGCGGGCGATCGCGTTGGCCTGTGGCTGCCCAACATCCCGGCGTGGCTGGCGCTGTTCTTTGCTTGCGCGCGCATCGGCGCCATCGCGGTGTCGGTCAATACGCGGTTTCGCGCGCAGGAAGTCCAGGACATCGTGGGTCGCAGCGGCTGCCGGCTGCTGGTGCTGTGGCCGGGCTTCAAGGCGATCGATTTCCGCGGGATCCTCGACGCCGTGGATCCCGCCGCGCTGGAGGCCTTGACCGACGTGGTGACCTACGCCGAAGGCGAGGCCCACGGCGCCTTCGAATTCAGCGGCCGCCGGATCACGCCCTACACGGCGCTGCTGGCGAGTCCTCGCGACAAACAACCGCCTGCCCCGGCCGCCAGCCGCTGCGTCATCTTCACCACCTCCGGCACCACCAAGGCGCCGAAATTCGTCTGCCACCAGCAGTGGGGCGTGGTGCAGCACGCCCGCGACGTCGCCGTCGGCTTCGACCTCCAGGCGCCCGGCACGCGGGTGATGCAGGCGCTGCCACTCTGCGGCGTGTTCGGCTTCACGCAGGCGCTGGCCGCGCTGGCCGCCGGCGCGCCGATGCGCATGCTGCCGGTGTTCGAGGCCGCGACCGTGGCCCAACTGCTGGTGGACGAACACATCACGCACGCGAATGGCGGCGACGACATGCTCGACCGCCTGCTCGAGGTGCGCCCCGAGGCTACCCCGTTCCCGGCGCTCAAGTTCTTTGGCTATGCCAGGTTCAACCCGGCGCTGGACGACCTCACGGCGCGCGCAGACGCCCGCGGCGTGACGGCCTGCGGCCTCTACGGCATGAGCGAATGCCACGCGCTGTACGCACTGCAGCCACGCGATCTGCCGGCGCATGAACGCAGCAAGGGTGGTGGTGCGCTGGTATCGCCGCAGGCTTCAGTGCGCGTACGCGATCCAGAATCCGGGCGCGTGCTGGCCGTGGGCGAGCACGGCGAGCTCGAACTGCGCGGCCCCAGCCTGCTCTGCGAGTATTTCGGCAACCCGGAAGCTACCCGCGAGGCGTTTACCAGCGACGGCTGGTTCCGCACCGGGGATCTCGGCTACCTCGAGCCCGATGGCCGCTTCTGCTACGTCACGCGCATGGGCGACGTGCTGCGGCTCGGTGGCTTCCTGACCAGCCCGCAGGAGATTGAAGGCGTACTCGAAGGGCATCCGTCCGTGCAGGGGGCGCAGGTGGTGGGCATCACGCTGGAACGTGAACCCGTGGCCATTGGCTTCGTGATCTTGATCGGGGGCGCGTCGTTCGACGAGGAAGCACTGCGCGCCTGGTGCAAGGCGCGGCTCGCCGGCTACAAGCAGCCGCGCCGGATCTTCTGCGTGGCGTCCTTCCCGACCACGGCCAGCGCCAACGGCACCAAGATCCAGCGTGCGAAGCTGCGCGAGATGGCGATTTCGAAAACGGCTTGAGCGCGCCTTGCCAGCGCACCGCAGGAACCTCGACCATACCGGCGAAGTTCCACACCAGAAAACACCAAGAGGGGGAGAAACTCGATGCGCAAGGATA
>JAYTTZ010000076.1:0-10018 GCA_043744805.1 Gammaproteobacteria bacterium
CAGGCCCATAGCCCGGCTATGGGGCAAAAAGACGGTGCCGAATGGACGGCTGCGGTCGGTTCGCAGCCGACGCTCCCCAAGTCCGACAGGCTGCTAGCCTCAGATCATCGAAATCCCACCGTCCACCGCCCAGCTCTGGCCGTTCACGTAGCTCGATTCATCGGAGGCGAGGAACACGGCGAGGTTCGCGACTTCCCCGGGGCGGATGAAGCGCTTGATGGGGACCATCGCCAGGAAGTTTTTGGTGGCGGTGTCCACATCAAGCCCTAGGTTGGCGGCGTGTTCTCTTATGAAGCCAGTCGCCATGTCGGTGTCGACGACCCACGGGCAGATCGCGTTGACCAGGACATTGTGCGCGACCATTTCGAGCGCGAGGCAGCGCGTCAGGCCCACCACGGCGTGCTTCGAGGCGTTGTAGGCGCTCTGGTTGCGGGTGCCACCCTTGCCGGCAGTGGACGCCAGGTTGATCACCCGACCCTGCTTGCGCGCCACCATCGCCGGCAGCACGAACTGCGTAACGTGCAGCACGCCGTAGACGTTCGAATCCATGACTTCCTTGAACTCCTCGAAGGTGTAGTCGAGGAAGGACCGTGCCTTGTGCATGCCGGCGTTATTGACCAGCACGTCGATGTCGCTTTCGGCTTCAATCGACTTGACCATCA
This sequence comes from Gammaproteobacteria bacterium, assembly GCA_043744805.1. Classification (GTDB taxonomy): domain Bacteria; phylum Pseudomonadota; class Gammaproteobacteria. The sequence continues at coordinate 663 of JAYTTZ010000076.1, forward strand.
CACGCATCGCCTCGCGATCGGTGACGTCGCAGGCGTGGACCGTCGCGCGGATGCCAAATTCGGTCGCGAGACGGGCGGCGGTTGCGGCCAGCCGGTCGGGATCCCGCGCATTCAAGGCAAGGTTGGCGCCTTCACGTGCAAAGGCTTCGGCGATGGCGAGGCCGATGCCGCGCGAGGCGCCGGTGATGAGGGCGGTCTTGCCCTTGAGGCGTCCGGACATGGGAACGTGCTCCAGCTTGGGGTGGGTTTCACGGGCGGCCCGCGCGGCGGGCGGATGCCTGGGCGGGAAGGGCGCTCAGCGCGACGGCGCTTCGGCGATCCGCGGGCTTTCGATGCCGGCCAGCTTTTGTGTCTGCCATTCCCGACACCAGGTCGAGCAGAACAGGGCGCCGGTCACCGGCGGGTCCTCGCCCTTGATGCCCTCGTCGTAGATCAGCACGCCGCAGCAGTCGCATTTGACGTAGCGCTCGATGTAATAGCCGTTGGGGCTGAATCGCATGCGTAGGGTCCTCGTTTACCCGTCAAGGCCGTATTCACGCCGGGCCTCGGCGTGGGATACGAAGCCATCGCGGAGGTCAGCGTCGAGTTGTGCGCGGTCCCGCGCGAGTGGATCGCCATAGCCACCGCCCCCCGGCGTGAGGATGCGCACGCGATCGCCGGGCCGGAAGGACACGTTGGACCATTTGCTGGTGGAACGCTTGGCGAAGGCTTCGACCATCGTCTGCCAGTGCGCGCTGCCCGAGGCCTGGTACCAGGTCATGCCGCTTGCGCCCGGATGCCCGCCGTCAAGGCCATAGGCCTGGTGCTGGTGGCGATCGGTCAGCTGCGAGGCGGTGATCTCGCCCTCGATGCAGCGGTAGATCTTCTCCGTGCCGAGGCCGCCGCGCTGGCGGCCCGCGCCGCCTGAATCCGGGCGCAGCCGGTAGGCTTCGGTCAGCCAGGGATAGCGCGTCTCGAAGACTTCCACCGGCATCACGCGGCAGTTGCCGTTGATCGAATCGGTGGCGTCGTTGCCATCGGCATCGGCGCGTGCGCCCCAGCCAACCGTTTCGATGTCGTAGCAGGCGAAGTATTCGTCATTGCGCGGATCGTGGCCGCCAAACACGAAGTTAAGGTGCGTGCCGCCTTCGCCGGCCATCGCGCGACGGGGCGCGGCCTGCGCCAGCGCGCCAATCACCGCACCGGCGATGCGCGGATGGGTTTCGGTGTTGCCACCCACTTCTGGCGCCGGGTAGTCCACGTTCACCACCGTGCCGTGCGGCGCGATAATCTTGATGGGCCGGAAGCAGCCGGAGTTCTTGGGGATCGACGGATCGGTGAGATGCAGCACCGCGTTGTAGGCCGCCGACCAGGCCACGCCGAGGGTCGCGTTGATGGGGCCGCGCACCTGGGCGCTGGATCCGGTGTAGTCGATCACCAGGCTGTCGCCGATGACATGGCAGTGGGCTTCGATGCGAATCTCCGCATCCGACACGCCGTCGTTGTCCATGTAATCGGTGAAGTGGTAGACGCCGTCCGGGAACTCGGCGATTTCCGCCCGCATGCGTTTTTCGGCGTAGTCGAGCAGGTCGTCGCAGGTCTGGCGGAACACCTCGCGGCCGTATTTCCGCACGATGTCGGCAAGCCGGGCCGAGCCCTGCTCGACGCCGGAAATCATCGCCCGCATGTCGCCGTAGTTGTGCCGCGGCGTGCGGACGTTCGCGAGCCACAGCTTCCACACTTCCACCACGTCCTCGCCGCGCTTCCGGATCTTGACCGGCGGCACGCGGATGCCTTCGTGGAAGATTTCGGTGGCCTCGGATGGAAAGCCGCCCGGCACCATGCCACCGACTTCCGCCACGTGGCCGATGGCGACCGTGAAGGCCACCAGCTCACCGTCCACGTACACCGGGCAGAACAGCGTGTGTTCCGGCGTATGCAGGCCGCCACGGTAGGGATCGTTGTGCACGATCACGTCGCCGGGTTCGATCTCCGACAGCGGGATTTCCTTGAGGCACGAGCGGATGAGGAGGGGTAACCCACCAATCTGCGCGGGGCAGAATTCGGCGGCGGACAGCATCTCGCCGCGTGGCGAGGCAATGCCGCAGGTGAAGTCGAGTGCTTCGTTGAAGATCGTCGAGTAGCTGGTTTTCATCAGCGTGATGCCCATTTCCCGGCAGATCGACAGCATGGTGCTGTCCAGGATGTTCATCGTCACGAAGTCCATCAGGTGGGTTGCTCCAGGGTGGCGGCGTGGGTGATGACGAGATGTCCCGCGCGATCCACGCGCAGCTGGTGGTGCGGGGCGAGTACGGTGACCGAGGCAGGCTCCTCGACGAGCGCCGGGCCTTGCAGCAGATCGCCGGCATGGAGATCTTCGCGGTGGTAGACCGGTGTCTCGCGCGCGCCGTCGCCAAAGACCACCTGCCGCTGCAGGCGCGGCGCGAGTGACGCGCTGCGCCCGGCCAGATCCGGGAAGCCTGGTTTCTCGCCCGCGCGGATGACGGTACACCGGAGCGTGATGGCTTCTATGACTTCGGCAGCGATCTGGAAGCCGAAGCGGGCCTCGTGCCGCGCATGGAAGGCGCGCCAAAGGCTGGCGACTTCGGCGTCGGAAAACGCCTCGAAGTCGAAGTCGATTTCAAGTTCGTAGTTCTGACCCAGGTAGCGGAGATCAATCGTGCGCCGGACTTCGAGTGGGCCCGCGTAGCCGTCGGCGCAGAGTTCCCGCGTTGCGTTATCGATGAGTTCGTGGAGGTAGCGGGCAACGCGGGGGGCATCAAAGCGATTGGACGTCATCTGGATCGTGCGTTCGAGATCCACCCGCGCATCGGCCAGCACGAAGCCAAGTGCCGAGAACTGGCCCGGGTGCAGGGGTACGACCCCACGGGGAATGCCGGCTTCGTCCATGAGATCCGAGACGTGCAACGGACCCGCGCCCCCAAACGTGAACAGCGCGAATTCGCGCGGATCATGGCCGCGTTCCAGCAGGACGGTCCGCAGTGCCCCGACCATGCCGTTGTTGACGATGCGCAGCACCGCGAGCGCCGCCTCCTGCGCGGTCATGCCGATGCGGCCGCCCAGCGCGGCCAGCGCCTGCTCCGCGCGGGCCAGCGAGATTTGCATTTCGCCACCCAGGAAATTGCCGGCGTCGATGCGTCCCAGCAGCAGGTTGGCGTCGGTGACGGTGGGCGCTTCGCCGCCAAAGCCGTAGCACGCCGGGCCCGGGTTGGCGCCCGCACTGTGCGGGCCGACGCGCAGCATCCCGCCCTTGTCGACCCAGGCAATGGAGCCGCCACCGGCGCCGATGGTGCGGATGTCGATCATCGGGATCTGGATGGGCAGGCCGAACTCGATCTCGAAATTGGTGGTGAAGCTGATCTGCCCGTCGATGATCGTGGAGCAGTCGGTCGAGGTGCCGCCCATGTCGAGCGTCACCGCACGCGACAGGCCCAGGGCCTTGGCGATGGCGGCGCTGGCGACCACGCCGCCGGTGGGCCCGGATAAGGTCAGTTGCACCGGTTGCTCGCGCGCGGCGTCGATGGACATCTCGCCGCCGTTGGATTTGATCAGCGCCACCGGCACCTTGACGCCAGCCGCGAGCAGGCGGTCGCGCATCGCGTGCAGATATCGGTGCAGCACCGGCTTGATGTAGGCGTCGGCGAGCGTGGTGGAGGCGCGCTCGTACTCCTTCCATTTGGGCAGCACGTCGCTGGCGACGGAGATCGGGAGGTGTGGCAGCAAGGCACCCAGGCGATCGCGCACTGCACGTTCATGCGCGGGGTTCAGGTAGGAGAAGAGGAGGTTGATCGCAATCGCCTCGATGCCAGCGTCGCTGGCGATGTGGCGGGCGACGGCCTCGATGCTCGCGGCGTCGAGTGGTGTCAGGACAGCGCCCCCGGCCGTTATGCGTTCATCCACTTCAAGGCAATCGCGCCGCTGGACCAGTGGCCGCGAGCGACACCAGCTGCTGTCGTAGTGGTGCTGGCGATGGCCGCGCTGGAGGAAGGGGATGTCGCGGAAGCCAGCCGTGGTGACGTACGCCACGCGGGCTCCCTTGCGTTCGAGGATAGCGTTGGTGGCCACCGTGGTGCCGAGGCGCAGTGCGTGGATTTCGTTCGCGTGCGGGAGTCGCGCCAGGCCGGTCAGGATGCCGGTGGTGGGATCCTCCGGCGTGGACAGGTTCTTCCAGGCCTTGAGGCCCTGCGTTTCGCGGTCATAGGCAATGAAGTCCGTGAACGTGCCCCCGACGTCAACGCCAACGACGTATCGACCCATGTGCAAGGCTCCCGCGAAATTGAACAGCAGACTTAACAGGCAGTGGCGACCAGCGCAAGGCAAGGCCTCGCGACGCCAGTGCCCAGTGGCTATCATCCAGTGCAATGCCACACGGCTGCCCCCCATGTCCCCGCTGATTCCCGTCTTGAGCCTTGCAGGCTGCGTGGTCGTGGCGGTGATGCGGGTGACTGATTCCCTGCTGCCGCTGATTGCAGAAGAGTTCCAGGTGAGCGTCGGTAGCGCGGGCATGGTGGTGACTTCGTTTGCGCTCGGCTACGGCCTGTTCCTGCTGCTCTATGGGCCGCTGGGCGACCGCCACGGCAAGCTGCGGGTGGTGTCGATGACATTGAGTGTCGCCGCGCTGTGCGTGGTGGGCTGCGCCTTTGCCACCTCGCTTCCCATGCTGGCGGTCTTGCGCTTTATGACCGGCATGACCACGGCGGCGACGGTGCCGCTGTCACTGGCGTGGATTGGCGACCACGTACCGCTCGAGAACCGCCAGGCCACGATTGCGCGCTACATGGGCGGGGTCATCTTCGGCCAGATGGTGGGCGCCGGGCTCGGCGGTATCCTGGCCGACCAGATGGGGTGGCGGACCATCTTCCTGTTCTTCGGCTTCGCCATGGGGCTGGTGGCCATCTTCATCTGGCGCGCCGCGCGGCAGGCAACCAACCCGCGCCTGGCGCCACCGATATCGCTGCTGGTGACGCTGCGCAACTACCTGGCATTGGCCCGCGATCCGAAGGCAGCAGATCTGCTGACTGCCGCCTTCATCGAGGGTCTCTGCGTGTTTGGCAGCGTGGCCTACATCGGCGCCATGCTCCACCACAACTTCGGGCTCAGCTTCACCGCTATCGGATTGATGATGGCTTCCTATGGCGCCGGCGGGCTGGTCTACAGCGCGACGGCCCCGCGCCTCATCCCGTGGCTCGGGCGCCAGGGCATGGTGATGATGGGCGGGGCGTTCATGGCATGGAGCCTGGTGACCTTGACCGCAGTGCCCGTGTGGTCGGCGGCACCACCGCTCATCATGCTGCTTGGCCTTGGGTTCTACATGCTACACAGCACGCTGCAGACCCTGGCGACCGAACTCCTGCCGGGCGCGCGCGGCACCTCATTTGCCCTCTTTGCGTTTGCCCTCTTTGCCGGACAAAGCGTGGGCGTGACCGCACTCGGCATGCTCATCGATTCGCAGGGCTACAAGATTGCGCTAGGCAGCGCAGGCGTGATGGTGGGGCTGCTCGGCCTCTGGTTGCGCAACAGCCCGGCCATCACCCGCTACGGCCGCGGATGACGTTGCCGCTCTATCGCCTGCCACCGGAGTAGGGCGACAGGCTCAGTCGAGGGCGAGGTAGCGCGCGGGGTCGTTTGCCGCCGTCTCCACCATCAGTACCCGGGGATCCCGGTAGTACGCCGCCTGGGCCTGGTGTGCCGGGTCGTCCCGGGGGGGCTCGATGTAACTGCCGAGGCGTTGGCCCCACGCCAGCGCGGCGCCACCGTAAGCCAGGCGCGCTTGTTCCCAGGCTTCCAGGGTGCCGTGGGTGAGCGCTTGCGCGAGGCTCGTGGCGTCCTCTGCGGCCTTCGACACGCCGAGCCCCACGTGGGGACGCGCGGTAAAGGCAGCGTCACCAATCAGCGCGACGCGGCCGTGGAGCATCCGCCGTGACTCCACTTCGTAGATGGCTTGCAGGAACGGGCGCCGGGTCTGCTTGATGATGTGCTGGAGGCAGGGGGCAAGTTCGCGCGAAGCCTGATCCTGCATTGCCACGGCGAGATCAGGGCGGACCAGATCGTGCGGGATCCCCAGCGGGTAGTGGACGCCGTCGATGCCCGTGAGGTGTTCACGCAGCACTGCCGCGTCCGCCCGACGATACCAACCCCAGTTGTACCAGCGGTGGCCGGGTCGCAGGTCATCGTTGGGGCCGGCCACCATGTAGCCGAGGAGATGCCCGTGATCGGCAGGGTTGAGCGCGAATTCCCCGTCCAGGGTGTTCAGGACATCGGCATCGATCAGCGCCTCGTCCACCAGCCCACGCCACGCGAAGTAGCCGCAGTAGCGGGTTGCCGCATCCGGCTCGACGGTGGCGCGCACGCTGGACCGCGTGCCGTCGGCGCCCACCAGCCACGCGCCGCGAGCCACGTGGCCGTTGCTGAAACGGGCTTCGACGCCGTCGTCGGACTGCTCGAGCGACTCCAGCGAGTATCCGTTGTGGTAGCAGTGGTCCGGGAACTGCGCGCGCAGGAAACGGTAGATGAAACCCCAGGACGTCATGATCTGCGGCATCGCGCCAGTGCACAGCAGACTGCCGTCCGGCGCGAACACCAGGCGCCCGGCGGAGGCCACGCCCATCTCCGGGCGCATTTCGATGCCAGCCACGCGGAAGGCCTCGTAGAGCGCTGCGTGCGTGGCGATGCCCGCGCCGCGACTGGCCAGTTCCTCACCGGCGCGCTCGAAAATCTCGACCTCCCAGCCGGCCGCGCGCAGGAGCACGCCGCAAAAGAGACCGGCCATCGAGCCGCCGATAATGAGGACGCGCCTCGGTGAGGGATCTGGCATGGTGCTGGGGGCCTTCGGCTTGCGTGCGGGGATGGCTGGGCAGGGGGTGCATCCTCGCCCACAATCCCGGACCGCGACAATCCATTGCCAGGAGAAAGCCTATGGCCAGTTTCTACGAACGTTGCATAGGCGCGCCGCTGATCAATGCGCTCTGTGGTGCCGCCATCGTCACCCGCTACCGCGAACAGCTAGTGCCAATGGCCACGGGGGCGGTGCTGGAACTGGGCATCGGCTCTGGCCTGAACCTTCCCCTGTACCGCCGCGCCCAGGTGGAGCGCGTGGTGGGCGTTGATCCCAGCGAGCGCATGCGCCAACTGGGCGCCGCCCGGATTGCGGCGGCACCCTTCCCCGTGGACTGCATCGGTTTGAGTGGCGAAGACATCGCGCTTGCGCCAGACAGCATGGACACCGTGGTGGTGACGTTCTCGCTCTGCACGATCCCGGATCCGGTGCGCGCACTGAAGTCTGCCAGGAAAGTGCTCAAACCCGGCGGGAAACTGTTGTTCCTGGAACATGGCCGGGCGCCCGACGCCGGCGTCGCGACCTGGCAGGACAGGCTCAACGGGGCCTGGAAGGTGCTGGCCTGCGGCTGCAACCTCAATCGCAACATGCCGGGCCTCATCGAAGAAGCGGGCTTCAGCATCGACAACCTCAGCCAGGAATACGCTCGCGGCCTGCCCAGGCCTGCTGGCTATTTGTATTGGGGCACGGCCCGCTGAGACGCCTGGACCTCGGGTCAGCGTCCGCGCAGCCACCAGGGCCGGAGAGCGATGATAGGGCGTGCCTGGGAAAACTACGCCGGGCACAGGCCCGGCGTAGTCGCAGTCAACTCAATCCCGGTGGGCGTTAACCCGGCCCGGGATTGACCCAGGAAGCGCAGCTTCGCGCCGCGCCAGGCCCTCAGGCCTGCTTGCGACGCAGGCCGGCGAAGCCCGCCAGGGCGGAGCCCATCAGCCACACCGCGGCCGGGACCGGAACGGGCTTGGCCATCAGGATCAGCTGGCCACCTTCGACCGTCAGGTTCGAGCCCGTCGGGTAGTGCTGCTGGTCGACCATCAGGTAGTAGTGGAACTTGCTGCTGTCGTAGCCCGCCACGCCGGCGAAAAGGTGGGTGGCGTCGATGATGCCGGAGAACTCTTCGTCCTGGCTGAACGGCGTGGTTGAGGGGACGCCAATGTCACCGTTGCCGGAGAAGTGCTTGCCGAGCTGGGTCACCGTGTCGGCCACCGGGTCGTATTCGAACACCTTGCCGTTGTGGGCGGTGTTACCCACGTCTTCCAGCAGGAGGACGTGGCCGGTGCTGTCGTCGACGGCGATGTTGTCGAACATATTGACCTTCTTGCCGTTCACGCTGTCGCCGTCGATCAGCAGGTCGATCTGGCCCCCCGCATCCGGGTTGGTGACGTCATCGAAAGTCAGCGACCACAGGCGGGTCTGGCCAATCTGGCTGCCGACGCCATCGGACACAGTATCGAGACGGTCGGTGGTCACGAAGAAGAACCGGTTGGCATTCTTGCTGTCCCACGCGCCATCTTCCGGACGGGAAAAGGTGGTCGACGCGGAATCGTTCAGCGAGAAGCGGGTGCCGTTGGTGATGTTGGTGGCGCGGGTCGTGGTGTTGGTGATTTCAGCGGTGCTGCCAGCGACGTTGATGAACTTCAGGGTGCCATTGGTCAGGCCGGCCTTGTCGGCTTCCGTGCCGGTGCTGGTCTTGGTGCCCACGTACACGGCAACGGAGTTGCTCATGATGCCCGTGCCGCCGTCGTTATTGCCGATGACCACGGTCTTGTCGCCGGTGTGGGCGTTGGCCAGCAGGTTTTCCCAGCCGCCAACGCCGGTCTTGCCAGAACCATTGGTAGACAGGTTCATCTTGCCGAGGATGTAGGCATTGCCGGCAGCAGCGCCCGTGGCGACGGTTGCGACCGCCCAGCCGTTGGCGCCGGATTCGTCACCCGCCAGGAAAATCTTTTCCTGCGAGCCGAGACCCGTGATCGCGTTGTACAGGGCGGACTGCTTCGGCAGGTCCGCGGAACAGAGTCGATTGAAGGCAGCGGCGAAGGTCGTGGCGTTGGAGCCTTGCGTGGCGGCGTTCCAGCCGTAGACCTTCTGGACCAGGTCGTCGCCCGCGGTCACGGCCAGGGTGGACTTGTTGATGACCCACCTGGACTGGTAGCCGCCGATGGCGCCGTGGTCGTGCACGTTGCCGGCGCCGACTGTGGCGCCCCATTCGTGGTTCATGAGCACGGTGAAGGAGCCGTCGTTGTTGTCATACGCACCGAGGCCGTCAGGGATGCCGCCCATCACGTAGCCGCCGACACTGTCGCCGGTGGTGAGGATGGCCGTGGAGCTGACACCAGGGGCGGTCGGCACGAAGTAGGTATTGGCCGAGGAACTCGGGCCCTGGGCCGCAAAGGCATTGCCGGCAAAGGCCAGGGCAACAGCCACGTAAGCGCTCCATAAACCCCGTGGTTCCGCTCGCCTGATCCTCCTGCGAGGGTGTGTCCTCCATCACCGTGGAGTGCTAGCCCGAATGTCATCGTCG
>JAYTTZ010000077.1:0-2573 GCA_043744805.1 Gammaproteobacteria bacterium
CCAGAGCGAGAACGGCATGCTCGGCATGGGGCCTTTCCCGTATGAAGGCGAAGAAGATCCGGACCTCATCAACGCCGGCAAGCAGACGATCACCGAACTCCCCAACACCAGCTATTTCTCGAGCGCCGACAGCTTCGCGATGATCCGCGGCGGTCATATCAACCTGTCCATCCTGGGCGGCATGCAGGTGGCCGAAAACGGCGACCTCGCCAACTGGATGGTGCCGGGCAAGATGGTCAAGGGCATGGGTGGCGCGATGGACCTCGTAGCCGGCGTGAAGCGCGTGGTGGTCGTGATGGAACACTGCGAGAAGAACGGCGAGTCCAAGTTCAAGCACGCCTGCAACCTGCCCCTGACCGGCAAGGGCGTGGTGGATCTGCTGATTACCGATCTCGCGGTGTTCGAGATCGACCGCAAAGGCGGTGGCGCTACCCTCACCCAGCTCGCCGATGGCGTGACCCTGGAAGAGGTGCAGGCAAGGACCGAAGCGAGCTTTGCGGTGAAGCTCGGCTGAACATCGCCTGCCGGCGCGGCGGACGCCGCGCCGGGGGTAGGCAGCCTCACGTGACGGCCTTGCGTCCGGCGTAACTCCTGAACATGTCGAACCAGTCCTCGCAGACCACCTGCTGGAAACCCGCTGCACCGAGGGCGGCGAGGATCACGGAAGGCGGCACGCAGTCGGCCATGGTTTCCCAGTGGTAGTCCATCAGGGACTTCACCCGGGGCGATCGCGTAATCCACTGGCTGACTAAAGGCACGCCACGTCCGAGGTAGCGCGCGAGCGTGCGCCGGTAGAGGGTGCGCGTCGGCATGCTCACTTCCAGCAGCAGCAGCGTGCCGCCGGGCTTCAGCACGCGATGGAACTCGCCGAGGCAGTTCGCCAGCGACGCCACGTGGCGGATGGCATAGCCCATCACGAGGAAATCGAAAACGCCGTCGGCTACCGGGAGGGCCTCCGCAGTGGCCTGCACCAGCGGACAGGCGACCTTGCCCTGCGCTTCAAGCAGCATGGCTTCGCTGAGGTCAATCCCCGTGACCGTCCCCCCGGATCCCACCATGGCCATTGCCGAGGCGGCGATGAGCCCGGTGCCGGTGGCGACGTCGAGGACGTGATCACCCACCTTGAGGCCCGCGCGGCGCAGGCAGCGACGGCAATACCAGCCGCCGGAGCCCAGGGAGAAAATCTGGTTGACCGTGTCGTAGTAAGGCGCGGTGTCGCGGAACAATGCGCGCACGAAGCCCGGCTCCGTGCGCCTCGGCGCCGGCACGGCCTCGAGCGCCAAGCTGCATTCGTGGCGCCCGTCGCCACCCTCGTCCCGTCCACCTGCCTGTCCCATGCCCACCTCGCGCGCTGACCTCGCCCGGACGCCAGGCAACGGGCGCGGGGTTTGCCGTTATGATAGCCACCCAACAGAGCAGCCGGTCCGAAGGCCGCATACTCCACTACTCTTCCCTGGTCTCCGAGGTCGACCTTGACGCGTGCCCCCTGCGACGACACTGCTGCGGCCCGCGATGTCCTGGTGATCGGCGGCGGTCCGGCCGGTGCCACCATCGCTACATTGCTGGCGGAAGCTGGCAAGACCGTGACCCTGATCGACAAGGACCAGCATCCCCGCTTCCATATCGGTGAGTCGCTGCTGCCGTTCAACCTGCCCCTCTTCGAGCGCCTCGGTGTGCTGGACCAGGTGGAGCGCATCGGGATGCCCAAGTACGGCATCGAGTTCGTCTCGCCCGACCATCCCAAACCCAACCACCTTGCGTTCAGCGACGGCTGGCACAAAACCATGGACCATGCCTTCCAGGTGCGCCGCGCGGATCTCGACCATCTCCTCATCCAGAACGCCGCCAGGCGCGGCGCCGAAGTCTGTGAGGGCCTGCGGGTGACCGATGTCGCCTTCCCGGACGCCGGCGGGGTTATCGCGAGGGCAGAAGCCGCGGACGGCAGCACCCGCCAGTGGCGCGGTCGCTTCCTCGTCGACGCCAGCGGCCGCGACACCTTCATGGCGTCCAGGCTCAAGTTGAAGCAACGCAATCCCCGGCATCAGAGTGCGGCGCTCTACGGCCACTTCACGGGCGCGCAACGCCTCGAAGGCCGGGCCGCAGGCCACATCAGCATTTTCTGGTTCGATCGCGGCTGGTTCTGGTTCATCCCGCTGGCCGACGGCACCACCAGCGTCGGCGCGGTGTGCCGGCCGGAAGTCATCAAGGATCGCCAGGGCGAGGACGTGACGAGCTTCCTGCAGCGCCTGATCCAGCGCTGCCCCGCGCTCGCTGCGCGGCTGCGGGATGCCGAACTCACCGGGCCGGCGACCGCCACCGGCAACTACTCCTACGCAAGCACCCGCATGGCGGGCGATCGCTACCTCATGGTGGGCGACGCCTCGGCGTTCATCGATCCGGTGTTCTCCACCGGCGTGTACCTGGCGATGGACAGTGCGGTGAAAGGCGCCGAAGCGGTCATCACCTGCCTCGATCAGCCAGCGCTGGCCGACGCCGCCCTGCGCCGTTTCGAGCGCGACGTGCGGGCCGGACTCCAGCGTTTTTCGTGGTTCATCTATCGCCTCACCAGCCCG
>JAYTTZ010000078.1:0-2531 GCA_043744805.1 Gammaproteobacteria bacterium
CATAGCCGGGCTATGGGCCTGCAAATCCGGCACCAACTGTCCTGGCTGGGGCCGATTCTCGCTATCGACGCCCCAAGTCCGACAGGCTGCTAGAGCCCATCTCGAAAATAATCAGGGTCCGGCGATCGATGGGCCCGGACGGCGGCTTGCGGGCCCCTCGAACTCCATTACCATGCGTCGCCCCCGCTACGCGCGGGAACGGCAGGAGAAGCTTCCTATGAATGGCGTTGTCACCAAGTCCCTCAAACTCGCCCTGGCCCTTGGCCTACTGCTCACCGGCGCCCTCGCCCGCGCAGATTTCAACGACGGTGTGCTGTCCCTGATGGGCGGCGACTACGACAAGGCGCTCAAGGTTTTCGTCCCGCTGGCGGAGACCTCGAACCATGCCTACGCCCAGTATTTCCTCGGGCGCATGTACAGCGACGGCCGGGGAGTGGAAAAGAATCAGGCAGAAGGCGCCAGGTGGTATCGCAAGGCCGCGGAGAAAGGCGTGCACGACGCCCAGTACCGCCTGGGCCAGCTCTACGAGGCCGGCGAAGGGGTGCCGATGGACATGGAATATGCGTTTGCGTGGTATGGCGTGGCGGCCCACAGCGGGAATGTGAAGGCCGGGGAAGCCCTGCGCGCGGCGGCCGGGAAGCTGTCGGAAGAGGAGTTGAAGTCAGCCAATCTGCTGTCGGCCGATCTCATCCAGAAGTATGGGACGGTGCCCGAATCGACCAGCCAGACCCTGGGTGGCGGCGCGCCTGCCGCTAAATGACCAGGTTGACGTACTTGCCCTTCCAGTGGGAGGAAGGCATCCCACCCATCCGTTCGATCATCGCGTAGAGCAGTTCCGCTGGCTGGGCCCGCCGCTGCGGCGGGGGTGCCGCGAATCCGTCCCAATCGAAGTCCTGTTCGACCGAGGCTGCGTGCCACCCTGACCGGGCCTCCTCTCCAAGGCGGCCCTCCGCCCCCGCCCGATGCCCCGCGCCCGTCGCGACACGGCGCGAACCGTTGCGGTCGGCGCCCGGACTGCGGGCGCTGCGGGATTCGATGGATGGGGTCATCGTGCCATGGTGCCGCAAGTTAGAAACGGGCGCACGCAATTTTCCGTGAGCGGATTCGCAGTTTGTCGACCGAATTGCGGCAGACTTCAGGGCACGTGGCGGACCGGGGCACCAGGACACAGCCGGATGGCATGACAATCCTTATCGCCCCGTTATACTCGTCTCGAAACTGGATACCGGAAGCGAGCAGGTGGCAAGGTCCGGAACACGCCTTTCGCACCAAGTTTAGAGAAGCCACTACCAGAACCCTATGCCGCCGTCCGAGCTCACAGCCAACCTTGCCATCATGTTCGCCGACATCAGCGGCAGCACTGCGATGTACGAGACCCTTGGCGATACCCTGGCCCGCCAACGCATCAGCGAAAGCATGGAAACCATGGGCAAGGTCGTCGCCCAGAACGCTGGTCGCGTGGTCAAGACCAATGGCGACGACATGCTTTGCGTGTTCGAAGTCGTCGAAAACGCGGCGCTTGCCGCCTGTGGCATGCAGGAAGCGCTGGCCGAGTCGGCCGACAACAACCCCTCTAATGAAAACGCCCTGTCGGTCCGCATCGGCATCCACGCAGGGCCTGCCATCCTCGAGAACGGGGATGTCTTCGGGGATGCGGTGAACGTGGCCGCGCGGATGGTGCAGCAGGCCAAGATGGGCCAGATCATCACCACCCGCCACCTCATCGAACAGCTCTCCTCGATGCTCCAGGGCAGCAGCCGCCTCATCGACCACACCGAGGTCAAGGGCAAGAAGGAAAGCGTCGACCTCTACGAAATCATGTGGCAGCAGGCAGAATCAACGCTGATGTCCGCCGACATCGTGGTACGCCCGGCCGCTGGCAACCAGTTGGTGGTGACCTTCGGGGACCGCAGCATCACGCTAAGCCAGAGCATCCGAACCCTGGTCATCGGACGCAGCCAGCAGGCTGACCTCCACGTCGACGAAGCCATGGCCTCGCGCCTCCATGCCCGGATCGAGTACCGCCGGGGCAAGTACTTCCTGGTTGACCAGAGTACCAACGGCACGTACGTTCGCCAGCACGACGTCGAGTCCTACGTGCGTCGCGAAGAAGTCCCGCTGGGCGGTTCCGGAACCATCAGCCTTGGGCGACCCGTCGCGGACGACAGTCCCACCCTCGTGCATTTCGAAGCCAAAGAGCAGCCCGCCGAATGACCCACCCCGCCCCTTACGGCAAAGCTGCCCGGTGCGCGCGCGGTAGCCTGCGCCACGTCCAAGGATTGATGCCGTGATGCGCTGGCAGTCCGCCGCGCTGACCGACGCAGGCCTGGTCCGGCAACACAACGAGGACGCTTTCCTGGACAACGCGGAGATCGGCGTCTGGGCGGTGGCCGACGGCATGGGCGGCCATTCCGCCGGTGACCTCGCCAGCGAGATGATTGTCACCGCGCTGTCGCGCCTGAAGGCCGCGCCCGATCTCAGCACCCTCGTCGAATTCGCCGAACACCAGATCACCCTGGTCAACGAACGCC
>JAYTTZ010000079.1:0-34226 GCA_043744805.1 Gammaproteobacteria bacterium
CGGTTCCGCCTGCTGCCCGCCACGGTTCCAGGCCTGTAGGCCGCACAAAAAAAACGGGCCGTGCTTGCGCACGGCCCGTTCGAGGGACGAGGGCCTCGTGGCTTAGACCTTGACGGCCCCACCACCCATCTGGGCGATTGCCTTGGCCTGCCAGCCACCCAGTTCCTGATCGCGGATGGTATCGCGGTCATCGATGTGGGAGTCAGTCACGAAGCGTGGCTTGAAGATGCGCACCAGCAGCGGAACCATGGTGATGGCGCCGACCATGTTGCTGAAGAGCAACAGGCAGAGCAGCAGCGCCATTTCGCTGTTGAAACGCAGGGACGAACCCGGGATCCAGTAGATGATGCCGGCGAAGATCGTCGTCGCGGTGAAGAGGATCGCCGCACCTGTCGTACGCATCGAAGTCACGATGGCATCGACGAGCGTTCGGTGGCGAGCTTCCTCCTTCAGGCGATCAAGCATGTAGATTGCGTAGTCGACGCCCACGCCAATACCCACCGCCGTCACCGGCAAGGTGTTCACGTTGAGGCCGATGTCCTGCATTCCCATGAACGCACGGTTGGTCATCACGCAGAGGATCAGCAGGCCGAACACCATCACACCAGCCACAATCGAGCGGTAAGCCACGATGATCGCCAGGGTCACCACGGTGACGATGGCCACGGTGGTCTTGAAGTCCGAGATTTCGGTTTCTTCGTTGGCCGCCGCAGTGGTGCCGATGATGCCGCCGGCGAAGCGCGGGGTTACGCCTTCCATCGGATGCTTGGCAAGCCAGGCCTTCGCCTTCTCCACCGCTTCGTGCACCGTCGGGCCCGTCGCGTCCTTGTAGAACACCACGTAATTGGCGGTCTTACCTTCCAGGTCCATGTACTCGAGGATAACGCCCGGCATGGACGCGCCTGCTTCGTACATGAACAACGTGTTGCCGATGTCCTTCTGTGCCGTCGGGATCAGCGACCAACGCGGATCGTCGTAGTGGTACAGCCGGTTGATCGAACGCACGAGCTGCGGGATATCACGCGTACCGCCGTAATTGGGCGTTTCCGACATGTAGCGACCGAAAGCCTGCATGGTTTCCACCACGCGCGGGTCCTTCATGCGATGCGGATGGTCGCCCTCGAAGTACACGCTGAGCTGGTTCGCACCTGCGAACTTGTCGGCGATCTTGGCAGCGGCGACGTTGTACTCATGATCCGGGAACAGGATCGGCGAGCCCGGCTTGCTTTCGCCGATCTGGATGGTCCAACCAAAGTAGAACGCCCAGACGGTGATCAGGACCGCACCACTCATGATGACCGTGGATGCCTTCGGACCCACCAGGAACACGCCCAGGTTGTGCATCAGGCGGGACGGCAGGTGCTTGTGCTCTTCCTGCATCGACACCGTCGGCTTTGGCAGCAGCGACATGATGAGCGGTACCAGCACGGCCACCGTCACCAGGTTACTCGCGCCCCAGAAGGAGCAGTACATGCCGAGTTTGGAGATCATGGGCATGGACGAGATGGTAAGCACCAGCAGCGCGAAGGCGTCCGCGAGGATGCCGAGCGTCGCCGGCAGCAGCAATTCACCCATCGCTATGCGCACTGCAGGTTCCTGCTCGGTGCCCACGCGGATTTCGTCGTAGTAACGCTCCATCATCTGCACGCAATGGCTCGCCGTTCGTGCCGAGATGAGGATTGGCACCACCAGGATCAGCGGATCGAGGTTGAAGCCCATCCAACCTACGAAACCGAGGCCCCAGATGGCAGACAGGAAGGTCCCCAGCGCTGGCACCACGACACCCGCTATGGAGCCGAAGTGGAACCACAACAGGGCCACCATCACCGCGCCGGTGATGCCGAAAATGACCTTGAGTTCCTTCGAGTAGTAGTAAATCCAGCCCTTGAGCATCGGCTCGCCAGCCACGTAGAGCGTGGTCTTGCCGTCCTTTTCCACTTCCGCCTTGAGTTCGGTGAGGCGCTTGTGGATGACCGTGTAGTCGAGGCGTTCCTCGTCGAAGCCGGCGAAAATCAGCGCCGACTTGCCGTCGGTGGAGATGTATGTGCCGTACACGATGTCGTTGTTGAAGGCTTCTTCACGCAACTGTTTCAAGGCTGCCGGGTCTTTCGGCAGGTCCTTGGGCAAGACGGGTTCAGACTTGATGAGGCCGCCTTCGGTGGTGCGGATTCGGCGCACCTTGCCGTGGGCGATACTGGCCACCTGATAGTGGTTCACGCCCTGGATGAGGTCGACCTCTTCGGTCAGCATCTTCAGTTTCGACAGGGTGTCGTAAGTGAAGATGTCTTCGTTCTCGCCCTTGACCTCGAGCGCCATCGTCACCACGTTGGCACCGCCGAAGGTCTGCTTCATGCGGTTGTAGTTCTTGATGTATTCGTGCTTTTCCGGCAGGAGGTCGGCAAAGCGCGAATAGACCTCGATTTTCGGAATATGCATTGCCAGCATGATTGTAGGTACACAAATAAGCAGGAAAGACGCCCATTTGCGATCCATCAGCCAATTGGCGATGGCAGCGCCGCGCGTTTGACGCACGTCGTCGTGATTGTGGTTCCCAGCCAAGGCTTCCCCCAATTCCCTGCTTTCGCAGGTGAACATAAGTTTTGGACGAGACCTCAACCGTCGCTGCCAACGGATGAAGCCCTAACAACCCGCAAACCCGGCGCGACTTCGCGAACGAAATAGCGCCTTGGCTGCGTTCCCGCGTGGAGTCCCTGAAGAGTGGAACAGGGGCCTTTGAGCCCACTGGCCACCCCAGGCGGTTACCACGGTACGGGGTCAATGGTATGTCATGCAATGCACGAAGGCGATAGCAAAAATCGACCGTTCTTTGCTGCATTCGCGCGATCTACAGCCCCATATGAGTGAAAACCGAACGCTGGCGTCACCGCTGCCTGGGACGATCAGACCAGGCATTCGTAGTTGAAGAACGCCTTGCGCCAGCGCACCACTTCAATGCTGGCGAACAATTGGCCCCGCGTGAAGGGATCGCCGCCGATGAATGCTTCGGCCACCGCACGGTCGTCGGTGTCGAGGAGGATGAGCCCGCCGTTGCCCGACACCCCCTCGTCGTCCAGCAGCGCACCGGCCGCCAGGATCAGCGACTGACGTTGTTTCAGGTATTCCAGGTGGGCAGGCCGGAGTTCGGTCCGCAGGGCAGTGATACCAGGCTTGTCCATGGTCTTGATCATGTAGGGCATCGTGGGTCCTCGAATAGGAGAAGGCTGGTGCCGTGGCGGCATCGTATCATCGGGTTTCCGAGCAGAGGATTCGATGATGCCCGAGTCGTCCAAGCCCATCCGACCCCGTGATGCTGCAAGCCTGGTGATCCACCAGGCCACTTCGCGCGGCCTCGAAGTGCTGATGGGAAAACGCAACGAGAAGTCGCGCTTCAAGCCCGGCGTCTACGTCTTTCCCGGCGGCGGCCTCGAAGCCGCCGACCGCCGCGTGCAGGTCCATTCCGCGCTCGACGCTTCGATCCCCCCTCGCGTCGCCGTGGGTAATTCACTGCTGGCCGCCAATGCCCTTGCGCTGGCCGCGGTGCGTGAAACCTACGAGGAATGCGGCCTGCTGGTCGGCGTCCCGGGCGACCTTGGCGAGAATCCACTCCCGTCCTGGCAGGACTTCCGGCGCCGGGGCTTGCGCCCCCCGCTTGGCGCACTCCGCTACCTCGGTCGTGCGATCACCCCCAGTCCCCAGCCGATCCGGTTCCATGCGCGCTTCTTCGCGGTGGCCGCCGAACTGGTCACGGGGGATATCGACGACACCCATGAACTCGGAGATCTGCAGTGGGTGCCGGTGGCGCAGGTGCAGGACCTCAACGTCATGCCGGTCACTCTGCTGATGCTCGAGGTCCTGGTCCGCCAGCTCGAAGCGGGCGACCCACGCGCCGCCTTCCTGAGCTTCCAGCACGGGCGTCGGCAGATCCTCTGGGTCTAGGCCGCAGGCCGAAGCTGGCCGCGCACCAGCGAAAACAGGGCGCAGGGCACACAAAGCGCCGCGGCCAGGGTAAAACTCAAGGCCAGCGCGTGCTCCAGCGCCGGAAAGGTTGCCGGCTGGATAGGTGCCGTGCCCATCGTGAGCGAAAACGCCACAGCCACCAGACCCATGCCGCACACCTGCCCGAGGACGCGCATCGTGGCCACCGTGCTGCCTGCCAGGCCCTGCTGGCCGCGGCCAATCGACCCCATGATGGCGTTGACGTTGGTGACGGCGAACAGGCTGAAGCCGAGCCCCGTCACCACGAGGCAGCCGGTGATGTGGCTGACCGGTGTCGTCGCCGCGATCTTCGACAGCGCAAGGAGCCCAAGGCCCGTGATCACCACGCCCAAGGTCGCCAGCACGCGCGGCTCGAGGCGGTCGGACAGCCGCCCGATAAGCGGCGAGAGGATGGCCACCACCAGCGGCTGGGCGAACATCACCAGCCCCGCCTCGGTGGGACGCAGCCCCTTCAGGTACTGCAGGTGCAGGCTCACCAGCACCAGGATGGAGAACGTCGTGGTGTACATGAGCAGGGCCGCCAGCGAAGACAGCGCGAACACGCGGTTGGCGAAGAACAGGCTGACGTCGAACAGCGGATGTTCAAGGCGGCGCTGCAGGCGTACGAACAGCGCCAGCACCAGCAGGCCGAGCGCGGCAGCCACCATCCCGGTGGTGCTCCGCGCGTTGGTCGCGCCACCGATGGCCAGCACCATGCCAAGGCAGAAAGCCACCGCACCGTGGAGGTCGAAGCTTCCGCGATTCGGTGCGGCCCACTCCCCTTTTACGCGGGGCAGCGCGAACAGCAGCACGCCCAGGGTCAACGGCAGGTGCACCACGAAAGCGGCCCGCCAGCCAAAATGCTCCACCAGCCAGCCACCAATG
Source organism: Gammaproteobacteria bacterium (assembly GCA_043744805.1). GTDB lineage: Bacteria > Pseudomonadota > Gammaproteobacteria. The sequence goes on from JAYTTZ010000079.1 coordinate 4,861, forward strand.
AGCGGGCCCGCGGTGAGGCCGAAATACACCGAGGAGGCCACCATGCCCAGCGCCTGCCCGCGCTGCTCGGGCGGATAGACCGACGTCACGATGGCGGCCTGCGTGGCATAGAGCATGGCGGCGCTCACGCCTTGCAGGGCGCGGAGCGCAATCAGCACTTCCCCGTTGGGCGCCAGTGCCAGCAGGATTGAGGAAATCGCGAGGCACACCGTGCCGCGCACGAACATGCGCTTCCGGCCATACATGTCCGCCAGCCGGCCAAACGACAGCACGGTGGACGCGCTGGCCAGCAGGAACACCAGCGGCACCCACGACAAGGTGACGGCGCCGAGTTTCAGCGCATCCGCAATCCGCGGCAGCGCGACGGTGACCGAGGACAGCATCAGCGGCATCGCGAAGCTGCTGGTCACCACCATCAGCATCACGGCGCGCCGGACTTCCGGCGTCGCCGACTCGATTCCCGGTGCGCTCACGCGCCCGGCTTCGCCCATTCGCGTTCGCGCAGTTCGATGCGTCGGATCTTGCCGCTAACGGTCTTGGGCAGGCTGGTGACGAATTCAAGCTTGCGGGGATACTTGTACGGCGCGGTGACGTGCTTGACGTGTTCCTGCAGCAGCTTCACCAGGCCGTCGCTGGCGCTGTAGCCGGGCGCGAGGACCACGAAGGCCTTCACCACTTCACCACGCATCTCGTCAGGGCTGGAGACCACCGCCGATTCCGCCACCGCCGGATGCTCGAGCAGCGCACTTTCCACTTCGAAGGGGCCGATGCGGTAGCCGGCGGAGAGGATGACGTCGTCGGCGCGACCGACGAACCAGAAGTAGCCGTCTGCGTCGACGTAGGCGCGATCCCCGGTGAGGTACCAGTCGCCGCGGAACGCCTTGCGCGTACGTTCCTCGTCGCCGCGATATTCCTTGAACAGACCCGGCGGGCGCACGGGCCGCACCTTCACCGCGACGTCCCCTTCCGTGCCGGGAGGCAGCACCTGCCCGTCGTTATCGATGACGGCGAGATCGATGCCCGGCGCCGGTTTGCCCATGGAGCCATAGCGGGGCTCGAGGCAGGGGAAGCTCGCACACATCAACACCGATTCGGTCTGGCCGTAGCCGTCGCGGATGACCAGCCCCGTCGCCTTCTGCCAGGTCTCGATCACTTCAGGGTTGAGCGGTTCGCCGGCACCCACGCAGTGGCGGAGCGTCCTGAAGTGGTAGCGACCCAAATCCTGCAGCACCAGCATGCGGTAGATCGTTGGCGCGCCGCAGAAGGTGGTGATGGGGTAGTGGGCGAGGACTTCCAGGGAGCGCACCGGATCGAAGCCCTCCGCGTGGTGCACGAAGATCGCCGCGCCGCAGTTCCACGGACCAAAATAGCTGCTCCACGCCGCCTTGGCCCAGCCCGTATCGCTCAGGTTCCAGTGAAGATCCTCGGGGCCGAGATCCAGCCAGTAGCGACCGGTGATCTGGTGCGCGAGGCCATAACCCTGGGTCTGGATCGCCATCTTCGGGTATCCCGTGGTGCCCGAGGTGAAATAGCACAGGGCGTCGTCGTCCGGCCCGGTGTCCGCCGCTTCGAAGTGCGGTGCGGCGGCCGTCACGGCAGTTTCATAGCGCTGCCAGCCGCTGCGTTCGCTGCCGACGATGAGCCGGAGCTTGAGGTCGATTTCCGGCAGCTCGTCGAACTTGCCAGCGTTCCGCTCGTCGGTAATCACCACCGTGGCGCGGCTCGCTTCGATCCGATAGGCGAGATCCTTCGGCGCGAGCTGGGTGGTGCCGGGCGACACCACCACGCCCATGCGCAGGCAGGCCGTCAGGACTTCCCACCACGCGATGAGCCGCGGCAGCAGCACGATGACCGTCTCGCCGCGTTGCACGCCCGCTGCCGCCAGCACGTTGCACAGGCGCTGCGAACGGGCCGAGAGGCCTGCGAAGCTGAGTTTTTCTTCGTTGCCGAAATCGTCGATCCACCACAGCGCGAGCTTGCCAGGATCCGTCGCCCACTGATCGAGGACGTCGCGTGCGAAGTTGAACCGGGCTGGCGGGTCCCAGCGGAAGCTGGCGCGCTCGGCGGCGTAGTCAGTCATGTTGGCGGTCATACGGTCTCCCCCGGAGGTTTGTCGTGTGGCTCAGAACCAGCTGTCGCGCATCGCGAGGCAGGTGTCGTCCGCCTGCGCCAGCAGCTGCAGGCGCTCGGTCGTGCGCGCCAGTTCGTAGCGGAAGAAATACTGGCAGGCCTGGAGCTTGCCGTCGTAGAAATCGCGCTCGCCATCCGTTGCCGCCGGCGCCTTGCGGGTGGCGACCACGGCCATCCGTAACCAGGTCCACGCGACCACCACGTGGCCGAAGGTATCGAGGTAGATGCCCGCATTGGCCATGGCTCGGCCCGCCTCACCATTGTCGCGGAGTTCGCCGAGCTGGCGGGTGGTGGTCGCAAGCAGTTGGATGGCGGCGGCAAGTTGCGCGGAATGGACAGTGAGCGAAGGCAGCGTGCCGGCCTCGGCCATCGTTGCGTCGAACTCTACATACAGGGCCTTCAGGGCCGCGCCGTCGCGCATCGACACCTTGCGCCCCAGCAGGTCGAGGCCGTGGATGCCGTGCGCACCTTCGTGGATGGGATTCAGGCGGTTGTCGCGGTACAGGCGCTCCAGCGGATAGTCGCGGGTATAGCCGTAGCCGCCGAGGATCTGGATGGCGTGCTTGTTGGCTTCCAGGCAGAACTCGCTGGGCCAGGACTTCACGATCGGCGTGAGCAGATCGAGCAGCAGGTTCAGGCGATCGCGCTCGGCCGGCGTTTCGGCAGTGCGTTCAAGGTCGATCAGCTGCGAAGCGTAGAGCGCGAGCGCCAGACCGCCTTCCACCGCGGCTTTCTGGGCGAGCAGCAGGCGACGGATGTCCGCGTGCTCGATCAGCGGCACCTGCGGACTCGCCGGATCCTTGTTGCCGGGATGCCTGCCTTGCGGGCGCTCCCGCGCGTATTTCAGCGAGTGCAGGTAACCGGTGTAGCCGAGCGCCACCGCGCCCAGGCCCACCCCGGTACGCGCCTCGTTCATCATGTGGAACATGTAGGCAAGGCCCTGGTGCGGTTCACCCAGCAGCCAGCCCTTGCACTGCCCGGCTTCGCCCAGGTTGAACACCGCGTTGACGGTGCCGCGATAGCCCATCTTGTGGTTGAGGCCGGCAACGCGCACGTCGTTGCGTTCACCGAGCGTGCCGTCTGCGTTCACCAGGAACTTCGGCACGATGAACAGCGAAATGCCTTTCACCCCCGGCGGGCCACCCGGGATCTTGGCCAGCACCATGTGGATGATGTTTTCCGAGAGCTCGTGGTCCGCGGCAGAGGTCCACATCTTGTTGCCACTGATGAGGTAGTGGCCTTCCTCCGTGAGCACTGCGCGGGTGCGGATGTCAGCCAGCGACGAACCGGCCTGCGGTTCCGACAGCACCATGGTCCCGAAGAACCGACCTTCCACCAGCGGCTTCAGATAACGTGCCTGCTGGTCTTGCGAACCGAACTTGCTGAGCAGGTTGGCGGCGGCGATGGTGATGAAGGCGTAGGCGTTGGACGCGATGTTGGCCGCGCAAAAGTACGCAGCGACAGCCTGGGCCACGGTCCACGGCAGTTGCGTGCCACCGTGTTCGGCATCGATCGACATGCCCATGAAGCCGGCGTCCACGAACGCGTCGGTGGCTTCCTTGATCGCGGGAATGAGCTTCACCCGGCCGTCCTCCAGCACGGGTTCGTTCTCGTCGGATTCCGCGGCGTGGGGCGCGAATTTTTCCTCGGCGAGGGTTTCCGCCGCGTCAAGGGTGGCGTCGTAGAGTTCGCGATCCTGCCCGGCGAAGCGCGCGGTCCCGGCCAGGCCTTCGAGGTCCAGGAGTTCGTAGAGGACGAACTCGAGATCGCGCCGATTCAGCAATAAACTCATGTGTCCCTGCTCCTGTGCCTACCAGGCGGTGAGCCCGCCATCGATGGCGAGTCCCTGTCCGTTCACGAAGGACGAATCGTCCGCGCAAAGCCATGCAATGGCGCGTCCGATTTCGTCGGGTTCGCCCATGCGCCGCATGGGGCTTGCGTTGTTCAGCGCCTCGGCAATCGAGGGATTGCGTGCCACCATGCGCTGGACCATTTCGGTGTTGATGAAACTCGGGCACACGGCATTCACACGGATCCCGCGGCGTGCGTATTCGATGGCAGCGGTGCGCGTGAGGCCCATCACGCCGTGCTTGCTCGCGGCGTAGCCCGCGAGGTTGGGCGCGCCGCCCAGCCCAGCCACCGACGCCACGTTTACGATGGTGCCGCCGCCCTGCACCTGCATCTGCCGCAATTCATGCTTCATGCAGAGGTAGACGCCCTTCAGGTTGACCGCGATGGCGAGGTCGAAGTCCGCGTCGTCGTGCTCGGCGAACTTCGCGTGCTGGTGCTCGACGCCGGCGTTGTTAACCGCGCAATCGATGCGACCAAATTGGGCGACAGTCTCCACGACCAGCGCCTCCACGCTCGCTGCCCGGGTGACGTCACAGGCATGGAAGCGCGCATCGAGGCCCAGCGCCTGGAAGTCCGCCGCCACCTTGGCACCCTTCTCCGGATTGACGTCCGACAGCATCAGGCGCGCGCCGCTGCTGGCGAGCGCCTGCGCGGCGGCGAGCCCGATGCCCCCTGCCGCACCCGTGATCAAAACGATTTTCCCGGCGAGCGAAAACGCGAGCGCTGCTTTCATGCGAGGTAGCCACCGTCCACCGCGATGTAGGTCCCGGTGGTGTAGGACGAGGCATCAGAGCAAAGGTAAAGCACGGCGCCCGCCATTTCCTCCGGCTCGGCGGAGCGACCCAGTGGCGTGCGCGCCCGGGCCGGGGCCAGGAAGGTTTCGTCGTCGTGCAGGGCCTGCGCGAAGCGGGTCCTGGTCACACCCGGCACCAGGGCATTGCAGCGGATGTTCCACTGGCCGCATTCGTTGGCGAACGCCTGCGTCATGTTGAGGATGGCAGCTTTGGTCATGGAGTAGATGGCCTGCTTGTCGCCTGGGGTGATGCCATTGACCGAGGCCACGTTCACGATTGACCCCTTGCCCTGCTCGCGCATGCGTTTCGCGGCGGCCACCGACATGTAGAAGTAGCCACGCAGGTTCACTTCGATCGTTTTCTCGAAGGCTGACACCGGGGTGTCCAGGATGTGGCCGTAGAAGGGATTGGCCGCCGCGTTATTGACGAGGATGTCGAGGCGGCCGCCGTAGTGGTCGTCGATGTGCTGGAAGGTCCGTTCGATCTGCGCAAGGTCGCCCAGGTGGCAGGCCAGCGCTTCGGCCTTGCCCCCGGCCGCCACGATGGCGTCGGCCACGGCCTGGCAGCTCTCGACCTTGCGGCTGGTCACGAGCACGGTGGCCCCGTACTCGGCAAGGCGCCGGGCGATGGCTTCGCCGATACCGCGGCTGGCGCCGGCAACGAGGGCAATGCGCCCGTCGAGATTGAAATGGTCACGTGACATGGATTTCCCCGGAAATGGCGTGATTGAGAACGGGTGTGCAGCCTGTGCGCCACCGGGCTCGGTGGACCCCCTCGCGGGAGCGCGCTGGCCACTGCATCCCGGGCGTGCGACTGGCCCGTGGACCGGCCGGATATTAACCGATACCACCCGCCACGCCAGACAGGCCTGCGAGCCCGCAGCCCAGCATCTGTTCGCGGAACCACAGGCTGCCGCCGTCGCTGTCGGCGCTCGTGTGCCAGAAGGCGTGGATTTCCGCCGGCGGGGTAGCCAAGGGCAGCGGCACCGCGCGCAAGGCATGGGCCGAGGCGAGCGATCGCGGCATGCTAGCAGCCAGATCCGAGGCCGCCACGAGGTGCGCCAACGACAGGTGGTAGGGGACGCGGAGCACGCTCCGGCGCTGCTTGCCGAGGCGCTTCAGGGCAACGTCGATAAGGCCCGGGCCCTGGCGTCGACTGGAAGCGTGCACGTGGGACCACTCGAGGTATTGCGCGAGGCTTAGCCGCTGGCCGTACGCACGAACAGCGGATCTTCATAGGCCGCGCGCAGCCTGGAGAGCGCCTTACTCACTGCTGGCTGGGTCAGGTGCAGGACTTCGCCGGCGCGGGTCAGGCTGCCCTCGGTGTAGAGGGCATCCAGCACCCGGTAGAGGTTGAGGTCGACCCGCGCCAGTCGTTTCACGGCCGCTCCATCCCTGAAATCCATGAATTGATATCACGACAATTGATTCGACTAATTGTGCCCGCCTTCCTACCATGCAGCCACACCTTGCCTGCCGGCTTGACCGGCCGCCGGGGCAACACCAATACGCAGCAGACCCGGCAGGGTCCATTCGAGGGAGCAGACGATGAATTTCGAGTACAACGACAGGACCAGGGAACTGCAGGCGCGCATCGCTGCGTTCATGGAAACCCATGTTTATCCGAACGAGGAACTGATGCTCCAGGAGGTCGCCGAAGGTGATCGCTGGCAGCCGGTTCCCACGCAGGAAAAACTCAAGGACCTCGCCAGGAGCCAGGGCCTGTGGAACTTCTTCCTGCCGCACAGCGAACGCGGCGCCGGCCTCACCAACCTCGAATACGCCCCGCTTTGCGAGGAAATGGGCCGATCTTTCTTCGCGCCCGAAATCTTCAACTGCTCCGCGCCCGACACCGGCAACATGGAAGTGATCGAGCGCTACGGCAACGAAGAGCACAAGGAGCGCTGGTTGAAGCAGATGCTTAACGGCGAAATTCGCTCCGCCTTCGCGATGACGGAGCCCGAAGTGGCTTCCTCCGACGCCACCAACGTGGAAACCAGCATTGTCCGCGACGGCGATGAATACGTGATCAACGGCCGCAAGTGGTACACCAGCGGCGCGCTCGATCCGCGCTGCCGGATCATCATCCTCATGGGCAAGACCGATCCGGGCAACCCGAGCCGCCACCGCCAGCAGTCCCAGATCCTGGTGCCGCTGCCGTGGCCGGGCGTGACCGTCAAGCGCATGCACCCGGTGTTCGGCTTCGACGACGCGCCGCACGGCCATCCTGAAGTGATCTTCGAGAACGTGCGGGTGCCGGTCGACCACCTGCTGCTCGGCGAAGGCCGCGGCTTTGAAATCGCGCAGGGCCGCCTCGGGCCGGGCCGCATCCACCACTGCATGCGCCTCATCGGCTCCGCTGAGCGCGCGCTGGAACGCATGATCCGCCGCCTGCGCCTGCGCAAGGCCTTCGGCAAGACCGTGGCCGAGCAGAGCGTGTGGAAGGAACGCATCGCCGAATCCCGCATCAGGATCGACCAGGCCCGCCTGCTTACACTGCATGCGGCGTGGAAGATGGATACCGTCGGCAACAAGGCGGCGCTGAAGGAAATCGCGAGCATCAAGGTGGCAGTGCCGATCATGGCCTGCCAGGTCATCGACTGGGCCATCCAGGCGTTTGGCGCGGCCGGCGTGTCCGCCGAATACGGGCTCGCCTACCAGTACGCCAACGCCCGCCTCATCCGCATCGCCGACGGCCCGGACGAAGTGCACCGCGACCAGATCGCGCGCCTCGAAATGGCCGCCTACACGGACGAGCCGAGCAAGCGTGGCGGTAACGCCCACGTGCCACCACGCGACAAGGGCGAAGGCTTGGCAAGCAAGCCGCGCTTCGTGGTCTGAAGGCCATCGGCGGGGCCCGGCGCCGGGCCCCGCCCTGACCCACCATGAAGTTCTACGACTGCGACACCGCGCCCAGCCCCCGCCGGGCGCGCATCTTCATTGCCGAGAAAGGCCTCGCGATCGAAACCGTGCAGGTGGATCTCGCCAACAACGAACAACACTCGGACGCTTTCCGCGCCATCAACCCGCGCTGCACGGTGCCTGTACTGGTCCTGGACGACGGCACCACGTTGACCGAGAACCAGGGTATCGCGGCGTACCTCGAGGCGGCCTTCCCGGAACCGCCGCTCCTCGGCCGTACACCGCTCGAACGCGGCCTGGTGGCCAACTGGAACGCCCGTTGTGAACTCGAAGGCCTGTGGGCGGTCGCCGAATGCTTCCGCAATCGTTCGCGGGGACTTGCCAACCGGGCGATCACGGGCCCAACCGACTACGCGCAAATTCCTGAACTCGCCGAACGGGGACGTGCCCGCGCCGCGGAATTTTTGGACACCCTTGAGGCCCGCCTGCGGGAGTCGACCTACCTGGCCGGGGAATTCTTTTCGATGGCGGACATCACGGCGCTGTGCGTGGTGGATTTCGCGGGGTGGATCAAGCTCGCCATTCCCGAAACGCATTCCGCACTGAAGCGCTGGCATGGCCTCGTGGGCGCTCGCCCCAGCACAAAACGCTGAAGTTCAGGGGTAGAGGAGCGTGTCGCGCCAAGCTTGCCCGTCGCGCTGCCAGAGGTGGCGATCGTGCAGGCGGAAGGGACGTTCTGCCCAGAACTCAAGGCTGTCCGGCACCAGTAAATAGCCCGACCAGAACGGCGGACGCGGGACTTTGCCCACTGCATAGCGCGCGGAATACTCGGCCACCCGCGCTTCCAGCGTTGCGCGGCTCTCGAGCGGTTCGGACTGCCGCGACGACCAGGCGCCAATCTGGGAATCGCGCGGTCTACCGTGGAAATAGGCGTCGGCTTCCGCGGCCTCCACCTCCTGGACCTGCCCCTCGATCCGCACCTGGCGGTCCATTGATTTCCAGTGGAAGCAGACGGCCACGTGCGCGTCGTGGCGTATCTCCTGGCCCTTGCGGCTTTCGAGGTTGGTGTAGAACGTGAGGCCGCGGGCATCGAAACCGCGCAACAGCATGACCCGCACCGAAGGCCTGCCGTCTGCGCCCACGGTCGCCACTGACATCGCAGTCGGATTGTTGGGTTCCCGCTTTTCGGCGTCGGCCAACCATGCCTGGAACTGCTGGTAAGGCTGCGGCAGGTTCATCGGGATCCCTCGCTGGTCGCGCGTTCAGGCAAACGGATGGCGGAGCACGATGGTGTGCGCGCGATCGGGGCCGGTCGAAATGATGTCGATCGGGCTTTCCACCAAATCCGATATACGGGCGAGGTAGCGCTGCGCGTTCACGGGCAACTTGGCGTGGTCGGTGATGCCGAGGGTGGAATCACGCCAGCCGGGCATGGTTTCGTAAATCGGTTCGACTTCAGCCATGGCTTCCGCGCCGGTCGGCGCGAACTGCAGTTCGCCGCGCGGCGTGCGGTAGCCAACGCAAAGCTGGATTTCATCCATGCCGTCGAGCACGTCGAGCTTGGTTACGCACAGGCCAGAAATGCCGTTGGTGATGCGCGCGCGGCGGAGCGCCACGGCGTCAAACCAGCCGCAGCGACGCGGCCGGCCGGTGGTGGCGCCGAACTCATGCCCGCGCGTTGCCAACTGCTGGCCCACTTCGTCGAAGAGTTCGGTGGGGAACGGTCCGCTGCCGACCCGCGTGGTGTAGGCCTTGGTGATGCCCAGCACGTAGCTCATGCGCTGCGGGCTCGCGCCCGAGCCGGTGGCGGCGTAGCCCGCCGTGGTGTTCGACGAGGTGACGAAGGGATAGGTGCCGTGGTCGACGTCGAGCAGACTGCCCTGCGCACCTTCGAACATCAGGTTCTCGCCCTGTTCCTGCAGACGGTGGATGGCTTCGGTGACATCGCCCACCAGCGGCGCCATCTCAGTGGCGAAAGCCATCTGTTCGTCGAGGATTTTCTGGAAGTCGAGCTTCTCCACCCGGTAGTAATTGGCCAGCACGAAGTTGTGGTAATCGAGCACTTCGCCGAGCTTCGCGGCGAAGCGTTCACGGTAGAGCAGGTCTTCCACGCGCAGTGCGCGCCGGGCGACCTTGTCTTCGTAGGCCGGGCCGATGCCACGGCCCGTGGTGCCAATCGCCTGTGCGCCGCGCGCCTTCTCGCGCGCCTGATCGAGCGCCGCGTGGTAGGGCAGGATGAGGGTGGCGGCGGCGCTCACCATCAGGCGCGCCCGGGCCGGGATACCGCGGGCCTCCAGCATCTGGATTTCCTCGAACAACGCGGCAGGCGACAGCACCACGCCGTTGCCGATGAAGCACGACACGCCTTCGCGCAGGACCCCTGAAGGGATGAGGTGCAGGACGGTCTTCTCGCCGTCGATGACCAGCGTATGGCCAGCGTTATGGCCGCCCTGGAACCGCACCACGGCACGGGCCCGGTCGGTCAACAGGTCCACGACCTTGCCCTTACCCTCATCGCCCCACTGGGCGCCGATGACTACCACCGATCTGCTCAACGTGTTTCCCCTGGTCTGGAAGCTTGAAAATTGCCTGGTCTCATGAGCCCTGGAGCGCCAGGACCTGCCACTGTCCGGCGATCTGCCGCAACTCGTGCTTGCAACCCATCTCGCCCGGCCCACCCGCCTGGCCCGGCAGGACCTGGATGACCTGATCACCGCGTGAGCGCAGCGCCGAGATGGCGGCCAGCAGCGCCGCATCGGTCCCGGATGGGGCGAGGATACCGTGCCCGAGCGCCTCGACTGCGGGCGCAAGCGACGCGAGCAGCTTGAGATCAGTGCTGAAACCCGTGGCGGCGCGGGCCCGGCCATAGCGTTCGCCGATGTTGTCGTAGCGTCCGCCCCAGGCGATGGCACGGCCCATGCGAAGCGTGTAGGCGGCAAACATCACGCCAGTGTGGTAGCGGTAGCCGCGCAGATCCGCCAGATCAATATGCACGTCGAGTTGCGGGCAGCGCTGCGCCAGCAAGCGCACCAGCGCATCGAGATCATCCAGCGCGGACTGCACCACGCGCGGGGCGCCGTCCAGCGCGGCACGCGCGCGGGCCACCACGCCACCGTCGCCATTCAGGGATGGCAGGGCGGACAGCCAGGTGGCGGCCGGCCCGGTGACGTCCGCCAACAGCGCCGGCAGCTCACACACGGATTTGCGCAACAGCACGTCGAGGAGACGCATTCCAGCATCGGCATCGAGTTTGGCAGCCTCCGCGAGGCCATGGAAAATCTTCATGTGGCCAAGATCCAGCGTGATGTCGGCGACACCGGCCACCGCCAGCACTTCCACCATCAGGGCGATGACTTCAGCGTCGCTTTCAATGCCGGGATGGCCATAAAGCTCGGCGCCCAGTTGCAGTGGATTGCGCGAGCCCGCGAACTTGTCTGGCTGCGTGTGGAGGATGGGCCCGATGTAGCACAGCCGGGTCGGCGTGTCGGCATTGATGCGATGGGCATCAATACGCGCAATCTGGGGCGTGATGTCCGCCGGTATGCCGAGCAGCCGACCGCTCACCTGGTCCGTCAGCTTGAAGGTTTGCAATTCGAGATCGTCGCCCGTGCCGGAAACCAGCGAATCCAGGAACTCGACGATGGCTGGCGTACACAGTGCGTATCCCCAGGTGGTCACCACGTCCAGCAGGCGGCGGCGTAGTTGTTCGAGGCTGGCCGCCTGCGGCGGGATGATCTCGTCGACGCCATCGGGAAGTATCCATCGACTGTCGCGCGACATGGTCTATCTCACGCAGTAAAGGACGACAAGGCCAGCCACCATGCTGAGCAGTCCAAGTCGTCGCAGGTGGATGTCGTCGAAGGCCAGTACCCGGGCCATGGCCTGCCGATACCCCACCGGGCTCAGGAAAGGCAATGCGCCCTCGAACACGAGCACCAGCGCGCTAGCAGCCATCAGGTCCGTCCACATGGCGCGCTTGCCCGGGTCCGTGCCTAGCGCGGGTTTGGATCCTTGAAATACTTGAACAAGGTCGAGTCCGGCGTCAGCAACAGGACGTCATCCTTGGCGCTGAAGCTGTCCCGGTACAGCCCGATGCTGCGGTAGAACTCGTAGAAGTTAGCGTCGCGCGCATAGGCCTCGGCATAGACCTGTGAAGCCCTGGCGTCGCCTTCGCCGCGCAGAGTTTCGCCGTCGCGGTAGGCTTCGGCTGCGATGACGGTCGCCTGCCGATCCGTTTCCGCCCGGATGCGGATGGCTTCCTTCTCGCCACGGGCGCGCAACTCGCGCGCCACGCGGGCGCGCTCGGCCCGCATGCGTTCGTGGACCGCATTGCTGACCTCTGCAGGAAGGTCGATGCGCTTCACGCGCACGTCGACGACTTCGATGCCCAGTTCCTCACCACGTTCGGCGGCCTTGATGTTGACGATGGCAAGGATCTCGCCGCGCCCCCCTGCCACTACTTCCTGCACCTTGCGCTTGCCGAACTCGACGCGCAGCGCGTCGTTGATTTTCTGGTACACCAGCACGCCGCCACGGCGCGCGTCGCCGCCGGTTGCCAGGTAGAACTTGGTGACGTCCTTGATCCGCCAGCGCACGAAGGAATCAACGATGACGTCCTTCTTCTCGCCGGTAAGGAAACGCTGGGGCTCGGAGTCGAGGGTCTGGAGGCGACCGTCGAACTTGCGGACGTTCTGGTAGAGGGGGATCAGGAAATGCAGGCCCGGTTTGAATTCGGTACGTTTGATTTCGCCGAGCTGGAACAGCACGGCGCGTTCCTGCTCGAACACCCGGAAGGTGCTGGCCCAGAGCAGTCCAAGCGCGAGGGCGGCAATGAGGACGATGCGGTTGACCATTAGCGTGGTCCTCGGGCGCGGGCTTCGGCCGGGCGTTCGTAGGCCGTGGCAGGCACGGGAATCGAGTTGGCGGATTCGGCGGCAGAAGCCGAGCCGGCAGTAGGGTCGGTGGCGGGGGACTGGCGCCCACGCTCGAGCAGGCGGTCGAGCGGCAGCACCGTCATGTTGGCGCCCGACTTGCCGTCCATCACCACCTTGGTGCTGTTGCGAAGCACGGACTGCATGGCGTCGAAGTACATTCGATCCCGGGTGACCCCGGGGGACTTCTGGTACTCGGTGAGCAGTTGGGTGAAGCGACGTGAATCACCTTCCGCCCGCGACAGCACCTGTTCCTTGTATGCCTTTGCTTCAAGGCGCACGCGATCGGCGTTGCCTGCGGAGCGCTCGGTGACTTCGTTGCTATAGGCCTCGGCCTCGTTGATCTTGCGCTGCTCGTCTTCGCGCGCCTTGATGGCGTCGTCGTAGGCGGCCTTCACTTCTTCGGGCGGGTTGGCCGAGAGCAGGTTCACGCTGGTCACCGCGATGCCCGACTTGTAGTTGTCGAGCATCTGCTGCATGAGTTCGGTGGCCTTCAGCGCGATGTCGGCGCGCCCTTCGCCAATCACGTAATCGAAGGTGCTGGTGCCTATGACGTCGCGAATGGCGGTTTCGGCGACCCGCTGCACGGAGGCATCGGGATCAGAAATCTCGAACAGGTAGTTCGTGACGTCCTTCAGGCGGTACTGCACCGCAATCTGGACGTCGACGATGTTTTCGTCCTGGGTCAGCATGGTGGCGTTGACCGGGAAGGCACGAATCTGGTCGAGATTCACCCGCGTGACAGTTTCGATCGGACGAGGGAAGCGGATGTGCGGGCCAGGCTGCAAGATGGTTTTGTATTCACCGAAGCGCATCACGACGCCACGCTCGGCGGGTTCAATCTTCCAGAACATCTCCACGCCGAGCAGGAGAACCGCAAAGCCCAGCACCGCGATGCCAATGAAAGCCGCGCCCGGACCTTCGGAACCGCCGCTGCCGCCACCGGCACCGCCACGCGGGCGCTGGCCGTTACCGAACAGGCCGGACAACTTCTGCTGGATCTTGCGGAAGATTTCATCGAGATCAGGAGGCCCCTGTTCGTTGCGGCGTCCACCCCAGGGATCACGGTCATTGCCGTTGTTTGAATCATTCCAGGCCATAAGGACTCTCGGGCACGGGGCCATTTAGGGGTCGGCATTGTAAGTGTTGTTCGCGCAAATCAGCAATGCGAGAGGCAACGGTGCTCGCCGTCACCCGGCGCCTTCGTGCCAGTCCTCTTCCTGCTGGGCCAGGTTGGTCGCAAGGTCCGGGTATTCCGCGAGGAGCCGACCCCAGCGTCCGGAGCCCAGGGTGACCTCGAGTTGCCAGCCGCCGGACTCATGGACCGTTTCATTGAGGACCGCGCCCAGGCCGAAGAGTTTCGCGCGCAGTCGCCCTTGCAACGGAGAGAGATCGAGTGTGCGGGCGACCTTTGCTTCGTCGAGGCGTGCAGCGACGGCCGCACGGAGCAAATCAAGGCCGGCGCCTGTACGCGCCGACACCCAGACAGCAACCGGTTCACCCCGCGCGCCATGCTCGACCCTGGGTTCAAAGGCAGGATTAAGGTCGATCTTGTTGTAGACCTCAAGCACCGGTTGCGCGCCGGCACCGATGCCATCGAGCACCTTCAGGACTTCCTCGCGCTTGATCTCGATGTCCTCCGCACAGCAGTCGATGACGTGCAGGAGCAGGGTGGCGTCGCGAGTTTCCTCCAAGGTGGCCTGGAAGGCGGCCACGAGATCGGGCGGCAGGTCGCGAATGAATCCCACGGTATCGCTGACCAGTACCGGATGCTCACCCGGCACGTTCATCCGACGCAAGGTGGTGTCGAGGGTCGCGAACAACTGGTCTGCCGTATAGAGGTCGCTTGCCGTGAGGACATTGAACAGCGTCGATTTGCCCGCATTGGTATAGCCCACCAGCGCAGTCACCGACAGCGCGGCACGGCGGCGGGCCCGGCCACCTTGCTGGCGCCGTCTGCGGACCTTCTCAAGTTTGTCGTGAAGCTGCTTGATGCGCACGCCGATCAGGCGACGGTCGGTTTCAAGCTGCGTTTCACCCGGGCCGCGCAGGCCAATGCCGCCGCGCTGCCGTTCGAGGTGGGTCCAGCCGCGAACGAGTCGCGTGGACAGGTGCTGGAGCTGCGCCATCTCCACCTGCAGCTGGCCTTCGAAGGAGCGGGCGCGCTGCGCGAAGATGTCGAGGATGAGCCCGGTGCGGTCGAGCACCCGGCAATTGACCAGTCGTTCGAGGTTGCGCTCCTGTGCGGGGGACAGCGCCCGATCGAACAGCACGACTTCGGCTTCGCTCTCCGCCACCAGGGCTTTCAGCTCGGTCGCCTTGCCCGCGCCCACGAAATGCTTTGGATCGGGCCGGTCGCGCCGCGCCGCGAGGACCGCAACGCACTGGACGCCGGCCGACCTGGCAAGTTCGGCGAATTCTTCGGTATCGCAGGACGGCGCCGGAGGCGCGAGCGTGACATTGACCAGGACGGCGCGTTCGCCGCCGTGCGGGCGATCAAGCAAGGGAAGCCAACCGGATCATTCGTCCTCTGAATCACCATCAGTCTCGCCATCGGCGCGCGGCAGTTTCACGTTGCGCGCGGGGACGACGGTGGAAATGGCGTGCTTGTAGACCATCTGGCTGACCGAATTCTTGAGCAGGATGACGAACTGGTCGAAGGATTCAACTTGCCCCTGCAGCTTGATGCCGTTGACCAGGTAGATCGACACCGGTACGCGTTCCTTGCGTAGGGCATTCAGGTAAGGCTCTTGAAGAGATTGGCCTTTGCTCATGAGATTCTCCTGTTTTTATCGAAACATGGGCTTCTGCAGGTCGCTGTCATCCGGTCGCGGTGGGCCGGATGACGTTAACGCGGGTTCGCCATCGACCCGCAAATGCCACAGAAGCCGAGCCAGTATAACCATGAAACGCTGTCATTGACCGCTTATCGAAGCACGCGCAGCAAGGTTTCCCGGCTGGCCTGTGTCGGGCCGTCGAGCCAGGCTTCGGCGACCTCGTGGCGGAACCAGGTGTACTGCCGCTTGGCGTACTGCGCGGTGCCATTGACGGCTAGTGCGACCATCGCAGCGTGGTCGAGTTCGCCTTCGAGGTAACGCCAGATGGCGCGATAACCGACGGCCCGCAGGGCCGGGCGGTCCAAGGTCAAGCCGGGGCGCTCGCGCAGCGCCGCGACCTCGTTGATGAAGCCCCGGTCCAGCATCCCGTGGAAGCGGTCCCGCTGGCGCGCCCGAAGTCCGTCGCGATCAGCCGGTGCGAGGATGAATTTGCGGAAGCGACGGGCGGGCGTGGGGGCGTCCTCTGCCAGGTAGCTCGACATTGTTCGCCCGCCCACTTGCCAAACCGCGAGCGCGCGCACGATGCGCTGGGGATCGTTAGGATGGATCCGCGCGGCGCTGGCCGGGTCGATCCCGGCCAGTCGCACATGCAGGGCCGCGCTACCCGCGACCGCCAGCTGCCGCTCCAGATCGTCGCGCACGGTTTGCGGTACGTGCGGCATCTCGGCGATGCCGGTCTCGAGCCGGCACAGGTAGAGCCCGGTGCCCCCCACCAGCAGTGGGATGCGCCCACGTGCTTCGATGTCGGCAATCGCAGCGGCGGCGTCCACGCAAAAGCGCGCCACCGAATAGGCGTCCCGCGGGTCGCAGAGATCGATGAGGTGGTGGCGCACGCGGCAGCGCTCGAAGGGGTCTGGTTTTGCGGTACCGATATCCATGCCACGGTAGACCAGGGCCGAATCAACACTGACGATTTCAATCGGGAGCCGCGCCGCCAGCCAGAGCGCCAGCGCCGTCTTGCCAGTCCCGGTGGGGCCCATCAGGCAGGCGACCGGTGGCAGTTCCCGAACCCGTGTGCTCATTCGTCGAACAGCGCCTGGAGGCCACTGGCGTCGAGCCGCCGCGTGTAGGGCGCGAGCGAAAGTCCGACTTCCTCGACCAGACCCTGCCAGCGCTGCCACCACGCCTTGCGCGCCAGATCGGTGGTCGGCACCTGCAGGGACGCTGCGAGCGCGTCCGCCAGCCAGGCCGGTGGCGCCTGGCTGCCCCGGCGTGCGAGTGCCAGCCCCAGCGCGCGAGCGTCGATCTCGGGCGCGCTGCGCGGCAGGGCACGTAGCGCCAGGGTACCGCCCTCCAGCCATTGGACCACCAGGCCCAGCGCCTTAAGACCGTCGGTGACCGCCGCCGCCTCGGCCCTATCGGCACACTCGATGCGGACGGGAAACAGCAGCGGCCGATGGGCGGCAGGGTCCGCTTCCGCTTCCAGGCGACGGCACAGCACCTGCGCCACGAGACGGCGTAAATCAACCAGTTCCAGGACGTCGTCTGTCTGCAGGACAAGATACCGACCTGCCAGCAACCACAAACTGCCGGTGACGGACAGGGGCGGCGACGGCACCGGCGTCTCCCGAACTGCTGCCGGCCCCGCGAACAGCCGTCCGCGGGTAGGCGGCACACGGTAGTCCTGCGCCACTACCGCACTGATTGACGCAGACGGCAAATTTTCGACCAAGGCCGCGCGTACCGCCGCAAAGACCAGATCATGGACTTCACGCAGTTCCTGAAAACGGACTTCGAGCTTTCCAGGATGCACGTTAACGTCAACTTCTTCTGGAGAAAGCTCGATCTGCAAGGCGTAGCAAGGCTTTCTTCCCTCAGGGATCTTGTCCTCGAAGGCCAGCCGTATGGCGTGGGAAAGATGCCGGTCCTGAATTACGCGCTGGTTAACTGAAATCATCTGGAGGTCGTTCTGGCTCCGCGCCAAGGTCGGACCTGCGACCAAGCCAAACACCCGGAGCCGGTCGTTGGCGCGTTCGACCGGACGGGCCGCCGTGGCGAATTCGGCGCCAAACAAGGCGCGAAGCCGGCGCGCGGCCGTGGCCTCGTCGACCGCTGCAGGCAGGTTCAACGCGCGCTGTCCGTCATGCCATAGGGTGAAGTTCACCAGTGGGGTGCAGAAGGCTATCCGCCGGACCAGTTGCTGGACGTGCAGCCATTCCGTCTGGGGCTGGCGAAGGAAGCGACGACGGGCGGGGATGCGACCAAAGAGGTCGCGGACCTCCACCGTGGTACCGCCTGGATGGGCAGCCGGACCCAGGACGCCGCCGACAAGCTGCCAGGCGTGGGACTCGCCCGGCACGTAGCTGGTAAGGGTGAGTGTGGTGACGGCGTCGATCGCGGCCAGCGCCTCACCCCTGAAGCCCAGCGAGATCAATCGCGGCAGCTGGTCGGCACTGACGAGCTTGCTGGTGCAGTGCCGCTGCAGGGCGAGTCCTAGCTGTTCGCCGGGCATTCCGCAGCCATCGTCGCGGACCTGCAGGCGCCGGATGCCGCCCTCCTCCACTTCGATGTCGATACGGGTGGCGCCGGCGTCGAGGCTGTTTTCGATCAGTTCCTTGGCAATCGAGACTGGACGCTCGACGACTTCACCGGCGGCAATCTGGTTGATGACCGATTCGGCAAGCGGCCTGATGACAGGAAGGCTCATGGCCCCGGAGTTTAGAGCCCATCCCGGAAATAATCAGGGCCGAGGCTTCAGGGGATGCGCAAAAGCTCGCCCACCTTCACCGTGTCGTCATTCAGGTTGTTGGCAAGACGGATACGCTCGGAAGTCACGGCATAGTGGCTCGCGATGCCCGACAGCGTGTCGCCTTCGCCTACGCGATGCCGGTGCCGACCCGGATCGGCCGCCTCCGCCACCCTGCCCCGCGCGCTTTCGCGGTCGTCGAAATAACTCATGATGCCGTCACGGATGGCACCGGCAAGCGTGCGGCGGAAGCTCGCGTTGCGCAGCCGCTGCTCTTCTTCGGGATTGCTGATGAAGGCGGTTTCCACCAGCAGCGACGGGATATCTGGCGACTTCAGCACCATGAACCCCGCCTGCTGGATGCGATTGAAATGCAGCGGTCCAATCTTGCGCAGCGACGCCAGGACGGCGTCCGCCACGGTAATGCTGGTTTCCAGCGAGGCACTCTGGGAAAGATCGAGCAGCACCGATCTGAGCTGCGGATCCTTGTCGGCCAAGGTCAGGCCACCCACGAAATCAGCGCCGTTTTCGCGCTCCGCCAGCCATCGGGCGGCCTCGCTGCTGGCCCCACGGTTGGAAAGCACGAACACCGACGAACCGCGCACGTTTGGATTCTGGAAGGCGTCGGCGTGGACCGAGACGAAGAGATCCGCCTTGTGCGCCCGTGCCCGCGCCATGCGTTCGCGCAGCCCGACGTAATAGTCACCGTCCCGAATCAGCACGGCCTGCATGCCGCGCTGCTGGTTGATGAGTTGGGCAAGCTCGCGGGCGACGGCCAGGGCGACGTCCTTTTCATGCGTGCCCCGTGGACCAATCGCACCCACGTCGTCCCCGCCATGGCCGGCGTCGACGGCAATCACCACGCCGTCGCGGCGCCAGGCCGGCAGCCGACTGGGGGGATTGGACGCGGTTGCGGTGTCGCCTGCAGTGGATGACACCATGGGTGTCTTTGCCACGGGCACCACCGGCGCTGGTGCCCGGATGGCCGCGAGCGCCGGAGGAGGCGTTATCGCCGGGGCCGGCAGAGCCTTCTGCTGGTCGATCAGATCAAGCACGACCCGGTGCCCATAGGGTGCGGCCGGCGGCAGCAGGGCATCCTGAAGGACCACGGGGCGCGAGAGTTCAAGGACTACGCGCAAGCCCTGCTTGCCTCGCGGGGCGGAGCGGATCGAGGTAATCCGCGCGTCGTGCAACGCCAATATCCTGGCAGCGTCCCGCGCACGGAGGTCGTCGAAATCAATGACCACCCGATGGGGGTTGGCGACCGTGAAGGCCTCGAATCGAGTCGACGCGCTCAGTTCGAATACCACGCGCGTCTGCCCCGGAGCCTGCCAGGCGCGCACCGCGGTGAGTTCAGCAGCCCACGCGCTGCTTACCCCCAGCAGGGAAATCAGGAAAATCCGGGCGAACATGGAGATAGCATCGACCCCTGAAGCGCTTCGGGGCTTTTTAGCCGCTGCCCGACTAATATTCAAGTGAAATATCAGGAAGTGCCGTATCCCTATGAATCAAATGAAATAGAAAGACCATCCTCCAGCGCTTTCTGGAGCCCGGGGAGGCTGGTTTCCAGGGCGACGTCACGAGCGTCATGGTCGCGCGGGGACAAGGCAACCCGCAGGCTTGGCGGGGGTAGCGACGCCCCCGCACGCGACGGCCATTCAATGAGGCAGACATCCTGCGAGGCGAGGAAGTCGTCGAAGCCGAGGTAATGGAGCTCGTCCGGGTCATTGATGCGGTAAAGATCGAAGTGATGCACCCGGCGTCCGCCGAGCAGGTAGGACTCCACCACCGTGAAGGTTGGGCTTTTCACTTTGCCGGCATGGCCAAGCGCCCGGAGGAAACCTCGCGCAAAGGTGGTTTTGCCGGCGGCGAGGGGGCCGTCGAGCAGGATCAACATGCCGGGGGTCGCCAGGCGCGCGATGCACGCGGCGAGTGCCAGGGTCGCTGCCTCGTTCCGCACCGTGAACCGCGCCGTCGCCATGGCTCAGTTCACCAGGCGACGCAGTTCCAGCAGGAGATCGGACGCCAGCAGGCCGCGCTCGCCGTCGCGCGCGGTCGCGCGGTCGGCCGCTGCGGCATGGAGGCAGGCGCCCTGCCGCGCTGCCTCGGACATCGACAGGCCCTGGGCGCGCAGGGCAGCGATGACACCGGTCAGCACGTCCCCCATCCCGCCCGAAGCCATGCCCGGATTGCCGGCCGTCACGACGCCGATGCCCTGCTCGTCGGCGATCAGCGTGCCGGCACCCTTGAGGAGCACGGTGCCACCGTAGGTCTCGCGCAGGCGGCGGACAGCCATGAAGCGGTCGCGGTTGAGGAGTGCCGGGCTGACTTCGCCGAGCAGGCGCGCACCTTCGCCCGGATGCGGTGTGAGGCACCAGTCCGCCCGAAACTGGGGATTTGCAGCCAGCAGGTTGAGGGCATCGGCATCCACCACCAGGGGCAGCGCGACGTCGCGGACCGCGGCAAACATCTGGCGGCCCCAAGCATCTTGACCAAGCCCCGGCCCGATCGCCACGACCGACGCCCGCGCCAGCAGCCCGGCGAGTTCTTCGGCATTCCGGACCGCGTGGACCATGACTTCCGGCCGGCCAGCGTGGATCAGCGGTACGCACTCGGGCATCGCGGCGACCGATACCAACCCGGCCCCACAGCGCAGCGCGGCTTCGGCGGCCAGGCGTGCCGCGCCGGCATACCCGGGGGCGCCGCCTACGACCAGCACGTGGCCATTGTTTCCTTTATGTGCCCCGCGGCGACGGGCCGCCAGGTGGGGAATCGCGAGGCGCACCGCCGACGCCAGTTCCGCCGCGTAAATCCCGGCCGGGACATCCAGACCGTCGAATTCAAGCGTCCCCACGCAATCCGCTGCCGCGCCGGTCACGAGCCCCTGCTTCAACGCGATGAACGTGATCGTGGCCGTGGCCCGCACCACGTCCCCCGGTGCCCCGCCTGTGTCGGCGTCAAGGCCAGACGGGACATCAAGGCTCAGGATGGGGCGCGCCGAGGCGTTCATCGCGTTGATGGCGTGCGCCAGATCGCCGGTCGGCGCTCGCGTGAGGCCGATGCCGAACAGGCCGTCGATGATGAGGTCGGCGCCGTCAAGGGCCTGCATCCCGGTGCCGGGCAGGAGGCCTGCCCTGAGGGCCGCTGCCCTGCAGGCTTGCGCGTCCGCCCCGGATTTACTGATCTCCCCGATTTCGATCAGCCGGACTTCGCGCCCCTCGCGGGCGGCGGCCGCGGCCACCACGTAAGCATCGCCGCCGTTATTGCCCGGACCACAGACCACGGCGATGACGCGTGCCGTGGGCCAGCGACGCAGCGCCACCTGCCATGCTGCCCGGCCGGCGCGCTGCATCAGCACGCGGCCCGGGATGCCGCTCGCAATTGCGGCGGCGTCGAGCGCGCGGACTGCCGCCACCGGGTAAAGCGTCGATGGCAGCAGCAGGCTCACGCCGGCACTCGCAGGAAGTGTTCGCGGTAATGCTTGAGTTCGGCGATGGAGTCGCGGATGTCGTCCATCGCGAGGTGGCTGGAAGCCTTGCTGAAGGACGGCAGGCCGGGGGCCCAGCGCTGCTGCAGTTCCTTCAAAGTGCTTACGTCAAGGTTGCGGTAGTGGAAGAACTCGGCCAGCGTCGGCATGTACTTGTACAGGAAGCGACGGTCCTGGCAGATCGAGTTGCCACACATCGGGGAGGCCTTGGCGGGCACGTACTGCGCGAGGAACTCGAGCGTCTGGCGCTCGGCTTGCGCGGTGTCGATGCGACTTTCCCGCACCCGCGCCGTGAGGCCCGAACCGCCGTGCTGGCGCGTGTTCCATTCATCCATCCCTGCCAGCACCGCGTCGCCCTGGTGGATGGCGAACACGGGCCCTTCGATGCACTCCTCGAGGCGCGCGTCGGTAACGATGGTGGCGATTTCGATGATCAGGTCGTGCTCCGGGTAGAGCCCGGTCATTTCGAGATCGATCCAGATGAGGTTGTCGGCGGCGCACTGCATGGTGGAGTCTCCGTTCAATATTCCCGTCGGCTGCTGATGGCATGGCCAAGCGTGGTGCCATCCACGTATTCAAGCTCCCCACCCATCGGCACGCCGTAGGCAATACGGGAGGGCGTAACGCCCGTGCGGCGCGCAATCTGGCGCAGGTAGTGCGCGGTCGCCTCGCCTTCCATGGTGGTGCCGGTGGCGACGATCATTTCCTTCACCACGCCCTCGGCGAGTCGACGCTCCAGCGCGGGCATGCCCAGGGTCTCCGGCGTCACGCCGTCGATGGGCGAAAGCCGACCCATCAGCACGTAGTAGAGCCCGCGGTAAGACGCCGACTGCTCGATGGACAGCATGTCGACCGGGGTTTCCACCACGCACAGCAGGGACTGGTCGCGGTTGGTAGATTCACAGATGCGGCAGCGTGGGGTCTCGCTGAACGTCCGGCACGCGGTGCACTGGCCGATGCGGCTCATCGCGTCGTCCAGCACGCGGGACAAGTGCCTCGCCGCATCCCGGTTGCGTTCCAGCAGGTTGAAGGCGATGCGCTGGGCGGACTTCGGTCCGATCCCCGGCAGCGTGGTCAGGGCCTTGATCAGGTCGTTGAGGAGTGGCGTCGTCACGGGCGATGGCGTCGGTTCGGGATCGCGTTCAGAACGGTAGCTTCATGCCCGGCGGCAGGTTGAGTCCGTCGGTCAGTCCTGCCATGCGTTCCTTGCTCCTCTGGTCGATTTTGCGGTTGGCATCATTGATGGCCGCGGCGACCAGATCCTCCAGCATGGAAATGTCTTCCTTGAGGAGGTCCGGGGCGATGGTCACTGATCTGGCGTCATGGCGGCCGTTCAGCACCACTTTCACCAGGCCAGCGCCGGATTCGCCGGTGCACTCCATGCGGGCGATTTCTTCCTGCGCGCGCTGCAGGTCTTCCTGCATGCGCTGCGCCTGCATCATGAGGTTTCCCAGTGGGCCTTTCATCTGCAACTCCTCGCGTGAAGCTAGTGCCCGCCGTCGTCCGGCAGGATTTCAATCTGTTCCACCCGCGCGCCGAACTGCGCCTGCAGGGCAAGGACGTTCGGATCGGATTCGATGGCGCTGCGCGCCGCGGCCTCTGCCGCTGCCTTCGCAGCAGCAATGGCGCCGGCCGGCGTGGCCGCCGCGCTGTCCGACGCGACCACTACCTGGAGACTCAAGGGCACGCCGAGCGTCGCCTGCAGCGCCTGCTCCAGGGCCTTGAGCGTGCGTTCGACGCGGAGGTTTTCGTACTGCGGACTCACCACAAGTTCGAGCCGGCGGCCGTCGAACCGGCGCAGCGCGCAGTTGCGCGCGAACTCGCGGGTAAGGGGCGACGTTTCGAGGCGCGCCACGGTCGCCACCCAGTCGAAGGTCGCGGGGTCCACCGCCACCGCCGGTTGCACTTCGGGCGGGGCAGGTGTCGATGCAGGTTCGCCCGTCGCCAGCAGGGCTTCCGGGCGGGGAACTGCCGTTTCAACGGGTGCCACCGTGACCGGGGCTGGTGCTGGTGGGCGCGACGGCAGGGGGCGTCCGGACTGCAGCGCCAGAGGGGATAGCGGCGGCAACGCGGGCATCGGCTGCACGCTGGAACGGGCGGCGCTCGGCACGACCAGGGGCGGCGCCGAAGTGCCACGCGCGGCGGCGAGATCCGCTGGCCGGAACGCCAGCATCCGCAACAGCGCCATTTCAAAGCCTGCCTGTGGATCCGGCGCCAACGGCAAGTCGCGGCGGGCAAGCAAGCCAATCTGGTAGTAGAGCTGGCAATCCTGCGGGCTCATGCGTGCGGCCAGTTCGACGATGGCAGAATCTTCGGCCAGCTCGGCGGCGGCCGTGCCTACGGTCTGCACCACCGCGACCCGTCTGAGGATGGACAGCATGTCGCCCAACACCGGCGCGAAATCCACCGCCAGTTCGCCCAGCTGCCGCGCCAGGGTGATGAGTTGCACGCCGTCGCCAAGCGCAAGGGCTTCCACCAGTGCAAGCACCTGTTCGGTCCCCAGCGTGCCCAGCATGGTAGCGACCGCTTGTTCGTCCAGCGGGCCGCCGCAGAAGGCAATGGCCTGGTCGAGCAGCGACAGCGCGTCGCGCATGCTGCCGTCGGCCGCCACGGCCAGCAGGCGCAGTGCCGCCGACGCTGCGATCAGGGCTTCGCGGTCGGAGACTGCGCGCAACTGCGATTCGATCTGATCCACGCTGAGACGCTTCAGGTTGAGCTGCAGGCAGCGCGAAAGGATGGTGATCGGGAGCTTCTTGGGTTCCGTGGTGGCCAGCAGGAACTTGATGTGCGGCGGCGGTTCTTCCAGGGTCTTCAACAAGGCGTTGAAGGAATTGCGGGAGAACATGTGTACTTCGTCGATGAGGTACACCTTGTAGCGCCCCTTGGTGGGCACGTACTGCACGTTGTCCAGGAGTTCGCGGGTGTCGTCGACGCCCGTGCGCGAAGCCGCGTCCACTTCAATCAGGTCTATGAAGCGACCTTCGTCGAGTTCGCGGCACGAGCTGCACACCCCACAGGGCCGGCTGCTCACGCCCTCCTCGCAATTCAGGCATTTGGCGAATACGCGAGCCAGGGTGGTCTTGCCCACGCCGCGCGTGCCCACGAAGAGATAGGCATGGTGGAGTCGATCGGTATCGAGCGCGTTCGAGAGGGCGCGCAGCACATGGCCCTGCCCCACGACCTGGGTGAAATCTCGGGGACGCCATTTCCTGGCGAGAACCAGATAAGCCATGAGTGCGAACATGCCTGAGGAGGATTAGGTGGCGACCCTGCCAGCCACACCCCGGCGCCCGCAGTCACCGTTACCGCTGCTTCCTTCCGGACCTGACGGGGTTCACGGTCTTACGTCGCGAGGGGACCGACAGGGTCGCCATTGAGGCGGGCATTATCGCGGTTGCCCGGTGCTTAGGGAACCTCCGCGTGGCGATTTCGCAGGCGACCCGTGTCGCGCCATGCGTGCAGAACAGGCGCCACGCGTCAACCGTGGCGGCTCAAGGCCGCCACGGTGTTCGTGTGCTCAGTGTTCCACCGTCACGCCACGCTCGGTGAACACTTCCTTGGCCGCCAGGATGCCGTTGATGGCCGCAGGAAACCCGGCATAGACCGACATCTGCATGATCACTTCCACGATCTCGCGCGGCGTGCAGCCGGCGTTGAGCGCGCCCTTGATATGGGACTTCAACTGCGGGGCGGCATTGCCCAGCGCCGTCAGCGCGGCCACGGTGGCAAGTTCACGCGTGTGCAGGCTGAGTTGCGGGCGCGACACCACGTCGCCGTAAGCGAAGTTGATGGTCCAGTCGGCAAGCTCGGGGGCGATGTCACGCAGGCTTTCCACCATCTTGCCGGCGCCATCGCCGGTGATGGTACCGAGCGCCGCCATGCCACGCTCATGGTGGTTGGCGGTGTCGGCCTTCGGTGCCTCGGCGGCACCGGCGGCGAAAGTGAAGGCGAGGCTTGCGCCCAGGACGAACGGACGGAGGAATGGTTTGGACATGCGATGTGCTCCCCTGCTGTTGTTGTAGCCGTACCGCGCGCGCTCAGGCCGGCGGGTCGTTGTTCGCGAGATCGATATCCGACAGCACGTGGCCCCAGTCACGCTTTGCGGCCAGGTAATGCCGGTTCCACTGGCTGACCCCGGTAACGTGGCGCACTGGTGTGATGTTGCCGAGGCCAAAGCCGTTGAGGTCGCGAATCTTCTTCGGATTGTTGGTGAGCAGCCGGAACGGTTCCGCGCCCACGAAGTGGTGCAGCAGCGCAGCGGCGTCGGTGAAGTCCCGGGAATCATCCGGCAGGCCGAGCGTGCGGTTGGCTTCGTAGGTGTTCTCGCCGGCGTCCTGCAGCAGGTAGGTGGCGGCCTTGGCCCATAATCCGATGCCCCGTCCTTCATGCCCCGACATGTAGATCAGCAGCCCGCCCTGCGGATCTTCGTTGATGCGCTTGATCGCGGCAACGAACTGCGGCCCGCATTCACAACGCTGTGAACCAAACACGTCGCCGGTCAGGCAACTCGAATGCACGCGGACGAGCGGATTGCCTGGCGTTGCCGGATCGCCCAGCACCAGCACGCTGTTCACCGCCATGCTTGAGGCCAGCATCGAGAACAGGCTCTGCCCACCCTGGCGACGCAGTTCGCCGGCCAGGTCTTCCACTTTCGCGAGTTCGGTGCTGCGCACCGTGGCATACCACCGGGCCGTGATTTCCACGCCCTCGAGTTGCAACGGAAGCGGAATCGGTCCCAGGACGTTGATTGCCAGTTCGCCTTCGGGTGGCGGCAGTTGCGGATCGATGACGGCGCCACTGGCGTTGATGCGGATGAGTTTGCCGTCGGCAATGAGCCGCTGGCGAACAGCCGGATTGAGGTAGGTGAACATGATGGACCCTGGAGTCGCGACCGAAGCCGCCGTTATTGCTGGTCTTGGACCTGGACAGCCGGCGCCGCCTGTCTGGCCTTGCGCAGGAACACGAACAACTGCCGTGCGTACTTGGGGGGACGCCCGTTGGCCTGCTCGGCACGGGCTTCGAAAGCAATTCGCCGCAGTTCTTCGAGGTCGATGCCAGGGCAGCGCGCGGCGACTTCCGCCACGCAGCCGTCGTCACCGGCCAGTAGCGTGTCACGCCAGCGTTCGACTTCGTGGAGCAGGCGCACGTCGACGCGATGCGGCTCGCGCATGGCGGCCAGCGCATCGCGTATGACGCCAATGTCCTGCCCAACCAGCAGGTTGGCGAGGTGGCGGAGGTGGCGCTGCAGCGCACCGTGCTTGAGGCGCCGGCCTTCCAGCACGGCGTCCATGATCGATTCCTCGAGTCCCAGGCGGCGTAGCTGGCGATCGCCCAGGCCAATCAAATCCGCACCCAGATCCTTCACGCCGTGATGCTCGCGCTTGAGCGCCGACTTGCTGATCGGTTCGCCGTCGTCCTGCATGAACTGGCTCAAATCTCGAAGCTCCAGACCTTGGTGCCCGCTGCTGCGGGTCTTGGCGTAGTGGGGTTGAGGCGTCAATGGTACGGCGTGAGGGGCGCGGGACCTACCACATCAGATCATCGGGTACCGGGTGATCCTCGTACGCGGCGTCGTCGGGACTGGCTCCACCCGCCTTCTGCACAACGAGGAACTCCGGCGCGCGCGCACGGACGGCCGCCACGCCTTCCAGGGTGATCAGGACATACCGGCTACGCATGCGCACGATAGCCAGTTCACCCTTGACCAGGGCTGCACGCGTATCGGGCGTGACGTAGATGCGCTTGACGGTACTGCCATCGACGAAGTTATAGGCCTCGTCGCCGTTGTTGTGCGGGCGACGAAAAGGCTCGACCAGCTGGATGACCTGCGCGACGAGTGCCTTGCGGGCTGCGCGGGCCTCGCGCTCGGCGTTGAGCCCGCGATCGCGCTCCGCTTTCGCGGCCTGGGCTTTTTCCGCCTGGGCGCGTGCGCTGTTGGCGCGCATGGCGGCCGCATCAGGCTTGCTCGGCGGCGTGCGGCGCTCGTCGCGGCGCTGCTGCTTGTGGGCCTCCTTGACTTCCTTTTCCTTGACCAGGCCAGCCTTGAGCAACTGGTCTTGTAGTGCATTGCGCATGAAAAATACTCCGCTCCATGTGGCGCTGATCTAAAGGGCCGCGACGCTGCGCCGCAAGCCCCCATCCGACTGAGGGTCCGGGCTCGCCGGAGCCCAGGCTGCAGGATACCGGCGACCAGGCCGCAGCGGCCTGAAACACGGCGTGTCCATGAAAAATCCCGGTTGCCCTCCCTTGGCATGCCAGCCTTCGATGCCGGCCAGCGGCAGGGGCCGCAGTTCCATCGGGTCGGCCAGCAATTGGCCCGCGACGATGGCCGCCGCGACGGCCTCGACCACGCGACCAGCGTGGGCCACTCCCGCAGTCGAGCCAGGCTGATGCGCGACCAGGCATTTAGCCACGGGCAACGGATCCGCCAGCAGGCAGTGTTCCAGCAGCGCGTGGCCGAACACGAGGACGGTGGCACCGGCGTGGAAATCTCGTCCACGGAACAGGGCTGGCCAGTCGTGCGCATCCCAGGCATCGAGCAGCGCGGGCTCGTGCAACAACACCAGCGCGCCGGCCTCGTCGAAGTGGGTCAGCGCACTTTGCGCCCGCGTGCGTGGCACGCCTGCGCGAAACCTGGCTTCGCGAACATAGGCCGCGTTCACGGCGCACTTGAGTTCAATGCGTTCCAGCCACACCAGGGCGTTGAAGAGGTCGTGCCAGTTCCGCGAGCGCGTGGCGATGGCACCGTGCACATGGATCCTGGCCTCGTAGTGCAGGCCATCGCCCAGGAGTGCGGGGGTCTGCTCGACGAATCCGAGGGGAACACCACTCACCGGATGGCAGCGCCCGAGCAGGTGGTGGTTGAGCGTGGAAAGTCGTGGCCACTCGGTGGCTTCGAGCAAGGGCCGCCAATGAATGAAACCTGAATAAACGGGATGATCGAACCGCGTGGCGTTGACCGCCTCGCGCTGGGGAGCCTGGAATCGCATCGTGGATCGCCGGTAGTTCAGGGCCGTGGTTCAGGGCACCACGGAAGTGAAAAGGTAAACGGCAAACAGCACCAGGTGCACTGCTCCCTACATGATCGTGGTTCGCCCGGTGCCCAGTGACACAGTTGCAATCATCAAGATCAGCCACAGCAATACGGTGGACCTGGCGTGGATACCGAGCGCAAGCGGCCATCCCTGGCTGAGAGAGACCACGGCCACCGCCGGGATGGTGAGCCCGATGCTTGCCAGCGCAGACCCGAGCGCAAAGTTGAGGCTGACCTGCAGCCTGTCGTGCCGCGCGGCCGTGACGGCCGCGATGCCCTCTGGCAAGAGCACGAACAACGCGATGACCACGCCCACTACGGTGGGGGGCGCGTCCACCTGGCGCACCGCCTCATTCGAAACTACCGTCGGGGGCATGGACCACGCCGTCCGGAACCTTCCCAGCCTGGTGCGGATTTTCCTCTCACAGGATGGGGAGTTGCAAGCCGGGAATGGACCGGTGCCGGGTCCAGTGTGCGGCCTGCCCCGGGATGCCCCTCCCAGCTTGAGGCCATGGCGCCGAACGTCACAGCGGAAGTGCCGCGCCACGCAGATCAATTGCGCAGCGCTTGTCCCCTCGGTTTCGGCGCCCTGGCCGAACCCAACTCGAAGCAGGTTCAAGAGATTGCTGCGTCTGGCCATGACGTGTGGGACGGGAAAAATCAGGTTTGAGGTGCTCGAGACACACCCTGGCGCCGCCATAAAAAAGCCCGCATGAGCGGGCATTTGATCCCGGGCGGGATGGATTCGCGTTCGCT
>JAYTTZ010000080.1:0-9809 GCA_043744805.1 Gammaproteobacteria bacterium
CGGTGGCTCGGCATCTCCGGCGGCTACGCCGCCTTCGAAGCCGAGCCACCGGCCATCATGATTGTCGTCACACCGGCCAAGATGATTGTCGCGCCCCACTTCAGACCGTTGACCCGTCGGTCGGTCCGAGGAGTACCAGCCAGGACTTGGCCAAGTCTCGAGCGGATCAAAAAGGCGGTTGATGCTTCCTATACTCGGACCGTCACACCTCATCTTCGGGCGCGATCGCTGGTAGGCGCCCGGCCCCGCCTCCACGGGGCACGCGGGTTTCACGGCGAGCACAGAGGGCGGCGTCAGGCGCTCCGGCGAATGGCGCGACGGTGCCGCAGACCAAGCCCGGCGACTGCCGGGGCAAGCAGCCACAACGCGGCCGGCAACGGGACTGGCTGGATGTTGTCCAGCGCAAAGTACAGCGGCGTATTTGCACCGAAGGGGCCAAGATCCGAGGAGCTCATGGAGAATTCGAGGGCGGATACCGGTCCCAGGCTGCCCAGCGCCACTGACTGCCAGTCCGAGAGCACATAGTCGCTGGCGTTATCCGCGAAACGATAATCTGCCAGGTAGAAATCCACTGTGCCCGTCACGGCATTGGCCGCGTCGCGACCGATGATCGTCAACCGGAGGAAGTCCGGGTCATTGCCGCTGGCACCGCCAAATTTCTTGGCGAAGGAATCGCCTTCCAGCATCGACAGCGCGGTATAGGTCGTGTTGGTGAACGACGCATTGGCGAACACCATCGGGGCATCGAACTCGACGCGTGGCGCCGGATCGAATTCGCTCGCATAGGCGACTGCATAGTTTGCGCTGCCGTTCGCGCCAGCGCCCTTGATACTGCTGAAGCTGTTGGTGAAGCCGGCCGTCGACGAATCACTCAGGTTTGAATAGCTGAACCCCCGCCAGAAGGTCACGCCGCCACAGCAGTCCGAGTTGCCATTGAGGAAACGGGCGCCGCCCGACACGAAACTGCTGTCGACCGTGCCATCGGCGGGTGGCACAAGCCCGGACCAGTAACGTCCGCCGCCGGGCCCGGCATAGACCTGCTCATTGGGCATGGCGACGTCTTCGAAGTTTATTGTCGCGGCCTCGGTCAACGGCAGATCGAGGGCCGTAACGGCGAGAACGAGGACAGATATCGTGAGTGTTTTCATGGGTGCTTTCTTCCTTTCAGTAAATTGACGTTCTGGGGTTTGCCGCAACCGGTCACGCGAACCGGTTGCGCTGGGTGGTGATCGTGATCAGTCCGGCAGCCAGCAGGAGCATTGCGGACAGCGGCAGGGGAACTCGCCGGGGAATGGCGGGACCGGGGTCGGGCGGAGGCGGGGGATTGAGATACCTGGCACCGATGGCATCCAGATCGAATCCCGCGCTGCCAGTGGTCGGGTACGGGGCATAGATGGGGTGGGGTCCCCCAAGGGAAGCTGGCCAGTTGTCGAAGGTGGAACCGTTGCCAACGACATCGGTGATGCGGATGAAATTGATGTCATTGACGTCGATAAGGGGCACATTCCTGAAAATATCCAGATCAAACGGCGTTCCATAACCCTGGCGATACTTGCCGGCCAGTCCGTCCACATTGGTCGGATCAACGCTGCCAAAGGCGCCCACCGGGGAGGGTGTCAGCGAGAACGCGGGAAACCGGAAAAAGGCCGTCCCATCGGTCGAGACATCGACAAACGCGAGTTCAAGGAAGGTATCGCTGAAGCTGTTCTCGAAGACCGCGAAATCCCAGCCCGGTCCGTTGTAGAGGGAGCCGGTGAAGGTCATCGTGATTTTCCCGCCCACGCCGAGGCTTACCGTATCGAAACTGTCACCCACCGCAGGCCCCAGCGCTTTGTCGGGTGTGCGGAAGCTGGCATCCACGTTGGTTCCGGGAACGTAGGCCGTGTAACCGGTGGCCCACCCGGTGAAAGCCGTACTGGTCTTCGGAACTGCAGTCGAACCCACCGTGCCGGCAGCTGGCGCGAAGGGCCCTGCATGCACCGCAGTGCCAAGAACCATTAAGGTGGTGAAGATCAGGACAGGTGATCTCATGGACGCGTTCTCCGGATGATTGGGGGTGCCACTACAGTTCGAACGCCAGCTCAAACATGACGCTGCGTGGTGGCATCGGGTACACGGTGCCGCTGTAGCCGGCGGTTGCGTACACTGCGTCAAGCGCGTTGCTGACGCTGACTGCGGCGCTGTAATGTGGTTGCGACCAGCGCAGTTTCGCGTCGACCACGTGGTAGTCATCGAGGCTGCGGTAGCTGTGGTTGTCAAAATCGTTGCCGTCGAAGCGACGACCGACGTAGTTGCACGATGCGGTCATCACCAGTCGCGGCAGGAGGCTCCACTCGATGCCGGCGGCGACCTTGGTCCGCGGCACCAGCGGCACGAAAGTGTCGTCACCCTCGATTCGCGCATCGATGTAGCTGGCGTTCGTCCAGACCGACACTGCCGGGGAAAGCCGTCCACGGATCTCGGCCTCGACTCCCACGCGCGAGGTGCCGTGCTCGAGGTTGCGATTGAGGCCCCTGCTCTGTACCGGATCGAAGCCGAAAAAGATTTCGTCGGCCACGCGCATGTGGAAGAAGGAGAGGGAAGTCTCCAGCCGGCGATCAGGCTGGAATCGCCAGCCCAGTTCCCAGTGCTTGCCAAGCTGCGGACGCAGGGAATCGGTGGCCAGCACGAGTTCGTCGATATTGGGGTTGCGGAAGCTCTGGCTGTAGCCCAGGTAGAAACTCGTCGCGTCGGTGGCCTGCCAGGTGAGGCCCGCTTCCCATGCCTCGTTCAGCCAGCTGTTGCGTTTCGAATTGGCAAGGAAGGTCTCGGGCTGGCAATTGGTTTCAATCGGCAGGAGCACGGTCACGGGAACCACGAACGGAATGAAGACGTTGGGGGCAATCTCGATGAAGACCGTCGTATCGACGACGGTGGGGACCAGCTGGACGTCGCATACGCGCTTCAGCCGTTCCTTGTGCTGCCGCAGGCTGAAGGCATCGAGGCGATAGCCGAAGTTCCCCTTGACGTCGAATGGCAACGCCCAGTGGAGGCTTGCAAAGCCCGAACGATCACTCGTGTTGCCAACCAGCCGGTGGCTGCGGTCCACCAGGCCGATGCCGCCTTCCCGGCGCTCGTAGCTGTCGGCGGTCTGCTCATAGCCGAACACGAGTTCGTGCGAGAACCCGAGCAGATCGAAGGGCATCGTCCAGGTTCCCTCGTAATCACGCGAACGGGACTGGATTGCGTTTTCCTGGTCCCGCAGGCTCAGCAAGGGGGTGTAGCCAATCACATAGGGATTCGTACGGCTGCGAAACGAGGCGAGCCCCTTGAACACGCCGAAACCCTCGCCATCCAGCGTGATTCCTGCACGATACCGTCGCTCGGTGGTTTCGCCGTGGTCGTCAGGCCGGTTTGCCCCGGACCGGGCCTGAGCAGAGCGTTCGAAGGCCTCGCGGCTGATTGGACCGGGCAGGCCATAGTCGTCGTGATGGAGTTCGGCGCGCACGTAGAAATCCAGCCAGTCGAGTCCCGAATATCCCAGCTGGAGCGCTCCGTCCTTCTTTGCGAAGTTGCTGTTATCCCGGAAGCCCTTGCTGTCGAAGGTCGATGCCCGGGCAGAGAGGTTCAGGCCCTTGTAGTCCTCGCCTGCAGACACTTCGCTGCCCCAGGAATCGAAGCTCCCGACATTGAATCGCGCCCCACCCTGCAGTCCGCTGCCGTGCTTGCGGGTGAGGATGTTGATCACGCCGCCGACCGCCCCGTTGCCGTAGCGGACGGCACTGGCGCCACGGATGATTTCAACTCTCTCGATCTCGTTCAGCGGAATGCTCGAAAAATCCGCGCCGCTCAGATCGGAGGCGTTGATGCGGACGCCATCAACCAGCACGAGCACATTGCTGACAAAGGTATCGCCCATGCCGCGGATGTCGACGCCGGCACTCTTGTCATTGCCGAACAGGCTGCGCAGGTTGACGTTGGCCGATTGGGCGAGAAGGTCGACCAGATTGGTCGACGTGGCGCGGGCAATGTCGGCGGCCGTGATCACCGTGACGCTGCGTGGCGTGTCTCTCACGCTTTCCGGACGGGTCCCGGTGACGACGATTTCGTCCAGGCGGGACGCTGCGATCTCGCGATCGAGGCTTGAATCGCCATACGCAGCCGCGTGCCAGGTCAGACACAGGCATGCCGTGACGAGCAGGACGTCGTTGCCACAAGGCGAGCCAGGGTGAATATGCACGAGCGCTTGCATGCTCTTGAGTCGCCCTCCGCGACATCCGATGACACAACGCTCAGGCCGGTCTCCGGACTCGTGGGGTGCTAGATCGCGCGCTTTCCAGCCTTCCCATGCCTATGCACAGTGGCGTATCTGGAAGCGCACCCACTTACCGTTGCGGGGGCAGTAACGGCCTTGCTCCGCGGAGCGCACCGTTTTCCCGTTTAATCCCTCGCCCTGGATGGGGTCGGGACACCTGAACGACAACAGCCTGCACTCTAGGGTTCGACCGGATTGAGGTCAACCAGGCCGACCTCCCTGCACCGGGCTCAGGGCTGGCGGCGATAGGCGGCGACGTGGGCGGCACCCGATAGTCTTCCGTCTGCTTTGCATCGCGCTGCCCTGCCTGTGGCACGACGGGCAGCGGGATGACGCCGGCCTGGACGGGGAACGCCAGATCCTCGCCATCGTCCCCCGGATCGCCACGCCGAATCTTGGTCGAGGCGGAATCGATTTCCAGCGCAACGATGGTGGTGGCCTTCAGTTCCTTCTCGTTCGGTTGTCGGGCCTCCCGCCAGCGGCCCGGCGTGACCTGCTCGGTCAGGCGCTCCAGTGCCGCGAGCCTGGCCACCAGATCGTTGATTACCGCGCCGTGACAGAACATCACTGCCGAGCGGTAGTTCATCGAATGGTTAAAGACCGTACGGGCAAGGACGAGTCCATCCAGCAGGGTCACGGTGACACTGGGAGCGACGGGCAGGGCCCTTGGGGCCCGGACGGCGCCATCGCGACGCTGCCGGCGCCCTGCATCATCGCGTCCTGCGGATATCAAATAGGCCTTTTATCCGGCCTATACTTCGAGGACACGACACTTATTTCGATTCCCCAAAATAAGTGTCGTGTCCCCAATTTTCCTGCCTACCGCTCTCGTCCGCATTGAGCGGCGTCCTGCCGGACTCCCATTCCTAAGCGGCCGAACGCTTGCAGTAATCCGCCGTCACCCGGTGCGGTCCAGTTTGTCGAGCAATGACATCGCCCGCTTCGGGTTGCCGCGCACGGCGCGTGTCTCGAATCGCACCTTGGCGTCGAAGTTAGCCAGCGCCACCGTCGCAAGTTCGTCCATCAGCTTGTTAACACTGATCGAGTTGGCGCGCGCCAGGGCTTTCAGGCGCTCGTGCTTATCTTCGGGCAACCGAATAGTCAGCGTGGACATGGGAATACCTCCAGACATTGCTCGGGCGTGAGTACCCTGAGCGTGGGAAATTTCAATTCGCCGCGCGATAAATCGCGCAGGTTTCGCGTCACGATCGCATCGGCTTGCGCGGCAACGCCAAGTTCTATCAGGTGGTTGTCGGCTTCATCGGGAAGGTTGGGTCGCCAAGCGTAAAACACCTCTACCCATCGACACCGATTCAGAAAACCGTCAAACACCTCAATCCGCTCCTTTGCCGACAACACCGAGTTTGCGAACAATTCGGTACGACCCAAAACATCTTCATATTCCGCAAGAAGCGCGGGACCAAGCACTGCTTGGTAATTGCCGTTCAAGCACCCGCGAAGCACCGCGCGAGCGCTGGCACCACCTCGGAGCAGCACGGCGACCAGGATATTGGTATCCAGAACGATGATCGGCATTCACGAAATGATAGCGCATATGCTGTCATTTTCTATGAAAAAGAATACGACCGCCCAACGTCCAGGGAGAAGAAGGCCTGCCCATGTAGATTTCCGATAGGCACGTACGAAGGAGCCGAAGCACCCCGCACGTCTGCTCGAATGGATGAGCGCCGGAGTCTGGCACTCTCACACCCATCGCCTTAGCATCAGCGAATGGCCGCTCGCGCAGCGGCCCTACGTTCGGGGGCGACGGCGGCGCGCCCGGATGGCCACTATTCAAACGCCGGAAATGGGAGGGGTCTTGCTTGGAATCATCCTGCTGTTCGTAGGCGGCGTCCTATTGATCAACGGCGTCGGCGGTCTAGGCCTCGTTGAGCCGCGCGCGAGCGCTGTCCTCAACTTCATGACGGGCTGTCTCACCCTGCTGATTGGCGTCGTGATGCTCGTGCGGGCCGACGGGCCGGCGGACTATTTTCCGGTCGCCTGCGTGATGCTCTTCACGTTCAACTATCTCTACGCCTCGATCTGCACGTGGCTCGAACTCGACATGCGCGGTTTCGGCTGGTTCTGCCTGTTCATCGCGATCACCACCGTGCCTTGCGCGCTGCTTGCGTTCAAAGGCCCCGATCCGCGCTTCGGCGCGTTCTGGCTGATCTGGGGCTCGCTGTGGCTGATGTATTTCTTCGCGCTCGTGCGCGGCGTGAACTTCGGGCGTGTGCTGCCGTTGGTCACGATTGCGATCGGTGTGCTGACCTGCTGGATTCCGGGCTTCCTGATCCTCGTCGAGCGCTGGTGAACGCGGGCCGCCGCCGGTCCGCACTAACACCGGTCCCTCCGCCCGTCAGTAGCATTTTGGCGGACACAAAACCGCTGTCTCTGCCGCCCTGCCGTAGCTTGCCTACGATACGCTTGGCTTTGTCATTGATGCGTTCGGCCTCCACTTCCGCCTTGATCGCGTTCGCCTTGATGTAGCCAAGGTCCCAATGCTTGATCTCCACCACGATCACGCCGCGCGAACCGATCAGGACCAAATCGATCTCATCGGACAGTCGTGCTGCATGAAAATGGTGATAGAGATTCGACAACATTACCCAGTTGTCGGGATGGGACTGCAGCTTGGACTTCAGATGCTCGATGGCTTTGCGTTCGCTTTCGTTGACCGGTGTCCCAGATGGAATGTGGCGAACTGGCACGTTACTCCCCCTTGCCGGTACGATCTTGGTCAGTGAAAAAGCAAGCTGTCTATGCACTCATCCGGGACTGGACAGCTAGCTGAGGCTGCGTCCCGAAGATCAGCGTGGGCGGAGCGCGCGGAACTACTCTTACCCTGAGCACGCATGCTGTCCCCTAGATTGTTCGCGCGCACACGGTAGGTCGTCGCACTAACCGCTCTCTTCGTGCAAGTGTAACCTGCAACTTTGACGGAGCGGGCGAATTGCTGAACTGCTCGTGCCCAGGGTGGCGGATACCTTCCCATAGTGCAGAGCGGCGCCAGTCCATCGGCCGGCTTGGTGCAACGGCTTCTGCATTACCATTGCGGCCACGGTCCGGCGCCCCGCTGCGCGGCCGCAAACCCTAACCCAGGAGGCGGCCGCGTGCCATCGCAAACGAGCCGGCCGAGCTGTTCCGGCAAGTCAGTGCCGAGAAGGCGGTCATCTACCGCCGCATCATGGAAGTTTTCGCCGCTGCCAAGCGGCAGTCAGTCAAAGCGCCTGTAGGCTGTCGCGTACCTATCAAGCGGTTCGATTAAGAGATAATCGGTCGAATTAGGCAGGTTAGGGCACACATGAGCTTTGTCGCAAAATTACAGCGTGCGCGCCGCTGCGATCACCGACTGCCGTACTGGGTCCGCGTTGCCTGCGGGTCGCAGCAGTCCGCCATTGAATCCAGTTTCAATGCGGAAACACCGGGCATCGACATCACCGCGGATTTTGATGGTTCCGGTGCCGGCAGGCGACCAGTCCGGGAATTCGCTGCCATCCCGCGTTACACCGCTGCTTGGCGTCCGATTGGCCGGGACAAATTCACACCCTGCCCTGAGCTGATAGAACCAGCGCCAAAGAACCGTGGCTCGAACGCGTCTTCGGCCTGCCGAGGCGGGCGATTTTCGGTGATCGCGTCGCCAAGCTCGCGGGCCATCAGCAGCCCACTCGTGAGCCAGCGGGGGTCCGGGTGCAGTTGGAGGAGCGGAAGCCTGGGGTTGTTCCAGCCGAGCTTCTGCACCGCCATGTCGTAGAGTTGCGTGCCAAACGCGAGATCCTGCGGGACCACGTAGGGCGTGATCGCAAGGGCAGCGTACGCCGCGACATCGTCGCGAAACGTGAACAGCGATTTCTCGCGCGGATCGTAATAGAAGGCGAACCAGTCGAGCGTGCCCTTGCGGTCGTGTCCCATGTAATGCTTGTGCGCACAGTCGACCCAGCGTTCGTACGCCCAGTGCGTCCGCTTGCCATGCACCCCGCCGTAGAGCTTCAGGCCAAGGCCTGCACCACTGACGCATAACGGCCAGAACTCGGTGCTTTTCGCAGTGCGGGCGCTGCGGCTGCCCGGCCCACGCAGCCCCAGGGCCAGCCGGAACACCGCTCGCTCGACGCCGCGGAGCGGGGCCGGTGAGCGTCGAGCGGACGCATCCAAATCCCCCGGGCTTGGGCCAAGGGGACGTCCCGGGCATCAGTACCCGACGGTTTGGCCGTAGCAAGGAACGCGTAGCCCGTCCGTGGTTCATCACCCGGGTGGCTGCCACCGCCTCCGGAACGAAGCGGCGCGGCCAGATCCATCAACCCCAAACGACCCGGGATTACTTCAGGTCGAAGCGATCCAATGCCATCACCTTCGTCCACGCCGCCACGAAGTCGTGTACGAAGCCGGCCTGCGAATCGCTGCAGGCATGCACCTCGGCCAGCGCGCGCAGTTGCGAGTTCGAGCCGAAGACCAAATCAACCACGGTGCCCGTCCACTTTACTTCGCCCGAGCTTCGGTCACGGCCTTCCAGAACGCCGTCGTCCATCGCGGACTTCTGCCAGCGCGTGCCCATGTCGAGCAGGTTGACGAAGAAATCGTTGGTGAGCGTGCCAGGACGCTTGGTGAACACGCCGTGCCGGGACTGCCCGACGTTGGCGTCGAGGGCCCGGAGGCCGCCGACCAACACCGTCATCTCCGGGGCGGTGAGTCCGAGCAATTGGGCCTTGTCGATGAGCAACTCGGCCTGGGCAGCGCCGAGATCCTTGCGCACGTAATTGCGGAAACCGTCTGCAAGGGGCTCCAGCACGGCGAAGGACTGGACGTCGGTTTGCGCCTGGCTGGCATCCGTGCGACCAGGTGTGAAGGGCACCTGCACCTCCACGCCTGCCTGCTTCGCAGCCGCTTCCACCGCGGCAGCGCCGCCGAGCACGATCAAGTCCGCCAGCGAGGCCCGCTTGCCGCCCGCCTGGGCAGCATTGAATTTGCCCTGGACCGCTTCGAGTGTCGCCAGCACCGCCGCCAGTTGCGTCGGCTGGTTGGCCACCCAGTCCTTCTGGGGTGCGAGCCCGATGCGCGCACCATTCGCGCCACCGCGCTTGTCGCTGCCACGAAAGGTCGAGGCTGACGCCCAGGCAGTGGCAACCAAGTGTGGGATGGACAGGCCGGTAGCGAGGATCTCTTCCTTCAGCGCGGCGATGTCCTGCGCGTCCACCAAGGGGTGGTCGACGGGCGGCAGCGGGTCCTGCCAGATCAGCACTTCCTGCGGCACGAGTGGGCCGAGGTAACGCGATATTGGTCCCATGTCGCGATGGGTGAGTTTGAACCATGCGCGGGCGAATGACTCGGCGAAGGCGCCAGGATCCGCAAGGAAGCGCCGCGAGATTTTTTCGTAGGCGGGGTCCATCCTCAGCGCGAGATCTGCGGTCGACATCATTGGGGCGTGGCGCCTGGACGGATCGTGTGCATCTTCGACTGTCCCGGCTCCACCGCCGTCCCTGGGCGTCCACTGCTGGGCGCCGGCGGGGCTCTTGGTCAA
>JAYTTZ010000081.1:0-34216 GCA_043744805.1 Gammaproteobacteria bacterium
ATCGCCCTGCCGCTCGCGTTTCTGCTCAACGGCCTCGTGCTCTGGTGGCATCGACGTGCCTGAATTGCCGGAAGTAGAAACCACCCGTCGCGGCATCCTGCCGCACCTCACGGGCCGGATGGTCACTCGAGTCGTCGTGCGCGAGCACCGGATGCGCCAGCCGGTGCCGGTCGATTTGCCTGGGATCCTCACTGGCCGGCGGCTGAAAACCGTGCACCGACGCGCCAAATACCTCCTGTTCGAGTTCGAAGCGGGCGGGCACCTGCTGGTGCACCTCGGCATGTCGGGCTCGCTCCGCGTGCTGGCACCGGGGACGCCCACCAAGCCCCACGACCACATCGACCTCGAATTCGACGACGAAGTCTGCCTGCGGCTCCGCGACCCGCGGCGCTTCGGACTCATGCTGTGGGTGCCGGGCGATCCGGCCGCGCATCCGCTGCTCGCGCACCTTGGCCCCGAACCCTGGGATCCTGCCTTCAGCGCAGACTACCTCTGGTCCCTGTCCCGCCCACGGCCCGGCGCAGTCAAGAACTTCCTGATGGACGGCAGCGTGGTGGTGGGGATCGGGAACATCTACGCGAGTGAATCCCTGCACCGCGCCGGCATCCATCCCACCCGCCCGGCACGGCGCGTGAGCCTGGAACGTTACGGCTCGCTGGTGGGGGTGGTGCGCGAAGTGCTGGAGTCGGCGCTGGACTTTGGTGGCACGACGCTCCGCGATTTCACCCATGATGACGGCAAGCCCGGCTACTTCCGCAATGAACTGCGCGTCTACGACCGTGCCGGCCAGCCCTGTCTTGGCTGTGGCGACGGCACCATCCAGCAAAAAGTGATTGGCCAGCGCGCCAGCTACTTCTGCCCGCGTTGCCAGCGATGAACGCAGCACCGCCCAGCCCCGAGCGGGCGGTGACGGCGGGACTGCTGGTGCTGGTCGCCGTGATGGGCATCGGTCGTTTTGCCTACACGCCATTGCTGCCGCGCATGCAGGAGACGCTGGGCTGGACCCTGGCCCAGGCGGGCGATGTCGCAAGCGCCAATTTCCTCGGTTACCTGCTTGGCGCGCTGGTTTCCGGCAGGGTGGCGGGGCGGCCGGGGCGCGGGATCTGGCTGCTGGTGGCGCTGCCGGCGAGCGCGCTCACGACCCTGGTCGGCTTCCACGCCTGGTCCTATCCCGGCTGGCTGCTGCTGCGTCTGGCCGCGGGCGCCAGCAGCGCGATTGCGATGGTCATTGGCATGGCGCTGGTGATCGACTACGTCGGCCGGGTGGGCAGGCCGCAACTCAGCACTGCCGCCTTCCCCGGCGTGGGGTTTGGCATCGTGTTGTCCGTGCTGGTGATCGAAGGCAGCCGTACGCTGGGGTTTTCATTGGCCGGGCAGTGGGCGGCGCTCGGTGTCTGTGCCTTGCTGTGCACGGCCTACGCAGTGCCGGTGTTCCTGCGCCTGCCCAATTTGGAGCCGCCGGCGATTCGGGACGCCGAGACGGCCGCACTGGGTGCGCCGGAGGCCGACCTTGCGCGCCTGCGCCGGCTCGTCCTCGCCTATGGGCTGCTGGGCTTTGGATACGTCGTGACGGCCACTTTCATCGTGGCCATGGCACGTCAGCGTGAAAACCACACGATGCTCGAACCCCTCTGCTGGCTGGTGGTGGGGGCAAGCGCCGCGCCGTCGGTGCCGGTGGGGCGCTGGCTTGCCGCGCGCTTTGGCAGCATCGCGGTGATGCGCGGCCTGTTCGTGCTGGAAGCCGTGGGCGTGCTGCTGGCAGGGCTCGGCCACGACTCCGCGAGCCTCTTGCTGGGCGGTGCCTGCCTCGGCGCGACCTTCCTCTCAATCACTGCGCTGGTGCTGAACGCTGCGCGGGCGGCAGCCGGACCGGAGGCGGATGCGGCGCTGGGCTGGATGACGGCCGCCTTTGGGGGTGGTCAATGGTTGGGGCCTTTCATCGCAGGGCGCCTGGCCCAGACCACGGGAGGCTTTGGTCCACCCTCGGCGCTGGCGGCGGGACTGCTGGTCCTTGGCGCGCTGCTGCTGCCGCGGGAGTCGTCGGGTAAGGCGGCCTAGCGCGGCGCCACCACGAAGACCTCAGCGGTGCCTTCGCCACGCGGGTCGGCCGCAGCGCTCACCTTGCCGCTTGCGCGGTCCCAGAGGATGGCCTGCATGTTCCCGTAGTCACGGTCGGACAGGTGCAGCTTGTGACCCAGTTTCTCCAGCGTTTCTTTTTGCGCCGCATCGAAGGCGGCGGGCTCGTAGAGCACTTCGTCGGGCAGATACTGGTGGTGGTAGCGCGGCGTCGACACCCAGGCGGACGGTGGCAGGCCTTCGCTATAGGACAGCACCCCGAGCAGGACCATGGAAATGATCCGGCTGCCGCCCGGGGTTCCCAGGATGCCGAGCCGCGTAGGGGTTTCCAGGAAAGTCGGCGTCATGGACGACAGCGGGCGCTTACCTGGGGCAATGGCATTGGCTTCCACCCCGACCAGCTCATAGCCGTTCGGCACGCCGGGCTTGGCGGAGAAGTCGTCCATTTCGTCGTTCAGCAACACGCCGGTACCGGGTGGAGTGAAGCCACTGCCAAAGGGGTAGTTGATGCTCAGGGTGGCGGCCACGCGGTTGCCGTCTGCGTCCAGCACCGAAAGATGCGTGGTGTGATCCCCCTGCGGCGGCGGTGCGATGGGCCGGAGCGCGCTGCTGGGGGTGGCTTTGGTCAGCGACAGGTCGGCGCTGACTTCCTTTGCATGCGACTTGCCCACGAGGCGGGCCACCGGCACGTCCACGAACCCGGGATCGCCCAGGTACTCGGCACGGTCGCGGTAGGCGCGCCGCATGGCTTCAATCACCAGATGCGCGCGCGTGGCGGCCGGCAGCTTGCCGAGATCATGGGGCGCCAGGATGTTCAGCGCCTCAATCAGCGCGATGCCGCCAGAGGACGGGGGCGGCGCGGACACCACGCGGATGCCGTGGTACTCGCCCACCAGGGGTGCGCGTTCGGTAACGTGGTAGGCGGCGAGGTCCTGCATGGTCCAGACGCCGCCCGCAGCACGCACACCGTCGACGAGTCGCTGCGCCACGGATCCAGTATAGAAGCCGGGCCTGCCCTGGGCCGCGAGCGCTACGAGGGTTGCAGCCAGATCAGGCTGCAGGAGGCGTACGCCAGGCGCCGGGATCTCCCCGCCGTCGAGGAAAATCTTTTTCGTCTCCGGATCCCTGGCAAGCACGGTCTTGCGGGCCGTCGCCATTAGGCGGTAGCGCTCACTGACGGTAAAACCCTCGCGGGCCAACGTGATGGCCGGTGCCAACGCGCGCGCGAGCGGCAACTTGCCGAATTGCTCGCTCACGGACACGAGCGCCGCAGGTAGTCCGGGAATCGCGGCAGCGAGCGGTCCGTTGAGCGAGAGCCCGGGTATGGGCTTGCCGGCCTCGTCCAGGTACATGTCGCGATGGGCGGCGGCCGGCGCGGTTTCACGCGCATCGATGAAGCTGTCGGTGTGCTTGTCCGCCCGATGCAGGAGGAAGAAGCCACCGCCACCGATGCCGGAGGAATAGGGTTCGACCACCGCCAGCGCTGCGGCGACGGCCACCGCCGCATCGAAGGCGTTGCCTCCGGCTTCCAGGATCTCGCGACCTGCAGCGGTCGCCAGCGGATGGGCAGAAGCGACGGCCGCCTCGCCCGGGCGCGCCGGGAGCTCGCGCGCCAAGGCACTGGTGAGGGCCAGGACGGCCAGGCAAAGGCCGGCCAACAGGCGCGCAGGATGACTGCGTAATTCAACCATCAGGGCTTACTCCAGCTTGAAGTGGGGCGTGCATCCGTCAGGGAAACGAAGTGGAAGCCAGCGCGGGTCGTCCGTTTCGAGGCCATTCCCCGGCGGGCCGCCCGGATGCTCATGGCCCCCGGGTAAGGCGCTTGAACTTTTCCCACAGCGCGGCATGGTCTTCCGGGTGGGCGGGATCCCCGGGAATGCAGGCGACGGGGCAGACCTGCACGCATTGCGGGGTGTCGAAGTGGCCAACGCACTCGGTGCAGCGCGCCGGATTGATTTCGTAGTACTCGGGGCCTTCCGAGATGGCGTCGTTGGGACACTCCGGTTCACAGACGTCGCAGTTGACGCATTGCTCGGTGATGCGGAGCGCCATCGGGCGTAGATCAGGGCTTCTGTTGCGCGCGCTTGCCCAGGCGTTCGGCCAGCGCCTCGCGCACGATGGGGTGCACGAAGGCGCCCACT
Source organism: Gammaproteobacteria bacterium (assembly GCA_043744805.1). GTDB lineage: Bacteria > Pseudomonadota > Gammaproteobacteria. Next base: position 4,218 of record JAYTTZ010000081.1, read on the forward strand.
TCGCCACCCAGCGACGCAATTTCGCGGATCAGCGACGAGGAGATGTAGGAATAGTTCTCGCGGGTGGGCATGAAGACCGTTTCGGCTTCCGGCACGAGGTGCTTGTTCATGCCGGCAAGCTGGAATTCGTATTCAAAGTCGGACACTGCGCGCAGGCCGCGCAGTATGGCGCAGGCATCCAACTGGCGGACGAAGTTGGCGAGCAGGCCTTCGAAGCGTTGCACTTCGACGTTGGGATAGTCACACAGGACGCGGGTCGCCAGATCCACGCGTTCGTCAGTGGAGAAGGCCGTAGTCTTGGACGTGCTGGCCGCCACCGCGACGATGATGTGGTCGAAGATGCGGGCGGCACGGGCAATGATGTCGATATGCCCATTGGTGATCGGGTCGAAAGTACCCGGATAGATGGCCCGTCTGCCCACTAGGATTCTCCGTTTGGATTAGCTGCTGCGCCTGTCGGCGCAAGCAGAGTGAAAACCACCTGCCGGGTCTTTCCCTGCCGCAGGCAGGTCCAGGCCCGATCGGGCGCTGGCGCCGTCGGCGCTTCGACGTATACCACGCCATCAGCCGCAAGCCAGCCGCGATCCAGCAGGGCGAGGACTTTGTCCACGAGGCCTGCGGTGAAGGGCGGGTCGACGAAGATGATGTCGTAGGCCACCGGCTCGCGCTCTGCGAGCCATGCGAGGGCATCATAACCAAGGATCTCGGCCTGTACAGCCGAAAGCATCTCGCGGGCTCCCTGCAGGCGGCGCAGCACGCCGGGGTCGCGCTCGAGGAAAGTCGTCATGGTGGCGCCGCGCGACAAGGCCTCGAAGCCCAGCACCCCGGTGCCAGCAAAAAGATCCAGGCAGCGCGCACCGGGCAGGCGCGGCATCAGCCAGTTGAAAAGGGTTTCGCGCACGCGGTCGGCGGACGGGCGGACCACCTCGCCCGGCGGCACGGCGAGACGCCGCCCCCGCCACTGCCCACCGATGATCCTGATCTTGCCGGGCGGCGCCGGCTGCCGTCCGCCCGTCACTGTCCGGCTGCGGGCGTGGTCGTCGCCCGGCCGACAGTGATGACCGACATCGATTCGGGCTTCAGGCGGCGGTGCAGGGCGTCCTTCACCTGGTCAAGTGTCACGGCCCTGAGCTTGTCCCGCCACGTGTCGAGGTAATCGAGCGGCAGGCCGTAGGTGGCCATCATCGCGACGTTCTCGAGGATCTTGGCGTTGTTGTCGATGCGCAGCGGAAATCCGCCCAGCAGGTTGCGACGCGCTTCCTCCAGGGCCTGCGGATCCGGCCCCTTCGCCACGTAGTCGGCGATTTCCTGCTTCAACAGCGCCACGGCCTCGTCACGCTGCGGACCACTGGTCTGCAGGCTGGCGACGAAGGGCCCCGGCAGGCCCAGCGGCTCGAAATGGCTGTCGACGCTGTAGGAGAGCCCACGCTTTTCGCGGATCTCGTTGAAAAGGCGTGACACCACCCCATTGCCCCCCAGCACGTGGTTGGCGAGCAACAGGGCGAAGTGATCGGGATCACCGCGAGGGATCCCGATCTGGCCCAGCATCACGTGGGTCTGGCTGACGTTGAACTCGATGTGCTGCTCGACGCGCGGGTGGTCGAGTGGTGCAGGCGGCAGGGCGGGAGCGGCCTCGCCACGCGCCAGGTTGGCGATGAGTTGGTCGGCGATTTTCCCGGCCTCTTCCCGGGTGGCGTCACCCACGATCAACACGATGGCGTTCGCGGCCACGTAGTAGCGGTTGTAAAAGGCCTGCACGGTGTCGAGGGTCAGCGCCTTGGCGCTTTCCAGGGTGCCCGAGGCAGGCGCCCCGTAGGGATGACCGCCGTAAAGGGCCCGCATGAACGCCTCGTCCGCCAGGGTGCCGGGGGATTCCTGGGCCTGCTTGAGGCCCGAGAGCAACAGGTCGCGCTGGCGCTCGAAGGCCTGCGCCTCGAAACGCGGCGCGTGCAGGAGTTCACCCACCAGGGCCAGGGCGGCGTCGCGGGCCGTGGCCTCGCTCAGCGTACGCAGCGAAACGGATGCGGTTTCCAGCGAGGAACCGGTGCCAAAGGCGGCGCCGGTAGTCTCCAGGGCGGCGTGGAAGTTATCCGCGGTCCGCGCAGCGGTGCCTTCGTCGAGCAGGGAGGTGGTAAGCGCCGAGGTGCCCGGCGCGGCGCCGTCACGCACGCTGCCGGCGGCAAACACCAGGCGTACGTCCAGCATGGGGATTTCAGTCGCAGGCACGAAGTACACCCGTGCGCCGCTGGGCGTGGTCCACTGGGCGATGGGCGCCATCGCGGCGCTGGTGCCGGCCATCATGAGCAGCACGAGGCCAATGAGCCAGGTCGTCGGGCGCATGTCAGTGTTTCTCCGCAGGGATGAGCCAGGCGACCGTCGAGCGCTCGGCGACCACGTATTTGCGGGCCACGGCCTGCACCTGTTCGGGGGTAACGGCAAGGATGCCGGCATCGTAGGAATCCTTGAGCTGCCAGGGCAGACCCACCGCGTCCAGGGCGCCAATAGTCATGGCCTGGTAGAACATGGAGTCCTGCTGGAAGACGGTTTGCGCGCGGACCTGGGTCTTGACCCGGGTGAGTTCGCTGGCAGCTGGCGGCGTCGCCTGTAGCGCGGTGACTTCCGCCAACAGTGCAGCTTCGAGCTTTTCCAGGGTGGTGCCGTTGCGGGCGGCGGCGTCGAGGCTGAAGAGACCTTCCAGGCGCGAGATCGGCTGGTAGCTGGCGCTGGCTTCGGCCGCAATCTGCTGGCCCCGGAGGAGGTTGCGGGAAAGGCGCGCGCTGCTCCCGCCATCGAGCACGCCGGCGAGCACTTCAAGGGCATAGATTTCCCAGGCTTCAACGGGCTTGCCATCCGGGCCCGGCTTGCCCACCTGGGTCATGGTCGGGGTCTTGAAGGCCATCATCAGGGACGGCACCTGCACTTTCTCGTCCCGGTACTCCACGCGCTTCTGGCCGCGCTGCGGCACTTCCGGTCGCGGGGCGGGGCCCTCGACCGCGATCCTGGGCAGTGGTTCGAAATATTTCCTGGCCAGCGCGAGCATCGCTTGCGGGTCGACATCACCCACCACGACCACGGTGGCGTTGGCCGGTGCGTACCAGCGCTCGTACCAGGCGCGGAGGTCCGCCAGTTTGAGGTTGCGAATGTCGGCAGCCCAGCCGATGACGGGCTGCCGGTACGGGCTGGTCTGCCACACGGTGGCCGTCACGGCCTCGGCGGCCAGGGCCTGCGGATTATCGTCGGTGCGCATGCGGCGTTCTTCAAGGATGACCTTGCGCTCGTTCTCGAACTCCCCGGCGTCGAGGACGAGGTTCCGCATGCGATCGGACTCGAGCTGGAAACTGAGTTCCACGTTGTCAACCGCCCACTGCTGGAAGTAGGCCGTGTAATCAAGCGTGGTGAAGGCATTCTCGCGCCCGCCATGGGCGGCGACCGTGCGCGAGAACTGGCCAGTGGAAAGGTTGCGGGTGCGCTTGAACATCATGTGTTCAAGCGCGTGGGAAAGGCCTGTGGCGCCGTCCTGTTCGTAGCTTGCGCCCACGCGGTACCAGATCTGGACCACGGCGACCGGGGCCCGGTGGTCTTCCTGGACGATGAGTTTCAAGCCGTTGGGGAGGCGGAATTCATGCGTACTTGTGGCGGCCATGGTCGCCGGGCAGAGCATGGCGAGGAGCAATCCAATGAGGGCTTTTGGGCGCAAGGCGTAAGGTCCAGGTGGGCCACGGTGTGGTGGCGGCGTTATGATGGCGGTCGGCGTAAGCATACCGGACCAAGCCCTCGGGGCGTTGCCCGCAACCCCCGCAATCCAACGCACGGATGATTCATGTTCAAGCGTCTTCGCGAAGGCATCGCACGCACCCGCGACAGCCTGCTCAATCGCCTTGGGCGGCTACTGGGACTTCGCGAGCCCATCGACGCCTCTTCGCTGGAGGCGCTTGAATCCGCCCTGCTCCAGGCCGACGTGGGCGTGCCCGTGACCACCCGCATCATGGCTGCCGTGCGCCAGCGCGCCAGCAAGGAGTCCGTGCCGCTCATCGAGCTCCTGCGGGACGAAATGGTGAAATCCTTGCTGCCTGCCGAAGCGGCGCTCGTCGTACCGCCTGGCCTCGGTACGCCGTTCGTCATCCTCGTGGTAGGGGTGAACGGGGCGGGCAAGACCACCACCATCGCCAAGCTCGGCCGCAAACTGCAGCAGTCAGGCCACAAGGTGATGTTCGCGGCGGGCGACACCTTTCGCGCTGCTGCGGTCGAGCAGTTGAAGACCTGGGGCGAGCGCTTGGGGATCCCGGTGATTGCCCAGGGCCCGGGCGCCGACCCCGCCTCGGTGATTTTCGACGCCTACTCCGCCGCCGCCGCCCGTGACTGCGACGTGCTGCTGGCCGATACCGCCGGCCGCCTGCACACCCAGGGGACCCTGATGGGCGAACTGGGCAAGATTCGCCGGGTCCTCGGCAAACAAAACGCGGCCGCCCCGCATGAAACCCTGCTCGTACTCGATGCCACCATGGGCCAGAACGCTTTGCAGCAGGCCAGGATTTTCAATGAGACCGTGCCGCTCAACTCGGTCGTGCTTACCAAGCTCGATGGCACCGCCAAGGGGGGCATCGTGTTTGCGGTGGCCGATGCGCTCAAGATCCCGCTGCGGTTCATCGGCGTGGGCGAGCAACAGGACGACCTCCAGGTGTTCTCGGCGAGCAGTTTCGTCGAGGCGCTGCTCGGCGTGGACGAGACTGACTGATCCGGCCCCGCGGTCGCGCCGGGAGTGGGCGTCAGACGTCCCCAAACTGCGGTTCGCTGCGATCACAAAGAACTTTCCTGCGGCCCGAGGAACCTTCAAAAGGATTTAGCACTCTACTTTGTCGAGTGCTAAACTTGGTTCAACGAAGGAGATCGCAGCCCATGACCAATGTCCTCGACTTACCTACCCCGGTCGGCTCGCTGGAGGCCTATATCGCCGCCATCGGTCGCGTCCCGCTGCTGACCGAGGAGGAAGAGCGTTCGCTCGCCCAGCGCTTCAGGGATGACGGCGACCTCAACGCCGCGCGCGCATTGGTGCTCTCCCACCTGCGCTTCGTGGTCAAAGTGGCGCGCGGCTACCGGGGTTACGGCCTTGCGCACGGCGACCTGATCCAGGAAGGCAACATCGGCCTGATGAAAGCGGTGAAGCGCTTCGACCCGGCAGTCGGCGTGCGTCTGGTGTCATTCGCCGTGCACTGGATCCGCGCTGAAATCCACGAGTTCATTCTCAAGAACTGGCGCATCGTCAAAGTCGCCACCACCAAGGCGCAGCGCAAGCTGTTCTTCAACCTGCGCAGCGCCAAGACGCGCTCGGGCTGGTTGAACCACACCGAAGTTGCCGCGATTGCCAGCAAGCTGGACGTCGACGCCAAGGCGGTGCTGCTGATGGAAGAACGCCTGAGCGCCCGCGATCAGGCCTTCGATGTCGGCGTCGATGAGGGTGACGATGAAGTGGCGCCCGCCAACTATCTCGCCGACATGCGCTTCGAACCCACCCGTCAGCTGGAACTGGTGGAAGACGCGCAGGACGGTGCCGAGCGCCTGGCCAAAGCCCTGCGCCGGTTGGATGAACGCAGTCGCGACATCATCAGCAGTCGGTGGCTGCAGGAACCCAAGCAGACGCTGCAGGATCTAGCCTCCCGGTACTCGGTTTCCGCCGAACGGATTCGCCAGATCGAAGCCCAAGCCTTCGGCGCCCTGCGCAAGGCCCTGGGCGGAGACGCCTCGAAACTGCTGACTGCGCGCTGAAGCGCCAGCGGCAGCACGCCGGGTAGACTAGTTGGCCCAGTGGGCGGCAAACGCCGCGTGGGCCAACGGCCAGTAGTGATCGATGAACAGCACGACGAACAGCAAGGTCAGGTAGACGATCGAGTACTTGAACGTCGCATAGGCCAGCGCATCGCTATCGTCCCGCTGCATGCGGATCGCGTAGCTGAGAAACACCGCGTTCAGCGCCATGGCGCCCACCAGGTAGATGGGCCCGCACATGAAGGTGGCGAAGGGCAGCAGCGTCACGGCGACCAGCAGGATGGTGTAAAGCAACACGTGGAGCCGGGTGAATGCCGCGCCATGTGTGTTGGGCAGCATGGGGATTTCCGCGTTCGCGTAATCCTTCCGGCGGTAAATCGCGAGCGCCCAGAAATGCGGCGGTGTCCACGCAAAGATGATCAAGAACAGCAGAAGCGCGTGGGGATCGAGCGTGCCGGTGACGGCCGTCCAGCCCAGCACTGGGGGCGCGGCGCCTGCGGCGCCGCCAATCACGATGTTCTGCGGTGTCGCGTGCTTGAGATACATCGTGTAGATGACCGCGTAGCCGATGAGCGAGAGGAAGGTCAGCACGGCTGTCAGCGCGTTGATGTACGCCACCAGCAGGAACATCGACAGGCCGCCCAGCAGTAACGCGAACGCCAGCGCCTGTTTGACATTGAGTTCACCCTGCGGCAGCGGCCGGTTCCTGGTGCGCGCCATCAGGGCATCGATGCGGTGCTCCGCCACGTGGTTGATGGCTGCTGCGGAGGCCGCCGCGAGGGCAATGCCGGCGGTGGCAATCACCAGGGTATCCAGCGGCACGAGGGTGGGTGTCGACAACAGCATGCCAATGACGGCGGTGAAGACGATCAGTGCTACCACCCTCGGTTTGCAGAGGGCGAGGTAGTCACGCCATGAAGGACTGTGCGTAGCGGTGGCTGGGATATTCGTCATGGTTTATCGACCGGCGGGGCCGGCGGGCCGTGTAGCAAAAAACAACAAGCTGACCAGGCCGCCCATCAGGAGAGCCGCGCCACCGTTATGCATCACGGCGACCGGTAGCGGCAAGCCTTCCAGCACATTCGCGATCCCGAGCGCCACCTGCATGGCGAGGACGGCGAGTATACACAAGCCCGTCCGCCGTCCCTGTACGCTACCCGAGCGCAGGGCCTGGACCCCGACCAGCAGGATCACGCCGGTGGCGAAGAGTGCACCCACGCGATGGCTGAAATGGATGGCCGTCCGCGCCGGCGTCTCCAGGACCCCGAACTCATAATTGACCCCGAGGCCACGCCACAGGACGAACGCATTCCCGAAATCCATGTTTGGCCAGAAGCTGCCCTGGCAGGTTGGGAAATCGGTACAGGCAAGCGCTGCGTAATTCGTGCTGGTCCAACCACCGAGGAAGATCTGTCCGGAGAGGACCACGATTGCAATCGCCACCATCGGCGCGAACCGCTCGCCCACCCGGGGGGCTCCGGCGGCGACCGCCGCCCACAGGTTCCAGACGAGGAGCGCGAAGGTCGCGATGCCGAACAGCAGGTGGCCCGTGACGATGAGTGGCTTCAGCAGCAAGGTGACGGTCCACATCCCGAGCAGCCCCTGGAACACCACCAGGGGTACCAGCAGCGCTGGCACCAGCGTGGGCTGCAACGGTTCGGCCCGGCGCCACCAGGCACAGGCGGCCAGGGCAAGGATGAGCATTCCGAGCGTGGAGGCCAGGTAGCGGTGAATCATTTCCGCCCAGGCCTTGCCCTGTTCGAGGGGCCGGGCCGCAAGGTGGGCCGGGTTGGTGATGGCAGATTCGGATTTGGGGACTAGCAGGTGGCCATAGCAGCCGGGCCAATCGGGACAACCGAGTCCAGCGTCGTTCAAGCGCACGTAGGCGCCCTTGATCACGACGAGGAAAGCCAGCAAGGGCAGCAGGCAGGACAGGAGTTTGTACAGACGGCTCACGTTGGTCACCTGATGGCGGAAGCGCGCAGAAGACGCTGGAGATCCTCCTTGATGTCCGCGGACGCGGCGTCAGGCGCGAAATGCATCATCAACAGGCCTCGGGCGTCCACGAAACCGATGAAGGCCGCCCGATCCTGCAAAGCCTTGCTGAGTTCACCGGCGGCAGCCGCACTCACGATGATCCGCGGAAGGTCGGCCGTCGGGCTTGCAGGTGCCGCAGCAACAACGCCGAAAACGGACACCCGGGTGCCCTCCTTGCCCACCAGCGTGCGGATGACGGCGAGTTCGCGCAGGCCTTTGACACACGCGGCGTCACAGTTGCCACGCGCGACATACAGGGCCGCCCAGTCGGCTGCTGGCAGCTTTAACAGGGGGGCTAACGCCGTGGAAGCCGGCAGGTCGGAAAGGGCGAGGGGTGGGGAAATGAGCTCGCCATGGTTAAGGCGACCGCGGTCATTAAGTCCGAACACGCCGGCGGCGTAGAGCCACGCGACGACGATGGGCATGACGAAAATTGCTGCGATCAGCAACAACGTGGCGCGATTGCGGGCGAGGGCGCGCGGCGCTTCCTGGGGTTGGGGATTGGGCATGGCGGGATCAGGTCTCGGTTCTGGGTTTTCGGAAGGTGTAATAGATCGTCAGTAGTACGACGGCCGCCGACATTGCGAACCACTGCGTGGCGTAGGCGCGGTGCTTGCCATCGTCCACTTGCGGCAAGCCCCACTGGCGGTCGTAACCTGCGGGTTCGCCTTCGTCCAGCAAGAGGATATAAGGGTCCAGCTTGAGACCGAGCGTCTTGGACAGCGCGTCGAAGTCAACGAATTGGACCCGCCAGTGTTGGTCCGGACCTTGTTCTGGTGGCAGGTTGGCCAGGCGAATCCCGGTACTCGGGACCGGTGCCAAACGGGCTGCGACGGCGTGGATGCTGGTGTCAGGCGTGGGGATCACCGGCCAGTCACTGCGCAATGCCGGGGCCTTCAGCCAGCCCCGATCGACCAGCACGGCCCGGCCCGAGGTCAATCGGAAGGCGCTCATCACCTCATAGCCGAGGACGCCGTTGCGGACCCGGTTGTCCAGCAGGATGGCGGACGGCAGGTAGCTTCCTGCGGCCGAGACGGGTCGCCAGAGGGCTTCCGATGCATGCGCGGGAGGGAGGGTGTCGAGGTCAACCCGCGCGGCAGTGGAAGTGGCTTCGAATTGCCGGAATAGCCCCTGTTTCTCGGCAGCGCGATGCAGTTGCCAGACGCCTAACTTGGCAAGCCCTGCGCTCGACAACACGGCCAGCAGCAGGAGCAGGATGAGGCCTCTACGACGCTCAGCCATGCGAATGCCGGCTTTGCCGCCGAGGGGCGCGCGCAGTACAGTGCAGCGCACCTGTCATTTTCAAAGTAGTCACGCTATGGACGACCACCCGTTTATCAAATTTTTTGTCATCGCCATGCTCGTCGCCATCATCGTTGCTCTCGGCAGTGCATTCTGGAACCTGTTCCATAACAAAGGCACCGGCACCGGCACCGTGAAGGCCCTGACCATCCGGGTTGGCCTGTCCATTGGACTGTTCATCGTGCTGATGGTGCTGGCAGCGCTTGGAATCATCAAACCGCACTGAAGTTCCGGGGTTCTGCCGAACGTCGAAGAGTGGTTGGTTGCCAATGGGAATAAAAAAAGGGCGCTCGATGAGCGCCCTTTTCGTCGGCCTTTGGCGGCCGGCTCAGAGCCAGTAGACGAAGATGAACAGTCCGATCCAGACCACGTCCACGAAGTGCCAGTACCACGCGACTGCCTCGAACGCGAAGTGATGCTCTTCGGTGAAGTGTCCCCGGATGGAGCGCAGCAAGATGACCGCCAGCATGATAGTCCCGAGCGTCACGTGGAAACCATGGAAGCCGGTCAGCAGGAAGAAGGTTGCCCCGTAGATGCCCGAGTTGAGCGTAAGGCCAAGTTCGGTGTAGGCGTGGTGGTATTCCACAGCCTGCAGGGCGACGAACAAGCCGCCCAGGGCCACCGTGAAGGCCAGGCCCAGGATGAGGTGCGCACGCTTGTTGGCCTTCAGTCCCCAATGGGCCCAGGTGACGGTGCCACCTGAAGTCAGCAGGATTGCCGTGTTTATGGCCGGGACACCCCAGGCCGGGATGACGTCCTTGGCGACGTGGAAGCCATAATCCCGCGGCAGCTTCAACAGTGGCCAATCGGCGAGGAACTGCGGCCAGAGGTACTGGTGGGTGGCGAGCTTGGCGCCGCCGCCGGCGAGCCACTCCACCGAAAGCACCCGCGAGTAGAAGAGCGCGCCGAAAAAAGCCGCAAAGAACATGACTTCCGAGAAGATGAACCACATCATGCCCATGCGAAAGCTGACGTCTTCCCACGCGCCATAACGGCCACCTTGGCTTTCGCGGATGACATCGCCGAACCATCCGAAGAGCGTTACGAACAGCGCCAGGAAACCGGCGGCGAGGGTCATTGGACCCACCGAGTGGTGATTCAAAGTCAAGGCACCACCGTAGAAGATCACGAAGATCGAGATGGTCGCCAGGATGGGCCAGCGGCTGGGGTCTGGAACGAAGTAATGGGCGTGGGCGTTAGCCATAGCTGCTCTCTCGGTGAAGTTGTAGTGCTGGTTTCCCTGGGAAAGCCCGAAACTCAGGACTTCGGGCCAATTGAAGCGAGAGGCGTCGAGGCGGCCGGAGCTTCAAAAAACGTGTAAGACAACGTGACCGTGTCCACGCCATGCGGAAGCTTCGGATCGACGATGAAGCGCACCGGCACGGTTTTCTTTTCGCCTCCTTCGAGCGGCTGGCGTGAGAAACAGAAGCATTCGGTCTTGCTGAAATAACGCGCCGATGCCTGCGGGGTGAGGCTTGGCACGGCCTGGCCGACGATGCGGTAATTCGCGCGATTGGCCATCTCGAAGGAGACTTCGGTCACTACGCCGGGGTGCACCACCACCTTGGCCTGCATGGGGCGGAAGTCCCAGGGGAGCCCTGCATTCACGTTGGTGACGAACTCGACGGTGATGTCGCGCGCCTTGTCCGGAACCATTGCGGCCGCGCGCTCCGCCGAGAGGCGGCCGGTCTTTCCATTGAGGCCCGTGATTTCACAGAACACGTTGTACAAGGGTACCAGCGCATAGCCGAAGGCAAACATGAGCGCGGTGACGCCGAGTAGCTTCGGGATCAATTTTCGGTTTGCGCTGTTCTGTGCGGCGGTCTGCATGGGCCTACAGCTTGCTCAGGAAGAAGGTGAAGTAGAACAAGAGCGCAACGGCGCCGAGGAGCACGGCCGTTCTTACGGCGCCTCGACGCGGGTTGTCTTCAGGTGCGTTCACGGTGTCCATCCTGTCGGTAGCCTAGCGGTAGCCGCCGACAATGGTCTCCGGATTCGGCGGCTCGGAGAAGGTGTGGTAGGGCGGCGGAGACGGCAAGGTCCACTCAAGGCCGGTCGCGCCTTCCCAGACCTGATCTGTCGCCTTCTCACCGCCGCGCACGCACTTGACGATGCACACCACGAAGAGCAGCTGGGACAGGCCGAACACGAAGCCGCCGATGCTGGACACCATGTTCCAGTCGGCGAACTGCACGGCGTAGTCGGGGATGCGGCGGGGCATGCCGGCGAGGCCGAGAAAGTGCTGCGGGAAGAACAGGACGTTGACGGAAATCGTGGAAATCCAGAAGTGCAGCTTGCCGAGCTTTTCGTCGTACATGTGGCCGGTCATTTTCGGCAGCCAGAAGTAGGTACCGGCCATGAGCGCGAAGATGGAGCCCGTTACGAGGACGTAGTGGAAGTGGGCGACCACGAAGTAGGTGTCGTGGTACTGGAAGTCGACCGGCGTCACGCCGAGCATCAGGCCGGAGAAGCCGCCGATGGTGAACAGCACCACGAAGGCGATGGCGAAAAGCATCGGGGTTTCGAAGGTCATCGAACCCTGCCACATCGTGGCCACCCAGTTGAACACCTTGACGCCCGTCGGGACCGCGATGAGCACCGTCGCGTACATGAAGAAGAGTTCTCCGGCGAGCGGCATGCCGACCGTGAACATATGGTGCGCCCACACGATGAATGAAAGAAAGGCAATGGAGGCTGCCGCGTAGACCATCGAGCTGTAGCCGAAGAGCGGCTTCCGCGCGAAGGTCGGGATGATGGCAGACGCGATGCCGAAGGCCGGCAGGATCAGGATGTAAACCTCGGGGTGGCCGAAGAACCAGAAAATATGCTGGAACATGACCGGGTCACCGCCGCCGGCCGCGCTGAAAAACGAGGTGCCGAAGAATTTGTCGGTCAGGAGCATCGTCACGGCGCCAGCCAGCACGGGCATGGCAGCGATAAGCAGGAAGGCGGTGATGATCCACGTCCATACGAAAAGCGGGAGTTTCATCAAGGTCATGCCAGGCGCGCGCATGTTGAACACGGTGGCAATGATGTTGATGGCGCCGGCAATCGACGAAGCGCCCATGAAATGCACGGCAAAGATCAGGAAGGGAAAAGCCTCGCCGGTTTGCAGGACTAGAGGCGGGTACATGGTCCAGCCGCCGGCCGGGGCACCGCCCGGCATGAACAACGTGCCGAGCAGCAGGGTGAAGGCGAACGGCAGGATCCAGAAGCTCCAGTTGTTCAGGCGGGGCAGCGCCATGTCGGGCGCACCAATCATGAGCGGGATGAGCCAGTTGGCAAAGCCCGTCCAGGCGGGCATGACTGCACCGAAAATCATGACCAGCGCGTGCATGGTGGTCATTGAATTGAAGAACTGCGGGTTGACGAATTGCAGGCCCGGCTGGAACAGCTCGAGGCGGATGATCATCGCCATGCTGCCGCCAATGAAAAACATCACCAGCGAGAACAGCAGGTACATGGTCCCGATGTCTTTGTGATTGGTCGTGGTCAGCCAGCGGGTGATGCCCGGGGCGTAATCCGCATGGTGGTCGCCGTGGTCGTGGGCGGCAGCTTCGCTCATGAGCTAATCCTCAAACTTGGTTGTTCAGGTGTGCCAGGCAGTCGTCGACGCTTATTGCGCCGCAGCGATCGGAACGGCCTGGGCATTGGCGGCGACGGCGGTCTTCGGTGCCTGCGCCGCCTTGATTTTTTCTACCCACGCCTTGTATTCGGCTTCGGGCAGGGCACGGACCACGATCGGCATGAAACCATGGTCCTTGCCGCAAAGTTCAGCGCACTGGCCGCGGTAGACACCAGGTTCCTTGATGAGGGCCCAGGATTCGTTGATGTAGCCCGGTATGGCATCGCGCTTCCAGCCGAGGGCTGGTACCCACCAGGCGTGGATGACGTCCGATGCTGTGGTGAGGAAGCGGATTTTCTTACCGACAGGCAGCACCAGTTCGTTGTCGACTTCGAGCAGGTAGTTTTCGACGGTCTTGGGGTCGATGCCGGAGTTGAGTTGGCGGGCACGGTCGCTGGTGCGGGCGAGCCCACTATAGAAATGCACGCCTTCGGCGAGGTAGTCGTAGCGCCAGCGCCACTGTAGGCCTGTGACCTTGATGGTCATGTCGGAGTTGGAAACGTCTTCCATCATCACCAATGCCTTGGTGGCCGGAACGGCGACGGCGACCAGGATGACGGCGGGGACGGCGGTCCAGAGGAATTCCACGAAGGTGTTTTCGTGCCAGTTGGCCGGTACGGCGCCCTTGGACTTACGGAACTTCAGGATGGAATAGAAGATGGCGCCGAAAACTCCGATGCCGGTGATCACGCACACCCAGAGGACGAGCATGTGGAGGTCGTAGACGATTTCGCTGTAGGGGGTGACACCGCGCGTGAGGTTTAGCTGATCCCATGCCGCGCTCGCAAGGAGAGGCGTCATTGACAGTGCGCCCGCCAGGCAGCGGGCACTGCGTCGGATTGCTGAGGTGGTCATCGTTGTAGTCCTCGTCGTCACTTTATAATTGTCTGGAAATGCGCTGTAGACGTGGGGCCTTGCGGGGGCGACAGCCGTTTGCAGTCCTGCACTTGGACCGCATTCTAACGACTTTTCCTTAGCGCGGTAATCAAGGCCCGAGCCAGCATCTGGCGCTCGCTTTCCGTCAGGAAGGATCCCAGTTCGATGGACCGGCCATGGGATCTAAGCATCAGCCGGCCAGGGTGCCATCCGCCGGGTTCGGCAAGGTGGACCTGCACCCATGCCGGATCGAATTCCTCCCGCTGACTGGGTTCGAGCCGCCCTTTCTCTACCACCAGGATTCCAGGGGAAAGATCGATGGTTTCGCACCATTGGCCCTTGCGCTGGATGGAGTAGAACGCGGCCCAGAGCAGGCCTACTTCCAATCCGGCGAACGCCAGGACCAACGGGATCCCGAACCAGAGGAAGAGGCTTCCGCTCGCCAGCGGGATGGTCGAAATGAGGCAGAGCCAGCGCTTGGCTTCAGGCCACGTGAGGGACAGGGTTGGCCTCACCACCCACACGAGGTGGCCACTTTGGGAGTCGGCATGGCTTTCAACCATGTTGGTCTCCGCTAGCATCGGGAGTCACCGGGGCCCCGCGAGCCGGGCTGCGAGTTCAGCCAGGCCGGGGGGCGTCGTAGCGACTGATTCAAGCGCGTGCCAAGGGACTACCGCAAGACATGGCGCCGGGATTTTCTGGCGCAGGGTCTCGATGGTGCCGTCGGCATAGGCATATGCCGGATCTACGATGTTGGCGACCCAGCCGATCAGCGTACAGCCGTCGGCCACGATGGCGCGTGCCGTGAGGAGGCTGTGGTTCAGGGCGCCAAGCCGAATCCCTGCCACCATGATGACAGGCAGTCCCGCTGCGCGGACAAAGTCGGCGAGCATTTCCGTGTCGTTAAGCGGTAGCGACCACCCACCCACGCCCTCAACGAGCAGCACCTCTGTCAGGGCTTTGGCCTCAAGGACCGCCTGCGTGAGGACCTGGAGCTCAACCCGGCGCAGTTCGAGGGCGGCGGCAATATGCGGTGCGGTCGGCGCACTGAACGAATAGGGATTCATCACCTTCGCGGGCAGTTCGGCCACTGCATGGGACTTCAGTCGCGCGACGTCTTCGTTGACGTAGAGGCCGTCGCGAAAGTCCAGGCCGGCTGCCAGCGGCTTCATCGCCCCTGCGTGCACGCCCAGTCCGGCGAGGAGGTCGAGCAAGGCGCAGGTGACGTGGGTTTTCCCGGCACCGGTATCGGTGCCCGTGATGAAGCAATCCACGGTGCTAGCGGCGGGTGAGACGACTCAGCGGAAAGACCGCAGAGCCGTCCTGCTTCGGGGCGTTGGGCGCCACCCAGCCGTGGCCGAAGACAAGTTCATAAGTGGCGGGCAGGAGGTCGTCGCGGCGGAAGGGTTCGTAACCCTGCGCAAGCTGGGCCAGCAAGCGACGGCCGCTCAACTGGCGAGGTCGCCTGCTGTCGGCGTTTCGCGCGCCAATGCCCTTCAGGTCACGCATCAGGGCGATGACGTCCGTGTAGGTCGCGACGAGATCCTCGCGCTCCAGCACCGGGCTGCTGAAGCCTGCGCGGATCAAGGCGTCGCCGACGAGATGCATATCGGGAAACTGGTTGACGTGCGGTGCGCTGTCGAAACTGGAAAACGCCGCACGCAGTTCCTTCAAGGTGTCCGGGCCCAGGGAGGAAAAGAGCAACAAGCCTCCCGGCTTGAGGACCCGCCGGCATTCTCGGAAGACGGCTTCGAGATCCTCGCACCATTGGAACGTCAGGCTGGAAACGATGAGATCAACCGAAGCGTCGGCGAGAGGCAGGCGTTCCGCGCGGGCACAGGCGTAATGCTGGTGGGAGAGCCACCCCTTGCGACGACGGGCTTCCGCCAGCATGCCGGGCGCGAGGTCAACCAATACAAGCCTGGCCCGCCGATAGCGCTGCTCCAGGAGCCGCGTGCAGTAGCCTGTGCCAGCACCAAGGTCGATCACCCGCCCTGGCGCGAGCTTCATCCAGTCGAGGCGTTCAATCAGTCGATTGGCGACTTCCCGCTGGATCGCGGCGTGCGCGTCGTAGGTCGATGCGGCTGCGTCGAAGGAGCGGCGGACGAGTCGCTTGTCGAGCATGTAGGGTCAAGCCTTGCCGAGGGCGGCGAGGATGCCTGAGAGTGCAGTGACAAGCTGCACAATCTGGTTTTCCGTGTGGGCGGCGGAAAGGCAGATGCGAAGCCGCGCCGTGCCGATTGGAACCGTCGGTGGCCGCACGGCGCGGACGTAGAAACCAGCCTCGCGTAGCGCGGCGGAGGCGGCGAGCGCCGCGGCATCTTCACCGAGCACCACGGGCTGGATTGGCGTGGAGGATCGCGTGGCGGGCAGGCCGGCGGCGGCGAGGGCGTGCGTGAAATAGCGGACGTTGCTGTCAAGTTTCGCCACCAGGGTAGGGTCCGTAAGGAGGAGTCGTAGCGCCGTGCTGCTGGCGACCGCGAGCGCCGGCGGTATGGCCGTGTCGTAGATGAACGTGCGGCCGGCCTGCAGGAGTTGGTCGATCAGATCCGCCCGCCCCACTACCGCGGCACCTGCGGATCCGAGCGCCTTGCCAAACGTGACCATGACCAGCGGGACGTCTTCCTGCGTCAAACCCGCGTCTACGAGCGCGCCGCGACCACCCGCGAGGACGCCAAACCCGTGGGCGTCGTCGCAGATGAACAGGGCCCCATGGCGTTTCGCGAGACTGGACAATCCCGTGAGCGGCGCGAGATCGCCATCCATGCTGAAAACGGTATCGGTAACGACGATCTTGGATTGCGACACGCTTGCGGAGAGGCGAGCGTCAAGGTCTTCGAGACTGTTGTGGCGATAGCGCGTGGAACGCGCGCCGCTCAGATGCACGCCATCGATGAGCGAGGCATGGTTCAACTTGTCGTGGAAGATTTCGCCGTGCCTCGAACCAAAAGTGGCGAGCAGCGCAAGGTTGGCCAGGTAGCCGGAGGAGAAAATGAGGGCGCGGTCCCGCCCCAGGAAACTGGCGAGGTCTTCGGCGAGCGCATGGTGGGCATCCGACCAGCCTGACAATAGACCGGCAGCGCCGGCGCCGACGCCGTAATCGTCGATGGCCTGCTTGGCGGCCGCCGTTATTCGCTCGTCGTTGGCAAGGCCAAGGTAGTCGTTGCTGCAAAAGTTGAGCAGCCTGCAGCCACCTACCATCACCTCGGCACCTTGCGGTCCCGAACGTCGTTCAAGTACTCGCCGCCGGGTCTCGGGCGGCACGAGCGGAAGGTCTACTGCGGCGGGTTCCGCGGGCGGCACGAGGAGATCAGTGGCCGCTGCCCATGGGCGTGATGCCAAGTCGATCGAACAAGGCTCTGTCCTCGTTTTCCTGCGGGTTTGGCGTAGTCAGCAATTGATCACCGTAGAAAACGGAATTTGCGCCCGCGAAAAAAGCCAGCGCCTGGCCTGTATCGCCAAGTTCCCGGCGGCCTGCCGAGAGGCGTACGTAGGCGCTGGGCAGCATGATTCGGGTGGCAGCAATCGTGCGGATGACGTCGAAGACGTCAAGCGGCTGCGCGTTGGCCAGCGGCGTACCTTCCACGCGGACCAGTTGGTTTATGGGCACGCTTTCCGGCTGCACGGGCATGTTGGCGAGCTGGCAGAGAAGGCCGGCGCGGTCTTCGACGTTTTCACCAAGACCGACGATGCCTCCGCAGCAGACGTTGATGCCGGCATCACGCACGGCGTCCAGGGTATCGAGGCGGTCCTGGTAGGTGCGGGTTGAGATGATGTCGCCGTAATGCTCCGGCGAGGTGTCCAGGTTGTGGTTGTAGTAGTCGAGGCCGGCGGATTTGAGGGTTTCTGCCTGCGCTGGCTTCAGCATCCCGAGCGTGACGCAGGTTTCAAGGCCTAGATCCTTGACGACCTGGATGAGGTCAGCGACCTGCGCCACGTCCTTGTCCTTGGGAGCACGCCAGGCGGCCCCCATACAGAAGCGGGTAGCGCCGGCTGCCTTGGCAGCCAGAGCCGCTTCGCGGACCTGATCGGCGGACATCAGGGCTGTGGCTTCGACGCCGGTGTTGTAGCGGGCGCTCTGTGGACAATAGCCGCAGTCCTCGGGGCAGCCGCCGCTCTTGATGTTGAGCAGGGTGCTGAGCTGGACTTCGTTGGGGTTGAAGTTTGCCCGGTGAACCGTGTGGGCCTGGAAGAGAAGGTCATTCAAAGGTTGCTGCAAGAGCGACAGGGCCTTCGCAAGGGGCCAACGTTCAGGGCTTTGGGGCAATGCTCCGCGGGTCTCGGCAGATTCAACTTGAACGTCTAGCATGGGATCTCCGGTCTTGATCAGATGAAGGCCGCGCTGAAAAGGATTCCAGCGGATGAGCACTTTCAGGTCTTTGGCGTCAAGCCTATTGGATGCACTCAGGCCTTACAACTGGCGTGAAAGTGGTCGATTTTTTAAGCTCGCGCTCGAGCGCTGTGTGCTCTGCAAGACTTGCGAAACACGGTCTGTGCTGTGCGATGCCTGTACGCGAGACCTTCCCTGGCGGGAGCATCAACAGGTCACGGGTGTTCGCCCGTTTCTTGAAGTATCCGCCTGTTTTAATTATGCATTTCCGTTAATTGAACTGATAGCCCAAGCCAAGTTCGCGGGCAATGTCGGGGTGCTTTCACTCTTGGGGAGATTGATGGCGGCACGCTGTCCTTTTCCTGAACTCGATGCGGCCGTCATCTGTCCAGTTCCCATCAGCTACCGCAGGCATCTGGAGAGAGGCTTCAACCAGAGCTGGGTGCTTGGCCGAATGCTGGGAGCCGAAACCGGTTTGCCGGTTCAGGCCCAGTGGCTGAAACGGTCGGTTCATACGGCGCCACAACGCGGACTGGGGAGAACCCGACGCGTCACGAACGTTCGTGATGTTTTTCGGGCCAACACGGAAGTGAGCGGACGACGGATCGTGCTCGTTGACGACGTGCTCACCACTGGCGCCACCCTGCGCACGGCGCGGCGCGCCCTGATCCGCGCTGGCGCTTCGGAGGTACTCGTTTGGGCCTGTGCGGCGGTGCCCTGATGTTCAGGTATCGAGGTTGGTAACGCTCAGGGCGTGACGCTCGATGAATTCCCGTCGCGGTTCCACTTCATCGCCCATCAACGTGGCAAAAATCTTGTCCGCCGCCATGGCGTCGTCCACTTTTACTTGCATGAGGTTGCGGGTTTCCGCGTCCATGGTGGTCTCCCAGAGCTGATCGGGGTTCATCTCACCCAAGCCTTTATAGCGCTGGGTGGAAAGCCCCTTCTTCACGTGTTCGAGCAGCTGTTCCATCAGGTGGCGCAGGGTGGTGACGGGAATTTTCCGGCTGTCGCGGACGATGGTGTATTCGTCCGCTTCGGAGTCGATGACGAGGCTCAGCTGGACCAGCTGCCGATATTCTGGTGAGAGGAAGAAATCCCGGTCGAAACGGGCCTTGGAGATGACGCCCCGAATCTTGACTTCCATGCGCAGCGTCCAACTGACCGCGTCGCGGTAGTCGATTTCCACGGTATGGGACGAAACGTCCTTGATGCCCTCAAGTGCACGCTCAAGCTCTGCGCGCCACTGTTCCAGATAGTCTCGTTCTGCAATGTCAGGCATGGCAAACGCGGCCATTTTGCGCACGATTTCCAGCAATGTCGGGTCGTAACGACGGGCCAGGCGTTCCGACAGCTTTTGCAGCATCAAATGGTTTGAACCGATCTGGACAAGTTCCGGCACCGGGATCTGGGCGCCGTTACGTTCAATGACAGCGTCCTGCAGCGCGAGCTCTGAAAGGTATTGATCGAACTCGTTCTGATCCTTGATGTAACGCTCCTGTTTGCCACGTTTCAGTTTGTAAAGCGGCGGCTGCGCAATGAAGATGTGTCCGCCGTCGATCAGCGGCCGCATCCGGCGATAGAAGAAGGTTAGCAGCAGGGTCCGAATGTGTGATCCATCAACGTCGGCGTCAGTCATGATAATGATTCGGTGGTAGCGCAACTTGGCCATTTCTATGTCGTTTCCAATCCCGCTACCCAAAGCCTTGATGAGCGTCACAACTTCGGCCGACAACAACATCCGGTTCATCGCTGCCTTCTCGACGTTCAGGATTTTTCCCTTGAGCGGGAGAATGGCTTGATACCGACGGTCGCGGCCCTGCTTTGCTGAACCACCTGCCGAGTCGCCTTCGACGATGAATAGCTCGGACTTGGCCGGATCCCGTTCCTGACAATCAGCGAGTTTGCCTGGCAGTCCTCCGATATCCAGCGGGTTCTTGCGGGTAAGTTCCTTGGCTCGCCTGGCAGCTTCCCGGCCGCGAGCGGCATCCATGATCTTGGCAGCGATGACCCGCGCCTCGTTTGGGTGCTCCAGGAAGTAGCTCCCGACATACTCGACAACCACGGTTTCGACGATGTTCTTTATTTCGCTCGAGACCAGTTTTTCCTTGGTCTGGGAAGAGAACTTAGGATCCGGAACCTTCACTGAAACGACCGCAGTCAGACCTTCCCGAATGTCTTCCGGCTGAAGGGTGACTTTTTGTTTTGAGAGAAACCCTTCTTTTTCAAGATATTGGGAAACACTTCTGGTCAGTCCAGCGCGGAAACCCGATAGATGGGTACCCCCATCGCGTTGCGGTATGTTGTTCGTGAAACAGAAAACGTTGTCCTGATAGGCGTTGTCCCACTGAAGACCAATCTCAACCTGGACGCCCTCGCGCATCGACACCACGTGCAGCACGGACTCGTGCAGGGGTTGTCGGGTCTCCTGCAAGTGCTGGACGAAATTCTTGATTCCACCTTCATTCCTGAAGGTTTCCTCGATACCGGTCCGGGCGTCTGATAAGTGGATGATTAGCCCGGCGTTCAGGTACGACAACTCGCGCAGCCTGTTTACAAGGGTCTGATACCGGAACTCGATGTTTTTAAATATTTTTTCGCTGGGTCTAAAAGTGACCGTTGTTCCGCGGGTCGTTGCCGTACCAACGCACGTCAGTGGCGCTACCGGATCTCCTTCATGGTATTCCTGAAACCAGACTTGGTTTTCACGGCGAATCGTTAATTCAAGCTTTTCAGAGAGTGCGTTGACGACGGAAACGCCGACACCATGCAAACCGCCCGAAACCTTGTAGGAATTATCATCGAACTTACCGCCAGCGTGGAGGGTGGTCATGATAACTTGGGCAGCCGAGATGCCCTCTTCCTCGTGGATATCGACAGGAATGCCGCGACCGTTATCAGAGACCGAAACCATGTTGTCAGAGAGCACTCGAACCGTGATTTCCGTGCAGTGCCCAGCCAGGGCTTCGTCCACGCTGTTATCAACAACTTCGAACACCATGTGATGGAGCCCAGAACCATCGTCGGTATCGCCGATATACATGCCAGGACGAGTCTTGACTGCCTCAAGTCCACGGAGAATTTTGATGTTTGAGGAATCGTAGGTACTGGACATTGGCTAAGTTCCTGGTCTTTGACAGTTCGAGGAAAAAGCGCCGCGTTCCACGTGAAACAACGCAGAACCGGCAGAATAATTGCCCTCGGGCAACCACTTGCTGTCGATAACACTCACAAACGCCTGACGACCAGGCTTCAACAGCATTTCGAGTACCTCGGCTCGCGCCTGGTAGTCGAGCTCAGCACAAATGTCGTCGATCAGTAGTATCGGCAGAGGCCGGTTCCGCGAACCAAGACATGCCAATTGAGCTTCGACCAACACACAAGCAACTACCTTGGATTGTCCGCGCGAAATCGCTTGCTTCACCGGAGCCCCGCCAGTGAGCACCCGTAACTCAGCGCGATGGGGGCCGACAAGCGTAGTTCTTAACTGGGCTTCACGGCCAGCACTATCCGCAAGGCCTTCCAGAAGAGTAGTCCCTGCTCGCCAGCCGGCTCTGTATTCCAGTGCCAAAGTTTCGCAATCGACCCTCATGGGTTGACTTGCAAGCCATTCGTTCATTTCCGTGACACAGCGTTCACGGTAAAGATGCAGTTGATGGCCGTAGCTCGCAAATTCCTGATTCCAGAACTCAAGCTCCGAGCGGGATACCCCCGCTCGCAGCCCATCATTGCGTTGCTGGAGGGCTCGATGGCATGCCTTGAATACAGCCAGATATCTCGGTTCCACGTGAAACAAAGTTCTGTCCAACAGAGAACGCCGGTAAGCAGGGGTGTTCCCAACGAACTGGAACAACTGCGCGTCCAGCGAGACCACAGGGAGTAACTCAGCAAGGACGGAAGCTGACCTAACGTTTTCCCCTCCGGCCCGGCATACGGTACTGCCACTAGTCTTTTCTATCCCTACAGCAAGCGTCCGTCCCTCGTTGCTGACGACACCGCTAATCGTGGAAACCAAAGACCCGCGCGCAATGAAGTCAGAGGCACTCGCACCAGTGAATGACTTGCCACTCGCCAGCACGTTGATGGCTTCAAGTAGGCTGGTCTTCCCACTTCCGTTACGGCCGCTGATGATGTTCAAGCCCGAACCGAATTCCAAAGCGACGGCGCTCAGGTTCCGGAAACCAGAAACCCGAACTTCCTCGAGCGTAATCATCGCCCGTCTACAAATCTCCCGTGCTTAAAGTCGCATCGGCATGATGACGTACTTAGCCCTGGCATCATCCGGGGCATACAATACCGCGCTACTGTTCGCGTCCGAAAGTTCAACCCTGACCAACTGAGACTTCAGCACCGAAAGCACATCAAGCAGGTACGACACGTTGAATCCAATCTCGAGTTCGCCCCCTAAGTAGTCTACTTCGACGTCTTCTTCTGCTTCTTCCTGCTCCGGATTGTGCGTCATGGCCTTGAGGAGGTTTTCACTCAACACCAAACGCACACCCCTGAACTTCTCATTAGAAAGAATCGACGTGCGATTGAACGCTGCACGTAGCGTCTCCCGGTCAGCAGTGACCAGGCGGTCACCCTGCTTTGGAATAACCCGCTGGTAGTCCGGAAACTTTCCGTCAATCAGCTTGGCCGTTATCGCCTGATCCGTCGCTTCGACTCGAATATGGTTCTCGTCAAGCACAAGCATCACGTCTTCATCCTGGTGCAAGAGCATTCGCTGGATTTCCTGGACTCCCTTACGCGGGACAATCAGTTGAATCGGGCTATTAACGCCTGTTTCTACTTCACGATCACAGAGGGCAAGCCGATGCCCATCCGTTGCGACAGTACGAATCGCGCCAGCAGATAACTCAAGAAGTAGGCCGTTCAGGTAATACCTGACGTCCTGGTGGGCCATCGCAAACTGCGTGCTACCCATGAGTTCAAGCAACATAACCGCAGGGACTTTGATCCGCGTGGAGCCTTGATGGCTCCCAACGGCAGGAAAATCATCAGACGGTAAAGTACCAAGGCTGAATCGGCTCCGACCTGACTGGATTCT
Organism: Gammaproteobacteria bacterium; assembly: GCA_043744805.1. Lineage (GTDB taxonomy): Bacteria > Pseudomonadota > Gammaproteobacteria. Next base: position 27,201 of record JAYTTZ010000081.1, read on the forward strand.
CGCCTTCCCGCCAACAACGTCGAGCGTCAAGTTGCTCTCATTGGGCAAGCTTCTGCAGATATCCAATAGTTTTTTTGCGGGAATCGTTGTAGACCCCTCGCGCAGGACTTCTGCAGCGCAGGTGATCGCTACCTCCACCTCCATGTCCGTTGCCGTCAGGCTGAGATGGCCGCCCGTGGCACTCAACAGCACGTTCCCCAGAATCTGCATGGACTGTCGACGATCCACGACGTTGCCGACGGACTGGAGTGCTGGAAGAAATGTTTCACGCGTTATTGATATCTTCATTTAAATATCAACCTGTAATGGTTATTAAGCTACTGGGAAAGGCTCTAAAAAGACGAATAAATTCTTTATTATCAGTTTGTTATAGCTCTTTTTTTGCTGTTTAAAACCTGTGTCCAACGACCTCTCTCCCTGTGTGGAAATTCGGCCAGATCGAGTAGGAACCTGTTTTTTTCCTGACTTACCCACAGCTTTAAAGCCTAGCTGGTCAGGATTCTTTCGATGTTCACATAGTCTTCCTGCATCTTGTCTTCGGAGCGCCTGAGTTCTGTAATTTTCCTGCAAGCATGGATGACAGTCGTGTGGTCGCGACCTCCAAAAGCATCACCAATCTCGGGCAAGCTGTGATTCGTCAGTTCCTTAGCCATGGCCATGGCCATTTGCCGTGGCCTGGCTATGGAGCGATTACGCCGCTTCGAAAGTAGGTCCGCCACCCTGATCTTGTAGTACTCGGCAACGGTTTTCTGGATGTTCCCGATGCTGACTTGCTTGTCTTGCAGTGCAAGAAGGTCCTTCAATGCTTCCTTCGCGAATTCCAACGAAATGTCTTTTTGGCCCGCGAAGTTTGACTTGGCCACAACCCGATGAAGTGCCCCCTCGAGTTCGCGGATATTCGACTTGAATCGCTTGGCGATGAAAAACGCCACTTCATGGGGAAGATGAATCGGCGTTGACTGCGCCTTGGACAGCAAGATCGCCACCCGAGTCTCCAGCTCTGCTGGCTCGATGGCGACAGTCAACCCCCAACCAAATCGCGACTTGAGGCGATCTTCTATGCCGGTTACTTCTCGAGGATACCGATCGCAAGTCAACACGATCTGTCGCTGACTCTCTAATAACGTATTGAAAGTATGGAACAATTCTTCTTGAGAACGTTCCTTTCCAGCAAAGAACTGGATGTCGTCGATCAGCAATGCATCAACGGTCCGATAGTGCCGTTTGAAATCATTGATGGTGTTGTGTTGTAAAGCGCGGACCATTTCAGCTACGAAACGCTCGGAGTGCAGGTAGGCCACCTTGGCATTTGGGCTGTGGGCGATAAGGTGGTTGCCCACTGCGTGCATCAAATGCGTCTTGCCCAGCCCCACCCCACCGCAAATGAACAGAGGGTTGTAGGACTTCCCCGGGTTTTCTGCAACCTGGATGGATGCTGCCCTCGCCAACTGGTTGGATGTCCCCTCAACGAAGTTTTCGAATGAAAAATCCTTGCGTACCGACTGCTGTGCCCGCTTCACAGCTGCTTTGGGTTCAGGTCTTGCGGGAGGGGAATTCCCAACGAGGGAAGCGGCAAGCGCCGAACCGACTTCCAAGTCGCCGGCCATCACCACCATGGATGGCGTGCAGGGCACGAGGGACTCTTCCTCGACGAGTTCGAGAATCCTGCGCCAATATTTTTCGCGTACCCAATCGAGCACGAACCGATTAGGCGCACGTATCTCGAAGCCGCTGTCGTTATCGACGGCGGTCAGGGGCCTGACCCAGGTATTGTACTGTTGGGGGGTGAGTTCCTCCTCCAGTCTGGCTCTACAGCGCTGCCAAAGAAGGCTCATGTGTACTCGAAACGAAAATTACGCGAAGACGGGGAGTGTATACGCCCCGGCTATCCTTAGTCATGCGAAGCCGCAGCCGGATTCAGGGCATTGTTTTGATTGACACAAATCTTGCTGCGCACTTACCATCCGCCGGCCCCGGATAGCCGCAACCCGCGAATCCGCGAAGCCACAATTACAACATTGCAGTAGAGATACGAAATGAAACGCACCTACCAACCTAGCCGCCTCAAGCGCGCCCGCACGCACGGTTTCCGTGCCCGCATGAAAACCCGTGGAGGCCGTGCTGTCATCAGAGCACGTCGTGCCAAGGGTCGGCTCCGCCTGACCCAAGTCTGAGTACGTCCGAATTCCGTTTCCGCCCTGCTGATCGCCTCTGCAAGGCGAATGGTTTTGACTCGGTTTTCCAACAGGGAACGCGCGCTTCGGATCGATACTTCACGTTCATTGCGCTACCCAACACGCTCGGGCACGCCCGACTGGGTATCGCAATCAGCAAGAAGGCACTGCGCCGAGCCGTCGACAGAAACCGACTGCGCCGAATCATCCGTGAAAGCTTTCGCTGTTCGCCGGTACGTACCGTAGCCTTGGACATCGTCGTCATGGCAAAACACGGAACTGCCGGCACTCCATCACCCACCTTGACCAACGCGCTCACCGCACGATGGCCAACCGTTATCACTTTCTACCAAAGGCTTAGCGCCGAATGAATGGTGCAAACCCGTGACGACCGACAACATCCGTCTTGTTCTCGTCATCCTCCTGAGCTTCATCGGGCTATTACTTTGGGAAGCTTGGCAGCGTGACTATGGTCCTACGCCCGCGCCTGTCGCCGGCCAGACGCAAAACCAGCCAACGGCTGCCCCTGGCCCCGCTACACCAGCGAACATCGTTCCTGCCCCCGGGGTGGACAAGCCACCGATTCCCCTGGCCAATCAGGCGGCAACGAATACGCCTCCGGTAAGGATAGAAACCGACTTATTCATCGCTGAAATCAACCCGGTCGGAGCCGTACTGCAACGCCTCACCTTGCGGCGCTATGCTGATGCGGCGGGAGAAAGCCCGGGGACATTCAAGCTCCTGGATGACATCCCGAATCGGGACTTCATCGTGCAGGGCGGCCTGAAAGCTGAACAGAGAAGCGCCGACCACTACGCAACCTTCCAGTCGGACAAGCCGAACTACCAGCTTGAAGAAGGCCAGGACAAGCTTGAAGTCAGTTTCCACTGGCGAGCCGAGGGCGGACTCGAGGTCACACGAACCTTTGTCTTCCACCGGGATTCCTACGAAGTCGAACAGCGTTATGCCGTCCACAATGGCTCAGCCACCCCCTGGACCTTCAACCATTACGAACAGCTCTCCCGCGTCAGCGCACCGACTGGCCACCAGCTTGTCCCCACGTTCACTGGCGTCGCCGTTTCAACGCCTGAAAAGCACTATGCGAAGCACAAATTCGAGGACCTGAAGGAAAAGCCCATCGACGCCGAAGTCGTTGGCGGCTGGTTGGCGATGGTCGAACATTACTTCCTCGCCGCGCTCATCCCTGATGCCTCAAGCTCGCAGCATTACTATTCGTATGCCCTCGGTAACGACCGCTACGTCGTCGGCTACTACGGCAAAGCTACTACCGTGGCTGCCGGAGCGGATTCCACAGTAAATAGCCGCCTTTTTCTGGGTCCGAAACTCCAGGAAGTACTGCCTAAAGTGGCACCCGGCCTCGAACTCACAGTTGATTACGGCGTGCTCTGGTTCATCGCCGAACTGCTGTTCTCAACGCTCAAATTCCTCCACGCCATCCTCGGCAACTGGGGCTGGTCTATCATCGTTCTGACGTGCCTCATCAAGCTCGCCTTCTGGCCGCTTTCCGCGGCTGGATACCGTTCAATGGCGCGGATGCGCATCGTCCAGCCCCGCCTTCTCCAGCTGCGCGAACGCTTCCCCAACGACAAGGCAAAGCTCAACCAGGCGATGATGGAGATGTACAAGACGGAGAAGATCAACCCGCTTGGCGGCTGCTTCCCGATCGTCGTCCAGATCCCCGTCTTCATTTCGCTTTACTGGATGATCCTGGAAAGCGTTGAATTGCGGCAGGCCCCGTTCATGTTCTGGATCCAGGACCTTTCCACCAAGGACCCGTACTACGTGCTGCCCGCCCTGATGCTGATCAGCATGTGGCTACAGACGAAAATGAACCCCACGCCACCAGACCCCATCCAGGCGAAGGTCATGCAAATCATGCCGCTTATCTTCGGGGTCTTTTTTGCGTTCTTCCCGGCTGGCCTCGTGCTGTACTGGTTCGTGAACAACGTGCTGTCGATTTCGCAGCAGTGGTTCATCACCCGCCAGATCGAGTCAGCGGGCGCCACCACCCGCTAAAAACCCCAAGGCTGCCTGCCGACATGGCTGCTTACGGGGATACCGTCGCCGCCATCGCTACCGCTGCCGGTCGTGGTGCCGTGGGGATAGTGCGCATTTCAGGCCCGAAAACGGTCAAAATTGCCGAACGTATCGTGGGACGAACCCCACGACCGAGAACCGCCACACTGCGTGACTTCCTCGACGCTTCAGGCGTCCTGCTCGACCGCGGTCTCTGCCTTTTCTTTCCGGGACCAAACTCGTACACCGGGGAAGATCTCCTCGAACTCCACGCCCACGGTGGCCCTGCGGTATTGCGCGGTTTGCTCGAAGCCTGCTACGCCCACGGCGCCCGCCCGGCCCGCCCCGGCGAGTTCACCGAGCGTGCGTTCATCAACGGTAAAATCGACTTGCTCCAGGCAGAAGCCGTCGCCTCCCTGATTGATGCCGCCACCACGCACGCTGCCAGCGCCGCTGCACGGGCATGCGCAGGCGAATTCTCCATAGCCGTGTCCGCGATAAATGACTCACTGCGCGCCATCCGCGTGGCGCTGGAAGCGTCCCTCGATTTTGCCGAAGAGACGAGTGGCGCCGACGCCCACGCCCGCGGCCTGCTCCAGGAACTCGACCGCAACCTCGGCTCACTGCTCGCGAACGCACGCAACGGCGCCCGCCTACAAAAGGGTCTGGACGTAGCCATCGTTGGGCGACCCAACAGTGGGAAGTCCACGCTACTCAACCGCCTTTGCGGAGAAGAGCGCGCAATCGTCACGCCTATTCCCGGCACCACCCGGGACATCCTCAGCGTCGACATCGACATCGCAGGACTGTCGGTACGCCTGCATGACTCCGCCGGCCTCCGGGACACGGACGATATCGTGGAACAGGAAGGTGTACGCCGCGCCTACGCACTGCTGGGCCGCTCGGACATCGTCCTTCACCTGTGCGCCATCAACGAACTTGCAGACGAAGAACCTCTGGAAATCAGCAACGCCCGCCGCAACGGCAAACCCATCGTCACCGTGATTAACAAACTGGATCTCACCGGGCGCGCCCCCCATTTGCACCACGACGAGAATGGCTACACGGCCTACCTCTCGGCGCTACGTGGTGACGGCCTTGCACTGATCTGCGAGGCCCTGCTGCTGGTTGCTGGCGGACAAGAAATCACCGACGCGCCCTTTATTGCTCGAGCCCGCCACGTCCATGCCTTGGAAGAAGCCCTCGCCTTCGTGTCAGCCGCTGAACATGAACTTGCCCGTGGCGCGACCGAACTTGCCTCGGAACAACTGCGACTCGCCTCGCGCCAGCTCGAGGAAATGACGGGCGTTTACACGACAGAAGCCCTTCTGGGCGACATTTTCTCCAACTTCTGCATTGGCAAATGAAGGCGACAGCGCACGACCAGGAAGAACAGCGCCTGCTCTTCGTCACCTTGAGCAACATCGGCGATCTGGTGCTCACGACGCCTGCGCTGCTGGCCACGCATGCAGCCTGGCCCCATGCGCGCATCGACATCGTTGCAGATCGCCGCTCCAGCGAACTGCTCCGCCACGCCCCCTTCATCGGCGATTTGTTCCATCGCGACAAGGACAGCGGCCTTGCGGGATTCCTTGCCCTGCTCCGCCAATTGCGCGAGCGCCGTTACGAAGCCGTCATCGACCTGCGCACGGACTTCCTGCCCTTTCTGGTCCGTGCGCGCCGTCGCACCCGCCGTTGGCACAATCGCCCGCACGCCGCGCACGCCGTGCTCCAGCACTTCGCCGTCGCCCGCCAAATCCTCCCGGCCGGCGCTCTCGTGCCCGAGGCCCGTGTCTGGACATCAGACTTCGCGCACCGTGAAGCCTTGCGCCAACTCGCGGCATTTCCTGGTCGTCGCCTCGTGCTCGCGCCGGGTGCCAACTGGCAAGGCAAATGCTGGCCACTCCCCCATTACGTCGAACTCGCCCGCACGGCGGGTGCGGATTTCGATTCACTGGTGGTCCTCGGCAGCGAGGCCGATCGCCCCGCGGCGGACACGATCGCAGCCGCGGTAGGGCAGCCAGTGATGAACCTCGCCGGACGCACGAATCTGTCGGAAGTCGTGGCCCTGCTGCCCCATTGCCAGGCGTTCGTCGGCAATGACTCGGGGCTGGGACACCTGGCAGCAGCCTCTGGCGTCCCGACATTGACGGTCTTCGGTCCGGGAGATCCGGCGCGTTACGAGCCGTGGGGACCGAGGGCGGCAATCGTCCTTGCACCACAGGCCAACCTCAAGCTGCTCGATCCGGGCGTAGTGGCGAGGGCACTGCGCCAGCACCTCGCGGCGCTGGAAGGCGTCGCGTAGCCCGCCATGTACGACGGCAAAGCACCTGCCCTGCAGGGACTTCGTGCCTTCGTCATCAACCTCGTGCATGACGTGGAACGTCGCGCGGACATGGAAAAGCAGTTATCGACCTTGGGGCTCGACGCCGAGTTCGTGCCGGCCGTCGATGGCCGCACCCTGGAGGCGGAAGCGCTGGTGGCCTACGACCGCACGCGCTGCCTCCGCGTCTATGGCGTTGAAATGATGCCCAACGAGATAGGCTGTTACCTCAGCCACTACCGGCTATATGAACGCATGGTGCGCGAAGGCATCGCCGTCGCGCTGATCATGGAAGACGATCTGGAAATCGACCCGCGTTTCCCGCGTGTGCTCGCGGCTTTACTCGGGGAGGAACGGCCGCCCTGGCACATCGTCAGGTTTGAAACACAGCGTGGGCGCGTCGCGGCGCCGAAGTCACGCAAGGATCGCGGGACGCTCGTCCGCCCGCTTGGAGAAACCGAGCTTTTCCAGCTTAAAATTCA
>JAYTTZ010000082.1:0-9739 GCA_043744805.1 Gammaproteobacteria bacterium
CTAGCAGCCTGTCGGACTTGGGGCGTCGATAGCGAGAATCGGCCCCAGCCAGGACAGTTGGTGCCGGATTTGCAGGCCCATAGCCCGGCTATGGGGCAAAAAAACGGTGCCGAATGGACGGCTGCGATCGGTTCGCAGCCGACGCTCCCCAAGTCCGACAGGCTGCTAGGGGCACTCGTGGATGAAACTGGCTAATTCGCGGCGCGACGGCGCGGGCACGGCCTGGGGTGTGCCGAACCAGACCAGGGCGACGCAGGATTCCCTGGCCGCGTCCGCACCGATGAGCGGCAGGAAGCGCGGGTCGCGCAAGACCTTGCCGGTCGACCACTTGCTGCCGATCCCCCCGGCCCAGAGCGCCAACATGAAGTTCTGCACGGCGCAACAGCAGGCGGCGTAGTCCTCGCGCTCGCGCGCCGCGTCTTCGCTCTTCTGGCAGGTCACCACCAACCACCCTGGCATGGCGCGCCAGCGCTTCAGTTTGGCGGCCGCGGCATCCTCACCACCCTTTGCGCGCTCGACGTCCGCGTTCAGCAGCGCGATGTGCTCGGCCGCCTCTGGCCCCACGAGGTAGAACTTCCACGGCTGGGTGAGGCGGTGGTTGGGGGCCCAGCGTGCGGTTTCCAGCGCGGCCAGCACCTGCTCGCGCGGCGGCGCGCCGGGCAGGAAATCGTGCACCGTGCGACGTCCCCGCAGGAGTTCGAGGAATGCACTGCTGCCCCCCGTGGGGTCTTGGGTTTGGGTCATGGCACCTTGCTCGCGATGTCTTCAATCAGTCGTTGCTTCCGCGCATGGCAGTACGGACAATTGTCGGCTCCATGGATTCTCGCATACTGCCCCTGCTGCTGTTCCTCTTCGCCGCCTCTGCCGTGGCAAGCCCGCTCGGCGACCAGCGCGCGCGCTTCAATCAGGCGTTTGCAGCCGCCAAGGCCGGCAGCCCGAAGACCAAGGCGCTCAGTGCCGGCCTCGAGAAATACGCGCTCTATCCCTACCTCCGATACGAAGCCCTGCGCCGCGAATTACCCAAGCTGCCAGCCGCCAGCGTCGAGAGCTTCCTCAATGCCAACCGCGGCAGCTACATCGCTGCAAAGCTGCGCGAAGACTGGCTCCGTGAACTGGGCCAGCAGCACCAGTGGGCACTGTACGACCGCTTCTACAGGACCACCGCCAAGCTGGATCTCGCCTGCATTGCGCTGCGGGCGCGCCTTGAAACCGGCAAGCTCACCGCACTGACCGAAGCGGCGCGAACGCTCTGGCTTACGTCCAGGGCGACGGCTGATTCCTGCTCGCGGGTCTTCGAGGCGCTGTATGCCCGGGGCGTGCTCACGGATTCTCTCGTGCGCGATCGCGTCTGGGCGGCATTGCGCGAGAATCGCCCTGATTTCGCCGCCTACCTGCTCGGCAACTACAGTGCCGAAGCTGCCGTGGTGTCCGGGCTGGTCGAGGCCATCAAACGCAAGCCCATGGACGCCGCGACCATGCCGGCGCTCGTGGCCGACAATCCCCGCAATCGCGCACTGCTGGGTTATGCGGTCACGCTCCAGGCCGGCCATGACGCGGATCGAGCGAGTGCGCTGTGGGATACCGTGGGCAAGGCGCACGAATTTTCCGCCAGTTCCCGTGCCACCCTGCTCCGTACCCTCGCGCTTGCCGCGGTGACGCAAAACTTACCCAATGAACTCGTCCTGCTGGATCGCGTGCCCGACACCGGCGCCGACGAACTGCTGGAGCGCGTTCGTCTGCGCGCGGCGCTGGACACGCGGCAATGGGAACGCATCAAGCGCTGGACCTCCGTGCGCACCCCGCATCCCGGCAACCACCTGCGGCTCGCTTACTGGCACGCGCGGGCGCTGGAGGAAACCGGCGACGCGGAAAGTGCGCGCGCCGCGTTTGCCGAGGTGGCCACCGCCCGGGATTACTATGGCTTCCTGGCCAGCGATCGCATCAACGCGAAGTACGTCGTCGAGGGTAAGCCCACGACACCGCTGCCGCGCGAAATCAAAGACCTACAGGCCTTGTCGGGGATGCAACGAGCGCGCGAGTTCGACCAGCTCGGCATGCCGGCGGAGTCGAAGCGCGAATGGCTGTGGACCCTGGAGCAACTCTCGCGGCGCGAAGTCGAAGTCGCGGCCAAGCTCGCCACTGAATGGGGCTGGTACGACCGCGCCATCTTCGCGCTCGGCAAAATCGAATCGTATGCCGACACTGAGGTGCGCTTTCCCATCGTCTACAAGCAACGGGTGCTGGCGGCCAGTGCGAAACAGGAGCTTTCACCCGCGCGGATCTACAGCATCATTCGCGGCGAGAGCGCCTTCGTGGTCGATGCGCGCTCCGGCGCCGGTGCGCTGGGCCTGATGCAACTGATGCCCGCCACCGGAACGGAAACCGCGCGGCGCAACGGTGTGCCGTTCAGGGGACCCACCGATCTGCTGAATCCGGAAACCAACATCCAGCTTGGCGCGGCCTACCTGCGCCAGGTCATCAAGCAGTTCGGCGGAAATTTCGCGCTTGCAGCGGCGGCCTACAATGCGGGACCTTCCCGGGTGAAGTCGTGGTTGCCGCGCAGCCAATGCGTGCCCGCCGACTTATGGGTGGAAACCATTCCATTTGCGGAAACCGAAGGCTACGTGCGCCGCGCACTGTTCTACGCGGCCATCTACGAGCAGCGCCTCGGCCTGCCCACGACCCGCCTGTCGAGCCAGCTCGCGTGGCTGTCCCCCGAGGGCGCACGCGCGGACAAATGCTGAGCTGACGGCCCCATAACCAGACAGAGGCAGCTCTATGCAAACCATCACGATCCTTGGCGGCAGCGGCTTCGTGGGCCGCACCTTGTGTGAACACCTGGTGCGCGCCGGCTACGCCATCAGGGTCCTCACCCGTGCGCGGCTGCATGCCCGCGAGCTCTGGGTACTCCCCAACACGCAATGCATCGCCTGTGACGTGCATGACGTAAATGCGGTCAGTGCGGCCATCCAGGGCTGCACTGCCGTCGTAAACCTCGTCGGCATCCTCAATGAACGCGGCGACGACGGCACGGGGTTTCGCCGCGCGCACGTCGACGTGACGCAGGTCGCGCTCGCGGCCTGCCGGCGCGCCGGCGTCACCCGTTACCTGCACATGAGCGCGCTCAACGCGGCAGCCGATGCGCCCAGCCACTACCTCAAGACCAAGGGTGAGGCCGAGCGCCTCGTCCAGCAGTGCTTTGGTCTTGGCGTCACGATTTTCCGCCCGTCGGTGATTTTCGGGCCGGGTGACGGACTGTTCTCCCGATTCGCCGGCCTCCTGCGCCTGGCGCCCGTGCTGCCGCTTGCCTGCGCGGCCGCCAGGATGCAACCGGTCTACGTCGGCGACGTCGCGGCCGCCTTGGTTAGCGCGTTGCAGGACAAGTCCACCCTCGGCAAGCGCTACGCGCTGGGCGGCCCGCAGGTCATGACCTTGCATGAGATTGTGCGCTACGTGCTGGTGGTCACCGGTTGGCGGCGGGTCGTCCTGCCGCTGGGCAGCGGGCTGTCGCGCGTGCTGGCGGAAATCATGGAACACCTGCCGGGCAAGCCCTTTTCACGGGACAACCTGCGCTCTGCGTCGCTGGACAGCGTCATCCTGCCGCAACATCCCGGACTTGCGGACCTTGGCATTACACCAACACCGATCAGCGCCATCGTGCCGGGCTACCTCGGCAGGGGCAGCACGACGCTGGCCGTCGACAAGCTGCGGCAACACGCTGGTCGCTGATGGAAATCTACAAAGTGGGCGGCGCGGTGCGCGATCGCCTGCTGGGCATCGCGAGCAAGGACTGCGACTGGGTGGTGGTGGGCGGCACGCCGGAAGCGCTGCTCGATCTTGGCTATCGCCAGGTGGGCCAGGATTTCCCCGTGTTCCTGCATCCCGATACGCAGGAGGAATACGCGCTGGCCCGCACCGAGCGCAAACGCGGCACCGGCTATCGCGGCTTCGAAGTGGACGCTTCCACCAGCGTGACGCTGGAAGAGGATCTCGCCCGGCGCGATCTCACCATCAACGCGATGGCGGAGGACGGCGCGGGCAGGATCATTGATCCCTACGGGGGCCAACGAGACCTGACGGGCGGCGTGCTCCGGCACGTGACGGCGGCCTTCGCGGAAGATCCACTGCGCGTACTGCGGGTGGCCCGGTTCGCCGCGCGTTTCGGCTTCCCGGTCGCGCCGGGAACCACGGCCCTCATGCGCGAACTCTCGGCCAGCGGTGAACTGGCGACCCTGGCCGCCGAGCGATTGTGGCGGGAACTGGAACGCGCCCTCGGCGAACCTTACCCCGAGCGCTTCGTCGAGGTCCTGCGCGAGTGCGGCGCGCTCAAGGCCCTGCTGCCGGAAATCGACGCGCTCTTTGGCGTGCCGCAACCGGCACAGCACCACCCGGAAGTCGACTGCGGCGCGCACCTGCTCCTCTGCCTGCACCAGGCTGCGCGGCGCGAAGCCAGCACCCGCGTGCGCTACGCCGTGCTGCTACACGACCTCGGCAAGGCCACGACCCCTGCGGAAATCCTGCCCAGCCATTACGGCCACCAGGCGTCCAGCGCACGCCTCGCCGAAGCCGTGTCCATCCGCCTGCGCGCTCCGCAAGCCTATCGGGAGCTTGCCGTGCTGGTGGCGCGCCACCATCCGGTGGTGCACCAGGCGCAGATCCTGCGGCCCTCGACGACGGTAGATTTGTTCGAGCAGCTCGATGCCTTCCGACGTCCCGAACGCTTCGAGGAGATCCTCGAGGCCTGCCAGATCGACGCCACCGGCCGTGGTGGCAAACAGGACGAACCGTATCCCCAAGCCGATTTCCTGCGCGCGGCATTGGCCCGGCTGCTCACGCTGGACGTGCGCGCCGTGGTCGCAAAAGCAGGCGGCGGGCCAGCCGTGAAGGAAGCGATTCGGAGCGCGCGGATCACGCTACTCAAGCAGGCAGGCGACTTACCGGAGGTTGGCGCCAGGTAAAAGCCAGGCGTTCGCGGGGATGGCGGGTATCCATCAACCCGTATTCCGCCCCTCAATGCGCAGGCGCGCTTCCCCAGATCTCCTTCAATCGCGCATCCCGTCCGCAACCCTGGCGATAGAACTGGTAACGCACCGGATTCTTCCGGTAGTAATCCTGGTGGTAGTCCTCCGCTGGATAGAACGTCGCGGTGGGCACGATCTCCGTGACGATGGTGTCCTTTAACTTCCCCGACTTCCCGAGCGCGGCCTTGCTGGCCAGCGCTGCGGCTTCCTGCGTCTTATCGTGGAAGAAGATCGCCGAACGGTACTGGGTGCCGGCGTCGCAGAACTGGCGGTTGGCGGTCAGCGGATCGATGTTGTGCCAGAAGATGTCGAGCAGCTTTTCGTAGCTGGTCTTCGTGGGATCAAACACCACCCGTACCGCTTCCGCGTGGCCCGTCGAGCCGCTGGAGACTTCCTCGTAGGTCGGGTTCTCCTTGCGACCTCCGGTGTACCCAGAGGTCACCGAAACCACGCCTTCAACCTGCTCGAACGGCGGCTCCATGCACCAGAAGCAGCCGCCGGCGAACGTGGCTTCGGCCTGTTCGGCTGCGATGACTGGAAAGGCATTGGACAGAAGCGCGACAAGCGCGAGGACCAGACGTGGCATGTGGGATCTCCGGAGGGGTTGGGCGCGAGCATGGGAGGACCTCGCCTCTACAGCTAGGTCACCCGGGAGGTGGCGGAAGTTCACAGCAGGTGCCGTTCGTCGCGCATGGCAAAACGCCCGTGCGGCAATCCCGCTCCCAGTCCCAGCGCAATCGCCTTGAAACGCGTGCCCATCTCGCTCGGCAATAACAGCATGCGCGCCTGCGTGGCAAGCCGATGGCTGTGGTCGGGTTCGGCCAGCATGGCGTCCTGCAGCGCCGACTCGATGCCGTTGGCGAGGAGGAAGCCGGCCTGCGTACTGAAGCCGAGCACTTCGAAACCCGCGTCCACCCCCGCCTCTGCCACCCCCGTGAAGTCGACGGACGCCGTGAGATCCTGCAGGCCGGGCAGCCACAGGGGATCGTCGTGCAGGCGGTGGCGCCAATAGCAGCGCAAGGTGCCCTCGGTGCGATCGGCGTGGTAGAGCTCACGGCGCGGGCTGCCGTAATCGAACACCAACACCACGCCGCGCTGGATGAAGCGCGGCAGGTCGGCCAACCAGAGGTCCTGGGCAAGGTTGATTTCCGAGCGATAGCCTGGCGGCAGGCCAAGCCCGGCAGTGCGAACCCGCAGCGCCACCTGCAGCGCCTCGCTTGCAGGACGCTCGCGCCAGGCCAGCCGTCCCGCGTCGTCCAGTCCGATGCCGCGTTCCAGGAAGCCCTGGGCCGCGCACTGGAACAGCGTGGTGGGCAAGGCATCGAGGATTTCATTCGCGATCACCAGGCCCCTGATGGGGGCCGCCGGTGCACCTGCCAGCCAGGTGATGTCGACGCGGTGAGCGAACGGCAGGCTGGCCAACAGCGCCTGTTGGCGCGCGCGCAGCTGGGGGCTCAGCTCCACGATGCTGTATCGCGCGGGCAATGCGTCCAGCGCGTCCAGCGCCGTGAGGACATCGGCCGCGAGCCTTCCACTGCCGCCACCAAACTCAAGAATGGTGTCGCCATGCGTCCGTACTTCGAGCCAGTGCCGCGCAAGGCAGTGACCGAACAGCGGGGAAACCTCGGGCGCGGTGACGAAGTCGCCTGCCGCGCCGAATTTGAGACTGTCGTTCATGTAGTAGCCCAGTCCTGGCTCGAACAGCGCGCGCGCCATGTAGCGGTCGAACGACATGAAGCCGTCGCCTTCGAGGAGCTCTGCGCTGATCAGCTGCCGCAGCCCATTGCTGGACGCTAACTCCGCGGGAGAGGGATCAGGTAATCTCGACTGCACTTCCATGGAGTGTCCTTGGCCCGTTTTCGGCGCCGAAGCGTATCGCCAGCTATGAACGAAGTCATGCTCATCACCGGCGCTGCCCTGCGGCTGGGTGCCGCCATCACCAAGTGCCTGCACGACGCGGGCTATCGCGTGGTGGTGCACTACCAGCACTCGGCCCGCGAGGCTGCCGCGCTCGTTGCAGTGCTCAATGCCACCCGTGCGGACAGCGCCTATGCGCTTGCCGCGGACCTGCGTGATGCCGCGTCGGTGGTTGCGTTGGTGGAACTCGCCGCAGCGCGCTGGAAGCGGCTCGACGGACTCATCAACAACGCGGCGGTATTCCGCCCTACGCCGATCGGGGGCACGACGCTGGAAGACTGGTCGCACCTTTTCGACGTCAACCTGCGTGCGCCGTTCCTCCTCGCCCAGTCCGCCACGCCCTGGCTCAGGCAGCACGGTGGCACCATCGTCAACGTGACCGACATCTACGCCGACCGCCCAAAGGCCAACCACGCGGTCTACAGCGCCACCAAATCGGGGCTCGCCGGCCTGACCCGGGCGCTCGCGCTTGATCTCGGCCCGGCGATCCGCGTGAACGCCGTGGCGCCCGGCGCCATCCTGTGGCCTGACATGAACGAACCCGAGGAACAGGCGCGATTGCTGGGCCGCACGCCGCTAGGCCGCCCCGGGACGCCAGGCGACATCGCGGGTGCCGTGCTCTACTGCGTGCAGGCGCCTTACGTCACGGGACAGGTCGTTGCGGTGGACGGCGGCCGTGGCGTGGTGGACTGACTAGCGCTCAATGCTTGAAGCGCGTAGCACCGTCGAAGTCCGGCAGCGAGCCATCCAGGTACCAGAGCTTGGCTTTAGCGTCGAACCACCAGAGCTGTTCGTAGTTCATGCTGGACGCGACACCCGTATCCGTACTGTAGAACTCGATGTGCGCAGCAATCTTCACCTCGTTGCCCGTTTCGTTCTTCGTCATTTCACCCACGTTGTACGACGTAATCCGCCACGCCTTGTAGCGGTTCATTGCCGGCATGCGGGTCTCGCCTTCGCGGGCCTTGAGGTGCCTCCTGGCTTCTTCGAACATGCCCCAACGCACCTGCTTGCGGTAATCGTCGGTGGTGGTAATCAGTGCCAGGTTGCGCAGCTTGTCCGCCTTCACTTGGGCCGAGGCACAGGCGCCGAGTGTGAGCACGATGGCGGCCACCAAGGCCACCACCACGACTTGCCGGAACGGGGTGTAACGCAGTTCATTCATCGATCGGATCTCCCGGCGGGTGGCACGAACCGTTGCAGGGGGCCGGTGCGCATTCGCATCGTGTCCCAGAGTTCGCGATAGGTTTGCATGAGTTTCGGATGCCGCTCGTCGCCGGCGACTTCGGCCAGCGGCCCCAGCACGAAGTCGTATTCAAGGATGTCTTCGCGCGGCAGTGCAGGTGTGGCGCCCACGTGCTGGCCGTAGGTGAGTAAATCGAGATCGAGCGTCCGGGCGGAGAACTTGGGACCACCGCGAACACGGCCCGAGGCTGCTTCAATGTCGCGCAGGTGGGCCATGATGGCTTCCGGTGCTTCCACGGTGTCGATGCCAAGGACGAGGTTGAGGAAGTCATCGCCTTCGAACCCCGCCGCCGGTGTCTGGTAGATGGCGGATGAAACCACTTCGCCGTAGCGCGTCTCGAGCGCCGCGATCGCCATCGTGACGTGACGCTCCGCATCGACGTTGCTGCCGACGCTGATCCAGCAGCGCGTGATCACGCGGGTCGCTGGCGCTCGATCATCACGCCGACGTCGCGAACCTGGCGCACCGCCGATTTCTTGTTGATGCGCACTTTCACCCACAGGATGCCGAACTCCGCGAACAGGGTGTCGGCGATGAGTTGGGCCAACCGCTCCACCAGCAGGCAGCCACTCATTTCGGCAAGTTGCATCACGCGTTTGGTGACGGACTTGTAATCGATGGTGTCTTCGATGGAATCGCTGGCCGCGGCAGGACGGATGTCAGTGCCCATGTCGAGATCGATTTCCAGCGTCTGCTTGAACTGTCGCTCCCAATCCCAGATCCCGATCACGGCATCGACGCGGAGCCCATGCAGGAAAACAATATCCATTGCCATCGTGTGCGCCACCGTGATTGGCCTTTGAAGTGAGTCGCAGTATAAAGCCTTAGCCTCCAATCGCCGGAATGAATCGACCGATGGACCAGATGTTTCTTGGGCTTGGCCTCGTCGTCGCGAGCTACCTGATGGGTTCGTTGTCGTCTGCGGTGCTCGTGTGTCGCGCGCTGGGCAAGGGCGATCCGCGCGCGGTGGGTTCGGGCAACCCGGGCGCTACCAACGTACTTCGCGCGTATGGCAAGGCTGCGGCGGTCGCCACGCTTATCGGGGACATCGCCAAGGGCGTGGTGCCTGTCCTCGTGGCGCGCCACCTCGAACTCGGCCCGGTCGTGGTTGGGGGCTGCGCGTGCGCGGCCTTCCTCGGGCATCTCTTCCCGGTGTTCTTTGGCTTCCGTGGCGGCAAGGGCGTCGCCACCTACATCGGCGTGCTGCTGGCGATGTCGCCCTGGCTCGGGCTTGGCTTCATCGCCACCTGGCTCTCGACTATCGCCCTCACCCGCTATTCCTCGCTGGCGGCGCTGGTCGCGACCCTGGCAACCCCGGTGATTGCGCTCTCGCTCGGCCTGCCCCTGCCGTTCACCGGAGCGAGCCTCGTGATGGGGGCCGCCATCTTCTACCGGCACCACGCCAATATTGCCCGTCTCCTGGCTGGCACCGAAGGGCGCATCGGCAAGAAGGCCTCCTAGCAGCCTGTCGGACTTGGGGAGCGTCGGCTGCGAACCGACCGCAGCCGTCCATTCGGCACCGTCTTTTTGCCCCATAGCCGGGCTATGGGCCTGC
>JAYTTZ010000083.1:0-9648 GCA_043744805.1 Gammaproteobacteria bacterium
ACCGGGGGCGACGACGGTTGAGGACATCGAGGCGTTACTGCCCTGGGCTTAGCCCAACTGCCAAGCTGTTGGCAATGACGGGGTTGATGGAGCGCTTACTCAATACGTACGCTTACGCCAGCAACAATCCAGTTAGATTCACGGATCCCTATGGACTATGGACATGGCCTAGTCCCGGAGACGTTGCGCGATATTGGCGAGAAGTTGGTGGTTCGGTCATGGGCTTTGGTGGCAACTATCACGACATGCGTTCGGCAAATACTATTGGCGCTGACAAGTATTTCCATTGCAAAGCTAATTGTGAGGCTGCCCAGCGAGGCTCCGGTGGGGATTCGGCTGCGTGCACGATAAGTGATACGCGAGAGTTTTTTGATCAGTGGGTTAAGGGCGATCCCGCGGCTGCTTCAGCAGACGATCAGAGTGCCAATCTAGCCGGTCGGTCTGGTGGTACGCTAGATCCGAGCCCCTGTGAAATCCTTTGTGGGGGGCTGCGTCCACCAGGCTTGTCCCAGCAGTATTAGATGAACGAAGCCATGAATAGCCGCCGGATCCTTATCGTGGTTGGCGTTGTGATCATTGCAGGAATGGTTGCCTGGTGGCTTACGCGTTATTTGACGGTTGATAGTTGCCTCGATCGTGGCGGTCGGTGGAATTATGAGAAAAGCGATTGTGAATTTGCCGAGCCTTAGCTGCAGGATGTCTCCGGAGGTCTCATAACGCGAGGCCGCTATTCAGGCCGAAACACGTTGATCACCAGACCAACGACAACACGGTAGTGCTTGTCGTTAGCAGTGGCGAGCGACAGGTCGTGTTCGAGCGCGGTCGCCGCGATAAGCGCATCGGCGAGTTGCAGTGCATGGCTGTGGAAATGACTCTCGACGAGCGTCACAGCGCGCGCGCAAATAGCTTCGGTAATGGGCAGGACAGTGGCCTGCCGCTGACCAAGGTCGGCTCTGAGCGCTTCCAGTTCCCGCTTATTGCGCATGCCCTGCACGAGCTCTATGTAGCTGACGGCTGAAAGTTGGATGGCCGGCAGTGCATCCAAGCATTGCGCGGCCTTAGGATTTCCGCGCAGATACCAGATCAAGACGTCGGAATCGACCAACATCAGCGCCGTGGTTGCCTCAGGTCGCGCAGATAGACATCGACGTCGCCGACGTCTTGCCGGTCTTGCCAAAGGCCGAACGCGGCACGCTCGGTGTGTGCCGCTTCTTCGGCTTCAATCCGCACGGTAAAGGTTGCATCGGGCGTGGCCCCGAGTTGCTCGGCCCATTGGCGCGGCAGCTCGGCGGCGGTCAAGTGTTCAATGACGAGGGTATTCATAGACCTTCCCCTTTAGCGGCTGGCCTGGGCGATGACAGTGTCGAGCATTTGCGTGACGAAGCGCTGTTGCGCGCGTGGTAGTTGGCTGATCTGCTCGATTTGTTGATGGAGCTTCGGCGTCGGGCCGCGCTTCGCGGCGCTGGTGCCGGTGCCGGTGCCGAGCAGCGTGTCGATGGAAACGGCGAGCGCGGTGGCGAGTGCCGGTAGCATCGAGATGGGCACCCGCCGGCGTCCGACTTCATAGGACGCAATCATCTGTTGCGACAGGCCGAGCAACTCGGCGAGCTGCTGCTGCGTGAAGTGATGTGCTTTACGCAGCTCGGCGATACGCGTGCCGAGGGTTTTGAAGAAACGCTGATCTTCCGGGCTCACGACGTCCAGTCCTATCGGCTGTGGCGAAGTCATGAGGGTACTCCGGGGTTTTGAGTTGGGCGTCGAAAATACGCCGATATGGCGTAATCTGCAATCCAGTTATTTTTACGCACACCCCCTTACCTGCTGAGCAGCGTGGCGGGCGCCGAAATCTATTTTGTGCACAACGATCACCGCGGCGCGCCGATTGCGATGACGGATGTGAACAAGAATGTGGTCTGGCGCGCGGAGTACGACCCTGAGTATAGGAAGCATAAAGCGCCTATTCGGGCCTTGCTAGTCCGGGTGTGTACCTCTCGAACCGACCACCGGGGCAGTGATCTGAACAGTGAAGTGGCGGTGGAACACCGTTTGGCGCCCGAACCCGGGTTAGCGGAGTGATCGTCGAGATCGTTTCGGTGCAGGCAGCAAGCCGGCGCCCTTGCCGCACCGCTGACAGCACGGCCCAGACTTGGTTTTCGTAGCGTTAGCCCGTCTCGTCGAACAGCCCTCGCTGCGGCGGCGCGCGGACCGGCGGCCGCCGGGTTGCGGGATGTCCCGGCGCGTTCGCGTTCAGGTGGCCAAGGATTTTCTCGATGACAGCCGGATCCTCAATGCACGCGATGATCCGCACTGCACCGCCGCAGGCAGAGCAAGTCTCGATGTCGATGCCGAACACCCGCTTCAGGCGTTGTGCCCACGTCATCGCAGCGCGACGTTCGGCGGGCGCGGACTCCTCCGGATCTGCGGCCCTGGCGTGCTGATCGCCCCGGCCCCGCCTGGCCGGAGTCACCCGCGCCCGGTACTTGCTGTTCGGCGCAAACACCCCGTGACAAATTCACCGGGAGTGAATTTGGACGCACGCAGTGCGCCCGAAGGGGGCGCGCCATGGATGGCGCGCATCCAAGCGGGTGAGGTTGACCCGCGGTTTCGGCACCAGGGCTGCCAGCCGGGCAATGAAGTCGAGCGGCTCGAAGATGACGTGCGTCGTGCCGTCGCGGTACGGTGTCTTCAGCTGATAACGGACGTTGCCATTCAGGGTGAGTGACAGCCGCTCTGCCGAGATGGCCGGCCGACTGATGTACCGACAAAGCCGTTCGAGCTTCTGGCGTTCATCCGCCCGCGCCGCCACGCCGGCGTGCAGGGAGAACCCGGCGACCTTGCCGACCTTGTCATCGAAGAACTCGTCACCCGGCAGCGTCTGTAGTGTGAACACCTTGCGACCCTGCTGCGGCCCGACGGCGATGCGGTAGGTGATCGACGAACCCAGCAGCTGTTCCATCGCCCCGGCCTCGAGATCATCGCCAGCCAGGTAGCTGTTCTGCGCATCGCGTTCCAGCAGTCCTTGGCGTTCGAGGTGGCGGCCGATGCGCAATGCCAGCGTTTGTGTCAGTCGGGACAACTCGGCGCTGGTGGGTTCCTTCACCCAGCGGAAACGCAGCGAGCCATCCGGTCGCGCAACATACACACCGTCGAGAAACAACATATGAAAGTGGATATTCAGATTCAGCGCGCTGCCAAAGCGCTGGATCACCGTGACCGCGCCGGCCTGGGCCGTGCGACGGCAGAACCCCGCCTTCTTGATCAGGTGCGTGGCGATGCAGCGGTAGACGATACCGAGGACATCGCCCATGACCTCGGGGCGGCTGGCAAACAGGAAGCGCAACGGAAACGGCACGCTCAACACCCACTGGCGCACCGGCTGTTCGGGAAACACCTCGTCAACCAGCAGCGCGGCGCTCTCCGCCATGCGCCGGGCGCCGCAGCTTGGACAAAAGCCGCGCTTCTTGCAGCTGAAAGCAACCAGGTGCTCGGCATGACAGGTATCGCAGCGAACGCGCAGAAAACCGTGCTCGAGACGCCCGCACTTGAGGAAGTCGTCGAACTCCTGCTCGACATAGGGCGGCAACGTCGAACCCTGCGCCGCCAGATGCGCCTTGAACGCCGGGTAGTAGTCCCGAACGAGTTGATAAAGAAGGGTACGCTCCGGGCGGTGGCGCGCATACGGCGGCACGCCGCCACCAGCACTGGCGTCCTTGCCAGCCGACAATGGCTCCATGCTCGCGTCCTTGCGAGAGTGGTCTTGTTCTCAGCGTAGCAGGAGGGGCCTGCGCCCGCGCTGCGAGTCTCTCAGTCCCTATCAGCTCGGGGCGGGGGTATTCCTGGGGGCATTTTCGCCGGTTCTGGCTGAAGGACGATTCCCTGGCCGATTCCGCCAACCTGCCGCCGCCGGCATGTCGCAGTGATCTCCAAGCTGTGCCGCAACGCACTTGCTGGCAGGGTGGCAGGCCTTAAGCGTTCGCGGATGACGCCCCCCTCGACCTCACCTACACTCCGCTCGCGCTGCCCCGATGATGGGGTCCACTGCCGAGAACCTTACCGTCCATGACCCCATTGAATCCCCCCCAACGCGAAGCGGTGCGCTACACCGACGGGCCGCTGCTGGTGCTGGCCGGCGCGGGCAGCGGCAAGACGCGCGTCATCGCCCACAAGATTGCCCACCTCATTACCCAGTGCGCGGTGGCGCCGGAACACATCGCGGCCATCACCTTTACCAACAAGGCCGCGCACGGGATGAGCGAGCGCGTGGGGCCGCTGCTGCCCAAGAGCCGCACCAAGCCGTGGATTTCCACCTTCCATCGCCTCGGCCTGCGCATCCTGCGCGAGGAGTTCGCCGCCATCGGCTATCGCGATCGGTTCACGCTGTTCGACATGCGCGACGTGGAAGGCGTGATCTCCGACATCGCGCGCCGTTCGCTGGGTTCCAACGAATTCGACGCCCGTGCCCTGGCCAGCGCCATCTCCAACTGGAAGAGCGGGCTCATCCAGCCGGCCGACGCCTTTAAGCTCGCCGCCACGCCGCCCGAGAAGGCCGCCGCCCGCTGCTTCGTGGAATACGCCAAGACCCTGCAGGCCTACAACGCGGTGGACTTCGACGACCTCATCGCGCTGCCCGTGAAGGTGTTCCGCGGGGACTCGGAGATTCGCTTCCGCTGGCAGGTGAAACTGCGCTGGCTGCTGGTGGACGAATACCAGGACACCAACCACGCGCAGTACGAACTGGTGAAGCTCCTCGCCCAGCCCGAAGGCCGCCTGACGGCAGTGGGCGACGACGACCAATCCATCTACGCCTGGCGCGGCGCACGGCCCGAGAACCTCGCCACCCTGGCGCGGGATTTCCCGCAGTTGAAGGTCATCAAGCTCGAACAGAACTACCGCTCGATGGGCGTCATCCTCAAGGCCGCCAACACCCTCATCGGCCACAACCCGCATGTGTTCGACAAGAAACTGTGGAGCGAGCGCGGCCACGGCGAAAAAATCCGCGTGCGTTCGGCGACCGACGAAGTGAGCGAAGCCGGGACCGTCGCCAACGACATCACCCACCACCACATGCTCCATACCCGCAAGTGGAGCGACTACGCCATCCTCTTCCGCAGCAACTACCAGGCGCGACCTTTTGAGCAGGCGCTGCGCGAACGCGACATTCCCTATGTGATTTCCGGCGCGCGGTCGTTCTTCGACTCGGCGGAAATAAAAGACGTGGTGTGCTATCTGCGCCTCATCGCCAACCCCTCGGACGACAACGCACTGCTGCGGGTGATCAACGCGCCACGGCGCGGCATCGGTACGTCCACCCTCGAAGCGCTGGTGAAAGTGGCCGCTGAGGAACGCTGCTCACTAAAGGACGCCATCCGTGAACCCGCCTTCGCTACCGCCGTTACCGCGCGCAGCCTCAAACCGGCACGCGAGTTCGCCAACTGGGTGGAAAGCCTGCATCGCCGCACCGAAGACGACTCTCCGGTGGAACTGCTGCGGGTGATCCTGAACGACCTCGAATACGAAGACTGGCTGAAGCAGACCAGCGACACCGAGCCCGAAGCCACCCGTCGCTGGAACAACGTGGGCGAACTCGGTAACTGGGTGGGCCGCATCGTGGAGCGCGACGAAACCCGCAATCTCGCGGACATCGTGGTGGCCCTCACCCTCTACGACATCATCGAACGCAAGGACACGGAAGAAGAGCGCGACGCCGTATCCCTGATGACCCTCCACGCCGCCAAGGGCCTCGAGTTCCCGCACGTGTACCTGGTGGGCTTCGAGGAAAACCTGCTGCCGCATCGTGCCAGCATCGAGGCCGACACCATCGAAGAAGAACGACGCCTCGCCTACGTGGGCATCACCCGCGCCGAGCAGACGCTTGCCTTGTCCTGGACCCGCTCACGCAAGCGCTTTGGCAAGGTGGAAAGCTGCCAACCCAGCCGGTTCCTGGAAGAACTGCCGCGCGATGAATTGCGCTTTGACGATTCACCCGAAGACGCAGCGGCCACGCGCGTGACGGGTCGCTCAACCCTGGCGCATCTGAAGGGCTTGCTGAAGTAGGCATCGCCCCGGGACGCGAGGCGAACCGCGCCCGGCCCGATCGGGATCCTGGCTTAGGCGATTTTCCTCATCCCGCTTTATCGGCGGCCGCAAACTGGTCGAATCCCGCCAGCGCCTTCGCACCGTTGTAAAGCGCGATGCCGCCGCCCATCTCCACCGCGACGGCGATGGCCTCCGCGATCTGCTCGCGCGATGCGCCCATGCGATGCAAGGCAGCGTTGTGCCAGGCCATGCACCCCTCACAGCCCTGGGACACGGAGATTGAGAGCGCGATCAGTTCCTTCATCGTGACGCTCAAGGCACCCTCGGTGAAAGTGACCTGGGCAAGCTTGAAGAATGCGTCGGTCGACTGCGGAATGGCGAGTGCCAAACTGCCAATGATGGTCTTTGCGTAGGCTTCAATCTCTGGATGATCAGTCATTGGTGCACCCCGGCGGTTTAGCGTCGACCGTTTAAGCAGCGGCGAGTCTAGAACAGGCCTGCAGGGGATGCTAAGTGAAGGCGGGACATGGGGTTCGACGCTTGAACAATCCGGGCCAACGTTCGACATTGCCCACTGGCACGCGTGGCAAGCACTAAAAGTAATTGGAGAGGGAGGACCCCATGACCACGTTCAAGGCCGCAGACACCGTGAAGGAACTCGAAAGCGGCAAGCTGCCCGACTGGATCGGCGAACACCTGCGGCAATACCGTGAGAGCGGCGGTCGTGAAGGCCATTATTTCGATGCCACTGCGGTGGGCGGTAAAGGGCTGGTGCCGAGCCTGCTGCTCACCACGGTGGGCCGCCGCTCCGGCAACCAGTCGACCATGCCACTTTTTTATGGCGACACCGACAAGGGCTACGTCATCATCGGCTCCAAGGGCGGATCCGATTCGCCGCCGGCGTGGTATCTCAACCTGCTCGCGCAACCGGCCTGCGAGGTGCAGGTGGGACCGGCGTTCTTCAGCGTCATGGCGCGGGTGGCGAGCGGTGCGGAGCGCGAAGCGCTGTGGGGACAAATGGAAGCGGTGTATCCCCCGTACAAGGATTACCAGGCCCGCACGAGCCGGGAGATCCCGGTGGTGGTGCTCGAACGGGTGTAGGCGACAAGACTGATCGCCGTGCTGTCGCAGTCGTCAGTCGAGGCCTGTTGATCCCAGCGGACTCACTGTCCCAGTAATCCCCGCGAAATCGCTGCCCCGAGCCCCTCTCCCGACACCCACGCCAGTTCCACCCTGGGGCCCAGTCGCCAATCACCGCAAACGCCAAGTGCCAATCCGGGATCAAACCCATAAGGGCTGCCGGCCACCTGTTCGACCAGCGCATAACGCCAGTGATGGACGGTGGCCACCTCCGGCGCACCGAGATCGGGTGCGCATTGCAGGGCGCTTTCCAGCAGGGCGGCCTGCACCGCGCCTGCGTTGTCTTCGAGGTGCGCGCGCGACCATGCCGGCGTGGCATGCACGATGAGGCCATGGCCATCGCGGCTGCGCGCCAGCCAGCCCAGCGGGTGTCCCTCGCGGGGACGCAGGGCCTGCCAGTCGGGCCAGCGCGCGGCGTCGCCATAACCGAAGATTCCCGCCCAGCACGGGGCGCTGCGTGCGGCCCGTGCTTCGGCCGCCAAGGTGGGCGCCACGCCGCTCAAAAGCGTAGCCGCCTGCTCGGCCGGCAGCGCGACGACCAGCGCGTCGAAACCGTGCTGCAAGACACCTCCAGCACACGCGAGAGACCAGCCTTTGGCGGTGCGCTGGAGTTCAGTGACGTCGCATTTGCAGTGGATGGAAAGTCCCCGCGCCAACCAGCGTGGCAGGGCGTTCATGTCGGGACGTCCCAGGTAGCGGGCTTCCGGCTGCGCGATGGCCGCGACAGCGCGTTCGTCCCGGATCAGGCCTGTCCATGGCGCAATGACGCCGGCCGCGAGGGCTTCATCACACAAGCTGCGGAACGCAGGCGTGCGGGCAGTGAAGTATTGGGCGCCGTGATCCACCAGGACCGTGCGCCCGTCGAACGAAAGCTGCCGACTTGCCATCCGGCCGCCAGGGCGGCCTGCCTTGTCGAACAGTTCGACGGCAACGCCTTTGGCTTGAAGGTGGCGCGCACAAGCGAGGCCGGACAAGCCGGCGCCAACGATGGCAATGCGCGGGGAAGTCATTGGAGGATTACGCGGTGACCGACCGCTGGGGTGACAAGAGGCGGTCGGGTGCGATTACGGAAACCGTTCTGGCTGCTCATGCACTGCGAATCGACTCGCTCAACCCTTACGGATCGCCGTGAGCGCAACGCCGTCTTCAACCAGCCGCTCGATTTCCGCAATCGAGTAACCAAGCTCGCCAAGCACCGCCATCGTATCCACGCCGAACGTCTTTGGCTTGCTGCGCGGGCTGGCCGGGGTGCGCGACAGCTTCACGGGATTGCCAACGTTACGGTAGCCGTCTTGCTCCCACACCATGTTGCGGTGTCGGGTGTGCGGATGGTCCAGCACATCGGGCACTTCGAGCACAGCGCCAGACGGCACGCCGTTGCGCATCAACTCCAGCGAAAAACTTTCACCATCGCGGTCCTTGGTGAGTTCGCGCAGCTCCGCTTCCAGCGCCAGTTTGTTGGCCACGCGATCGGCATTGGTCTTGAATCGCGGGTCGTCGGCCAGCGCAGGCTTGCCCAGCATCTGGCAGAGCTTGGCGAACTGCCCGTTGTTGCCTGCGCCAATCACGATGTTGCGACCCTTGGTGGGGAAGTTGGCATAGGGGGCAAGGTTGCCGTGGCTGTTGCCGTGGAGCTTCGGCTTCATGCCGCCCATCAAATAGTTGGGCGCATGCGGCTGGTGCAGGGCCACGGCGCTGTCGTAGAGCGTGGCGTCCACGAACTGGCCCTGGCCGGAACGAGTGCGTTCGTAGAGCGCCATGAGGATGCCGATGCAGGCGTTCATGCCGGTGGAGAGATCCACCACCGGCACGCCGATGCGCACCGGGCCGCTGTCCGGCGCGCCATTGACCGACACCAGCCCGGCGGACGCCTGGACCATGGCGTCGTAACCGGGAAAGCCGCCGAGCGGGCCATCGGCGCCAAAGCCGGACACCCGGGCGTGGATCAGCCGCGGGAATTTCCGGGACAGCGTCTCCACATAGCCAATACCCCATTTCTCCATGGTGCCCGTCTTGAAGTTGTCGATCAGCACGTCGGCGTGTTCCAGCAACTTCATCAGCACCTCGCGGCCAGCGGGCACGGAGAGATCAAGCGCGATAGTGCGCTTGTTGCGGTTGATGCCGGCGAAGTAAGCCGAGATGCCTTCGGCATCGAAAGGCGGCCCCCAGCCGCGGGTTTCGTCCCCCTGCGGCGGCTCCACCTTGATCACTTCGGCGCCATGATCGGCAAGCATCTGCCCGCAGTACGGCCCACCCAGCACGCGCGAAAGATCCACGACCTTCACGCCTTCCAAGGCTCCAGACATTACAGTGCCCTCCAAAAACCAATCGGGATGATCGGTGGCTAGCGCCGGGGCTTTAGCAGGCTGGTGAGAAACTACTGCGGCGGCCGTCTGCGGCGTTGCGTATCCGCCTGCGGTGCTCATTTACCCGCTTGTAAACTGCGCTCCTCGGCGGACACGCGCCTTGCAG
>JAYTTZ010000084.1:0-9645 GCA_043744805.1 Gammaproteobacteria bacterium
TCCGTGCTGCCAGCGAACTTCATCTGCGCGACCATGTGGGCCAGCCCTACGATCACCCGCGCGGCGTCCTGGTTGGCGACTTCGCGGGCGCTGCAGCCCTGTCGCTTGCCGCGGGCCAGCAGGCGCGTCACGCCAGCGAGCGCGCCGCGATAAAACGCCAGGTAGGCCGCCCACCGGCTGCCGCGTACGGATCGCTCCATTTCAGCCAGATGCGGACGTGGTGCGGGTGCGTCGCTAGCGCCCCGCAAAATGCGCGCAGCACTTCCTCGACGGCCTCCGTGGCAGGCCGGGTTGCCTTTGATTCCCCGGCAAGGATGCCGTCCAGCAACAGGCGGGAAACTTCTGCCAGCATGGCTTCCTGCAGTGATTCGCGGGTGGGGAAGTAGTGGAAGACGGTGGGCACGGACACCCCGGCCGCCACGGCGAGATCCGTAGGCCGTGCGTCGCCCACGCCCTGGTGGGCGAACACCGCCAAGGCATGGCCCAGCAGGTGTTCCTGCCGTGCAGTGGGCGTGAGCCGGCATGCGCGTGCGGCCTGCTTCAAGCGCAGCGCACCCGCACAGGCCGGGCCTTGGGACCGCGGAGGTAGAAGGCGTCGCACCAGTCGCTGCGGTCAGTCGCCACCTCGATCGTGGCGAAGCGGTCGAACAGGCCGTTGAGCGCAATTTCGCCTTCGAGCTTGGCCAGCGCCTTGCCCACGCACAGGTGGATGCCCCAGCCAAAGGCCAACGGGTTGCGGAGGTCGCAGCGCCTCACGTTCATGCGATCCGGTGAC
This sequence comes from Gammaproteobacteria bacterium, assembly GCA_043744805.1. Taxonomy (GTDB): domain Bacteria; phylum Pseudomonadota; class Gammaproteobacteria. The sequence continues at coordinate 776 of JAYTTZ010000084.1, forward strand.
TCGAAAGCGCGGGCGTTGCGGTTGGCGCTGGCGAAGATCAGCATGACGATTGAATCCCTTGCGATCTGCACACCGGCAGCAAGCCGACGACCGTGGCTTCGATCTCCCCGCGCAGTTCCAGGGTCTGGCGGCGCGACAAGGCCTGGTTCACCAGGGTGCGCAGCCGGCTGTGGTCCGGCGGATCGCTGGCCAGCAGGTAGCGTGCGTCCGGCGCCGGATTGAACTCGCCGAAAGCGCTGCGAATGAGCGGGTCCGAGGAAAAGCGTCCGTGCTCCAGCAGCAGTCGTCGCACGTCCTCGTGCCGGGGTACGGCCCACGCGCCCGCGGCGGGACTGAATTTCACCGGCTCGTGTTCGCGGAGGTATGCGTAGAAGGGATAGGGGGCGTGGCGCACTGCGGGATGCAGTGGGTCGTAGTCGGCATGGGCGATGGTGGACGGGGACGTTCCCCGGTTTCGGGCCGGGTGGGCCCGGCGCTTCTATTAAAGGGTTCTTCAACCGCATTCTGAAGATTGAAGCATCCGCAATAAAGGCGCCTGCCGGCATCCCGGTTCACGTGTCGGCGGTGTTCTCCGGGTCGTCGCCACCCGTGTCTTCCAGCATGCGATCGGTCCACTGCTTCTTGAGCCCCCTGGTGGGCTTGACCCCCAACTCCCGCAGCATCTCCGCCTGGCGCACCAGGCTGCCCCGGCCAATGGACAGCTTGTGGCGGGCTTGCTCGTAGCCCTTGTGCGCCTGGTCCAGGCCTGCGCCCACTTTTTCCAGATCGGCCACGAAGCCCGTGAATTTGTCGTAAAGCGCCGCGCCGCGAGCAGAGATGTCACGCGCATTGCGGCCGAGCTCATCCTGCCGCCACAGGTGGGCGATGGTGCGCACCACGAACAGCAAGGTGCTGGGCGAGACCAGCAGCACGTTGCGGGACCAGGCGTCGGTGAAGAGTTCCGGATCGTTGGTGACGGCCACCATGAAGGCGGGCTCCAGCGGCACGAACATCACCACGAAGTCGAGCGTGGTGAGCGCGTGCAGCGACTGGTAGTTCTTCTCCGACAGTCCCTTGATGTGGTTGCGGATGGCCACGAGGTGGCGCTTCAGCGCCGCGCTGCGTTCCATCTCGTCATGCGCGTCGGCAAATGCACGGTAGTCCGGCAGGGTGAACTTGGAGTCGATGACGATTTGCCGCTCGCCGGGCAGCTTGATGATGACGTCCGGAATGACCTTGGACACCCCGTCCTCGGCCTTCAAGACCACCTGGCGCTGGTAATGATCGCCTTCGCGCAGGCCCGCGCGCTCGAGGACATCGTCGAGGATGATTTCGCCCCAGTTGCCCTGCGCCTTGCGGTCGCCCGTCAGTGCCAGGGTGAGCTTGCTCGCGTCCTGGTGCAGCGCCTGGTTGAGGAGTTGCAACTGGGCCACCTGTTCCTTCAGCGCCGAGCGGTCCTTGCTTTCGGTGAGGTAGACCTCTTCCACCTTGCTACGGAAATCGGTCATCTGCTGGCGGAAGGGCGTGAGCAGCTGGTCGAGGTTGGCCTGGTTGAGTTCGGTGAACTTGCGGCTTTTCTCGTCCAGGATTTCGGCCGCGATGGCCTTGAACTGATCCGACAGCGCCACCCGCGCCTGCGCTAGCAATGCGAGCTTCTGTGCACCCTGTTCGCGTTCGCTGCGAAGCTCCTGGCGCACCGCGGCCAAGGCGGCGGTGCACGCCTGCAGGGTGTCTGCGCGCGCGGCCAGTGCCATGTCGAGTTCGTGGAGGCGTGCTTCCAGTGCGGGGATACGGCTGGCGCGTTCAGCGTAGCGGGTGCGCTCCTCGCTGGCGCCTTCGAGCGCGGCCTGCAGGCGCTGGACTTCGGATTCGGCCACCGTGGTACGGCGTTGGCCCTCTTCTGTAGCCCGACGCTCAACCTTGGCGCGGCTCGTGGCAAGCCACCAGCCGAGCGCCACCACCACCCCCAAGCCCAGTGCTGCCAGGGTGAGGAGCGAATTTTGATCCTGCATGAGTCCTCCATGGCGCGAAGGCGCCGGCCCAGGGAAGTGCCGATTGTGCCGGCTGACCGGGCTCAGATCCTGAGCCGTGAACCCAAGGCTTGCGCGGTGTCAGCGCAAGAAGTAGTTTCGCGCGACGCGCTAAGCTGCCCGCCAGCAGCGCGCCTGCCCCGCGGGCCGCAGCTGCATGCTCCCTCCCCGCGCTGAAGGAACGCCCATGATCGTAGCCCTGGAAGCCTGGCACGCCGGGCTCTTCGCCAGATCACACTGGCTGCGCAACGTGGTGTCGGGTTTTGTGGTGGGCGTGCTCGCACTGCCCCTTGCGATGGCCTTTGCAATTGCCTCGGGTGCCAAGCCGGAGCAGGGCATCTATACCGCCATCATCGCCGGCCTCGTCGTCTCACTGGCCGGCGGCAGCCGCCTGCAGATTGCCGGGCCTACCGGGGCATTTATCGTCATCCTGTCCGGCATCACGGCCCGCCACGGCGTCGAAGGCCTGCAGATTGCCACCCTGCTGGCGGGCCTCATGCTCCTGCTCCTTGGGCTTGCACGCTTCGGCGCCGTCATCCGCTTCATTCCGCAGCCGGTGATCGTGGGCTTCACGGCGGGTATCGGGGTGATCATCTGGGTGGGGCAGTGGCCGGCGTTTTTCGGCCTGCCGAGCCCGCGAGGCGAGCACTTCCACGAGAAATTCCTGGCGCTGCTGCACACCCTGCCGTCACTGCACCTGGCCACCACCCTGCTGGCACTGGGCTGCCTGCTGCTGGTGATCCTCACCCCTCGTATTCCGGTGGTCCGCAAGCTGCCCGGGCCGCTGATCGCCCTGCTGGCCGCCACCGCATTGCAGTACTTCGCGCAGTTCGAGGGCATCGCCACCATCGGCAGCGCCTATGGCGGTATTCCCCAGGGCTTGCCCGCCTTCCACTGGCCGGCCGTGACCCTGCCGCGCGTGCTGGAACTCATCGGACCTGCCTTCACCATCGCGATGCTGGGTGCCATCGAGTCCCTCCTGTCTGCCGTGGTCGCCGACGGCATGACGGGCACCCGGCACGATTCCAACCAGGAGCTCATCGGCCAGGGCCTCGCCAACCTGGCCGCCCCCTTGTTCGGCGGCTTTGCCGCCACCGGGGCGATTGCGCGCACCGCGACTAACATCCGCTACGGCGCCACCAGTCCCCTGTCCGGCCTGGTGCATGCGGCCACCCTGGTGGGGGTGCTGCTGGTCCTCGCGCCGCTCGCGGCCCACGTGCCACTGGCGGTGCTGGCAGCGGTGCTCTTCGTGGTGGCGTGGAACATGAGCGAGCTCCGCCATTTCGTGCGCATGGTGCAGCGGGCGCCGCGGGCAGACGTCGGCATCCTGCTGGTCACCTTCCTGCTCACGGTGTTCGCGGATCTGGTGGTGGCGGTGAACATCGGTGTCATCCTCGCCACCCTGCATTTCCTGCGGCGCATGTCGGCGAGCGTGGAAGTACGCGCTGCCGGCAACGGCGATATCAGCCAGGAACTGGTGAAGGCCGGCCTCCCGGCGCTCCCGCCCGACGTGCTCGTGTACACCCTCGACGGCCCGTTCTTCTTTGGCGCGGTGGAGAACTTCGAGCGCGCACTGGGCAGTGCCGGACGCGATCCCCGGGTGCTGGTGATTTACCTGCGCTGGGTGCCGTTCATGGACATCACGGGCCTGCTGACCCTGGCAGACGTGATCGAAGGCTTTCGCAAGCGCGGCGTGACGGTACTGGTGGCGGGCGCCAATGCGCGGGTGGCGGGCAAGCTCGAACGCGCCGGTATCGTTGATCTCGTTGGAATCGACCACCATTACGCCACCCTGGCCGAAGCCCTTGCCGACTTGTCGCCTGCTGGCGACCCTGCGGCGCCCAAGCTCTTATAGACTTCCGGCCAGCCACGACAACAACCTCACCGGGGAGAGTCCTCATGCAGCCACTACGCGGTGTGCGCATCATCGAAGTCACCACCAATGCCTCCGGCCCATTCGCCACCGGCATCCTCGCCGACCAGGGCGCCGACGTGATCCGCCTCGAACCCATCGGCGCCGGCGACCCTTCCCGCCATGTCGGAGGCGCGCGCGGCGGGATCAGCGCCTACAACGCACAGATGAACCGCAACAAGCGATCGATGGCGGTGGATTTGAAGAACGCCCGGCTGCGCGAGCCGCTGATGAAGCTCATCCGCTCGGCGGATGTCTTCGTGCAGAACTCCCGCCCCGGCGCGCTCGATCGCAGTGGTTACGGCTTCGCGGCGCTGCACGCCGAAAACCCCAGGCTCATCTACGTGTCGATTTCGGGCTTCGGGGCTACCGGTCCTGCCGCCCACCAGCGCGTCTACGATCCGGTCATCCAGTCGGTGTCCGGCTTTGCCGCCGCCCAGGGCGCGGGTGGCGAGCCACAGCTGGTAAAGACCATCGCGAGCGACAAGGTGGCTGCACTCACGGCATCCCAGGCCATCACGGCGGCGCTCTTCGCCCGTGACCGGGGCCACATCGGCGGCCACCACGTGGAACTCTCCATGCTGGATGCGAGCCTCCAGTTCCTGTGGCCGGAAGTGTTCTGGAATCACAGCTTCGTGGGCGAGGAGGGCGTGGTGAAGAAGCCGCTCATCGCCGACTTCTACCGCCTGCTGAAGACCTCCGACGGCTTCGTGACCATCATCGTGGTGGGTGACGGGGAGTTCCAGGGTTGCTGCCGCGGCCTCGACATCGAGCCGCTCATGCACGACCCGCGCTTCCAGACCCTGGCCGATCGCTTTGCACGTTATGCCGAGCTTTTCGTCGAGTTTGCCAAAGGCTCAAGCAAGCTCAGCACCGCCGAAATCGTGGCGCGGATGGACCGCGAAGGCGTGCCCTGCGCGCGGGTCAACGCCCTGGACGAGGTGCTGACCGACGAACGCGTGCTGCATCGGGATGGCCTCATTGAATACGACCACCCGCAGGCCGGCCGCCTGCGCCAGGCCCGGCCAGCGGCGATCTTCGACGGCGAGCCGAACGGCGTGCGCCTGCCGGCGCCAACCCTGGGCCAGCACACCGACGAACTTTTGCGCTCGGTCGACTGCCCGCAATCCGAAATCGACGCGCTTCGCGCCGCAGGCGCCATTGCCTGAGAGCGGCCCCGGCATTCGCGGGGCATCGGCGCGGCGGAACCGCCAGAGGCCGGTCAGGTTGGGGTAATCGCTCACAGATTTCCCGACGAGGCCTACAGGTTTGCGCAGTTGGCCGCTAAAAGGAGTCCATGCAAACCAAAAACCCGAGGTATCCATGAGCATCCTTTCCGTATATAACTCCGATTGGGAGGGCGAAAGTGAAGTCCTGCCGGCCGCCGTCACCATCGTTTCCGTCACCGACACCCTGCTGACCGTCAGCGTCAACCTCGGCAACTCGAAGACGGCCCAATACCTGGTCGCAGGCATGTTCACCGGCGTCAATCCGCTGGACGCGACAGACATCAGCACGCTCGGCGGCACCGTCACTGACATCGCTTTGTCGGTGGACGGCGTCGCGCAGTTCAACGCCACCAACCTGTCGATCCCCGCGACGAGCATCGGTCTCGAGGCGTTCACCAACATCCACGATTTGGTGGAACTCGCCTTTGGTGACGACAGCAACGGCAGCACCATGGGCGGCTCGAATGGTAACGACAACCTGACCGGCCATGCCGGCGACGACCACCTCGATGGTGGCGACGGCAACGACACCCTCGTCGGCGGCCTCGGCCACGACACCCTCGATGGCGGTGAAGGCGACGACGACATGAACGGCGGCGACGGCGACGACATCTATGTGGTGAACTCGGCCGGCGACACGATCACGGATTCCTCCGGTCATGACACCGAAAAATCAAGCCTGACCTCCACCACCCTTGCCAGTGATATCGAAGACCTGGTGCTCACCGACGGGGCCGTTACCGGCATCGGCAATGACGTCGCCAACAGCATTACCGGCGATGTGCTCGCCAATACGCTCAACGGTGGCGGTGGCGATGACACCCTCGTCGGCGGTGCGGGTGGCGATCACCTCAATGGCGGCGCGGGCAACGATGACATGGCTGGCGGCAGCGGCAACGACTTCTACGTGGTGAATTCCGCGGGCGACGTCATCACCGAAGCTTCCGGCAGCGGCATCGACACCGAGATGTCCAGCGTCACCGACACCCTGGAGGCCAACGTCGAAAACCTGATGTTGAGCGGCGGCGCGGCGCTGAATGGCACCGGCAACAGCCTCGACAACAAGCTCACCGGCAACGGCGGCGCCAACACGCTGTCGGGCGGCGCCGGCAGCGACAAGCTGGCTGGAGGCGCGGGTGCCGATAAGCTCTCGGGTGGCGTGGGCAACGACACGCTTGCCGGGGGGGCGGGCAAGGACACCCTGACCGGCGGTGCCGGCCATGATGTGTTCGACTTCAATTCGCTGGCGGAGATGGGGAGCAGCAACAGTACTGCCGACATCATCACTGACTTCCTTCACGGACTTGATGACATCGACCTGTCCACCCTCGACGCCAATGCAGGCGTGGCTGGCAACAATGCCTTCAAGTTCATCGGCGCTGCCGACTTCACGGGCGCTGGCCAGCTGAAGTACGTCGACGGCGTGCTTTACGGCAACACCGACAGCGACAGCCAGGCTGAGTTCGCCATCCACCTTAACGGCGCACCGACGCTGTCCGCCGGCGATTTCATCCTCTAGTCCTTTCATCCACGGCGGCAGGGGTTCCCCTTGCCGCCGCACCTTCCGGGCTGATTCACCCCATTCCGCATTTCCTCGGTGAAATGGCGCACGCCAGCAGCGCCTGCCCGATCGCACCCAGGGCCAGACGATCGGCTGGAGTGACCTGATTGATCGGGTACATGAGCACAGTCTTCATCCAGAACTCGGACTGGGAAGACGAAGGCGAAGCCCAGCTCGCCGACGTCTCCGTCGTCTCCGTCACCGCACAACTGATCACCATCAACGTCGACCTCGGTGACTCGAAGACCGCGCAGTACCTGGTGGCCGGCGCCTATGCCGGCGTGAACGGCACCGACCTCACCGGACTCACCGGGAGCATTACCGGCATCGCCCTGGCAGTCGATTTCGGCGCCGGCTTCGTGGAACAGTTTTCCGCGACCGATCTTGGCATCGACATCTCGACCCTCGACGAAGAATCCTTCACGCAGATCCACGATCTCCTCGAAACCGCCCTGGGTAGGGATGACAGCACGATGGACGGTTCCGACGACGCCGACACGCTGATCGGTGGCGTCGGCAAGGACAGCCTCACCGGTGGTGCCGGCCGCGACGTCTTTGATTTTATTAACCTCGCGACGGAGATGGGCAATTCCAGGGCCCTGGCGGACCTCATCCTCGACTTCCAGCACGGCATCGATGACATCGACCTGTCCGGCATCGACGCCAACACCGGGGCAGCGGGCAACAACGTCTTCACCAAGCTCATGTTCAGCGGCAACTTCACGGCAGCCGGCCAGTTGAAGTACGTCGGTGGCGTGCTGTACGGCAACGTCGACGGTGACGCCCAGGCGGAGTTCGCCATCCAGCTCAGCGGGGCGCCGACGCTCAGCCTGGGCGACCTGATCCTCTAGTCCGCCGGACGGCGGCGGGGCTTCCCCGTCGCCGTCCCTGCCTGCCCCCATCCCGGTCCTCGCGTAGATCAGCCCGGGGACATTCGCCCCCTTGCCGTCATTCGCTCGCGGGAGCGCTTGGGTTACCCTACGCGCCGCCGGCACCTTGCCGCTGTCTCGCACTTCCTACCCTGTCCCGAGGTGATCCCATGAGCATCAACACACTGCAGAACATTCCTATCTGGGAATGGCCGGAGACCGCGCGAGACGAGATCCTGGGCATCCTCCGCAACCGCGGCGCGCCTGCGGAGGAACGCATGCTGGCGATTGAGCTCGCCTACGAGGCGGTGACCGACAGCAACGAGGGCATCGCTGTCCTGGCCGGTATCGTGGCCGATGGCACCGAGTCGGAAGAAATGCGCGGCAAGGCGGCGCTGGCCATCGGCCCCGCACTGGAAACCGCCCACAGCGAAGGACGCGGCGAAGAAGGCATCTCGGTTTCCGAATCCGCCTATCGCAAGGTCCAGACCACGCTGAAGGACATCTACGACAACGAATCCGAACCCTCCGAGCTGCGTCGCTGCGCCTTCGAGGCCTTGGTGCGTGCGCCGGAAGGCTGGCACCAGGAAGCCGTCCGCGAGGCCTACGACAACCTGGAAGAAGGCTGGCACCGCTCCGCCGTCTTTGCGATGCGCTTCGTGCCCGGTTTCGACGACCAGATCCTCGAATCGCTGGAAAGCGAGGACGAAGAAGTGCTCTTCAACGCCATCTGCGCCGCCGCCGAGCGCAAAGTGCGTGACGCTTGGCCCTACATCGAGGAATTCCTCGGCGATGAAGCCACCGACAAGGAACTCCTGCTTGCGGCGATCGACGCCACGCCTTTCCTCGCCCCCAATGCCGACGCCGCTACCGGCGCCCTCGACGCCCTGCTCCTGAACGACGACCAGGACATCGTGGACGCTGCGATGGAAGCCGTGGCCTCCGCCACCGCAGAGGACGAAGACGACGATTGGGAGGACGAAGACGAAGATAAAGGCGACGACGACGACGACGACGACGACGAGGAAGAGGAAGAGGAAGAGGAAGAGGAAGAAGACGACGAGGACGCCGGACACCGCCGCCACTGAGCCTTGACCCTACGCGGCGCCCGGCAGGCAAACGGCAGCTTGCGGGCGGGTTGGCAGTGCTGCGTGGATTGCGCGTACTCCACCGCGCTCACGCCAGCAGGGCGAGGCCGTCGAGCAGGCGATCGATTTCTCCTGCCGTGTTGTAAAGCGAAACCCCTGTGCGCAGCAGGCCCCCCTCGGTCAAGCCCAGCGACTCCAGCAC
>JAYTTZ010000085.1:0-2477 GCA_043744805.1 Gammaproteobacteria bacterium
TGGGCCAGATCGGTGCCCACGAGGCGCTTGGGGGTCATGCGCAGGGGATACAGGTACAGCAGCATCACCGTCCCCAGCGCCCCGGCTCCAATGGAAGTCAAGCTCACCAGGACGCCCACGATGGCACCGGCGACGACGGTGAGCGCGGGCTGCCAGCGGATGAAGCGCTGCGAGTCGCCAATGCGCAAGCGCCGCCCGAGATCATGCAGCCAGTCCTTCAGCAGCATGCCCACGGCAGTGATGAGCAAGGCAATAGCCAAGGCCGTGATGAGAAGGCCGCTTTTCATCTGGCCGACGGCGCTGAAATGCATCCAGGCCAGCGTGAGCGCGGCGGCGGGCAAGCTGCCGCAGGCAAGCCGGCGCACCACTTGCCAGTCCACCGTGTCGTGCTTGTGGTGCACGCCGACACCGGCCAGCTTGGTGATGGAGGCGTAGAGGAGATCCGTGCCTACCGCCGTTTGGGGGGCGATGCCAAAAAAGAGCACCAGGATGGGGGTCATGAGGGAGCCACCGCCAATGCCGGTCACGCCTACGACAATCCCCACCAGCACGCCGGCAAGGGCGGTCAACACGTCAAAAGCCAAACTCGTTTCTCCTTCAGGCGCTCCCCGGCGAGGAGTAGCCGTGCAAATCCGTCAACCACCGGGGCCAGCCCAGTGCGTGCTTGCGGGGCATGGCCTCTCGGCGAAGGGCGATTATCGCGGTTCGGGACCCGCGGGATTAGTCCGATGCGGTCTAGCCATAGAGGGCTATCGCAATGCGGCATCGCATTAATTGCAATCCGCTTCTCGAAATCGGGCCTGCCCCCCCCTTACACTCGCCCAGCCACCGCGCCAGCCGGGCCTGCGGCCCTCCACAGTTCGCCAACCAGAAAGGCATTGCACATGGGCATGAAAGCCGCCAAAAATTGCGTCGACATCGGCATCATTTGCCGGGACATCCAGCAGAGTCTCGCCTTCTACGAGGGCCTCCTCGGTCTGCCGAAAATCGGCGAGATGAAGATCCCCTTCGGCCTCATGCACCGGCTGGGTTTCGGTGAGAGCTTCGTGAAACTGGTGGACCCCAAAGTAGTGCCGCCGGCCGGTCCGGCGGGCCTCACCAGCCAGCTCGGCTTCCGCTACCTTACTTTCCAGATCTCTAACATCGACGAAATCTGCGCCGAGTGCGAACAGGCCGGGGTGACGTTCGAAATCCCCAGGCAGGAACTGATCCCCGGCGTCACCATTGCCATGGTGCGCGACCCGGACGGCAACATCGTCGAATTCGTGCAGCGCGCCTGAGCCATGGAGAAGTCGGCGTTTTTCGCGCAGGCGCGCACGGATCTGAAGGGGCCACTGGAAGGCCTGGTGGTGGTTGAAGCCACCACCACCTGGGCCGGACCGATGGCGGGGTGCGTCCTTGCCGACTTCGGCGCCGATGTGATCAAGGTGGAGCACCCGGACGGCGAAGTCCTGCGCCGGGTGCCGCCCACCTATGCAGACTCCTCGCTCGCGCTGTTCCACGAGACCGTCAATCGCAACAAGCGCAACGTGTCATTGAACCTGCGCCACCCCGAAGGCCGCCGGCTGTTCCTCGAACTCTGCAAGCAGGCCGACTGCGTCATCGAGAACTTCAAGCCCGGCACGCTCGCCAGTTGGGGCGTGGGTTATGCCGATGTCGCGGCCGTGAAGCCCGACATCGTCTATGTATCGATCAGCGGCTTCGGGCAGTTCGGGCCGCTGTCCGATCGGCCCGGCTACGACCCCATTGCCCAGAACTTCAGCGGCTGGTCCTCACTCAACGGCACGCCGGGGGACGGCCCGACCAAGGCGCCGACCTTCCTCGGGGACGATCTGGGCGGCGTGCATGGCGCCATGGGCGCCATGGCGGCGCTGATGCACCGAATGCGGACCGGCGAAGGCCAGCACGTGGACATCGCGCTCACCGATGCGCTCATTTTCCAGAGCGACGGGCTGCTGGCGGCCGGTGCGCTGGGCATGCCGCTGAAGCGCTGGGCCAACCAGTTCTCGATCGCCGCGCCGGTCAATCGGTATACCTGCACGGACGGGGATATCTACGGTGGGGTGCTGCTCGATTCCCACTGGAAGACCCTGGCCGCCCTCATCGGCAAGCCCGAACTAGGCGGAATCCGCGGCCCCGAGCGCATCAGGCGCCGCGATGAATTCGACGGCCTGGTCGCCGACTGGTGCGCCACGCACACGACGGCGGAAGTCGTGGCCGCGTGGAACGCCGGCGGGCTCGCCGTCACCCGCGTGAACAGCTTCGCCGAAGCCTCGCGCGAGCCGCACCTGATAGAACGCGACATGCTCCAGGACGTGACCCTGTCCGACGGCAAGACCGTGCCCGTGGTTGGGCCTGCGGCCAAGTTCTCGCGCACCCCGGTCCGCATCCGCCACGCCGCGCCGTCGCTCGGCCAGCACAACGCGGAAATCCTCGGCGCGCTGGGCGTGGATGCTGATGCGCTTGCGAAATTGCGC
>JAYTTZ010000086.1:0-2476 GCA_043744805.1 Gammaproteobacteria bacterium
CTGTCGCATCGAGACGTCGATGGCTACGCCTGTGCGGGTGATGCGCCCGGCCTTGGCCCGCTCGCGATGGTGGACTACATGAACCTCCGGGTACGGCACATGGATTCGACCGATACCGGGGGTTCGTCCTATCTCATCCACGTCATCCACGCGGCGGAAGCCATCGCCGCCGGCAAGTGCGACATCGCGCTGGTGACGCTAGCCGGCAGGCCTCGGTCCGAAGGATCCAGCGGTACCGTGCCACGTAACTTCGGTGCCAATGCCCCGGATGTGCCGTTCGAGCTGCCCTACCACGCGGTGACGCTCAACCAGTACGCAATGGCCGCCAAGCGCCACATGTACGAATACGGCACCACCTCCGAGCAGCTCGCATGGGTGAAGGTCGCGGCGTCCCATCACGCGCAGTACAACGAGAACGCCATGCTGCGTGACGTGGTGACGGTCGAGGACGTCGTTAACTCACCGATGATGTCAGACCCCTTGCATCGCCTGGACTGCTGCGTGGTGAGCGATGGTGGTGGTGCGGTGGTGCTGGCCCGGCCGGAAATCGCGCGCTCACTCAACAAGCCCATGGTCAACCTGCTGGGCACGGGCTGCGCGATCAAGGGGCTGGACGGCGGCGATATCGATCTCACCTATACGGCTGGCCGCTACTCTGGCCAGGCCGCGTTCGAGGAGTCCGGACTCACGCCGCGGGATATCCAGTACGCGTCGATTTACGACAGCTTCACGATCACCGTGATCATGCAGCTTGAGGATCTCGGCTTCTGCAAGAAGGGGGAGGGCGGCAGGTTCGTGGCGGATGGCAACCTCATTTCCGGCGTGGGCAAGCTGCCGTTCAACACGGATGGCGGCGGGTTGTGCAACAACCACCCGGCCAACCGCGGCGGCATGACCAAAATCATCGAGGCGGTGCGCCAGTTGCGAGGAGAAGCGCATCCCAGGGTGCAGGTGCCGAACTGCACGCTCGCGCTCGCACAGGGCACGGGCGGCGTGATTTCCTCGCGCCATGGCAGCGCCACGCTAATCCTGGAAAGGGCTTGAACCATGGCAACGATTTACCAGGACCGCACGATCACGGCGCCGGTACCCAGTCCGGAAAACCAGCCGTTCTATGCCGCTGCCGAACGCGGCGAACTGCTCGTCAAGCGCTGCCTTGGCTGCCAGCGCTTCCATTACCATCCGCGCAACCTCTGCCCGCACTGCTTCCACGATCAGACCGAGTGGGTGTTGGCGCGGGGCACGGGCACTATTTACTCGTTCAGCGTCTCGCGCCGCATATTGCCAACGGCCTACGCCATTGCGTATGTGACGCTCACCGAAGGCGTCTCGATGATGACGAACATCGTGGATTGCGATCTCGACGCACTGGAAATCGGCCAGGCCGTACGCGTGGTGTTCAAGCCTTCCGACGGTGGACCGCCGGTGGCGATGTTCACGCCGGCCTGATCGATGTCGGGAATGCCAGCGCAGCGTGGAATCACTGTGCTGGATTGTTTACTCGGTGCCTCACCCGGTGGGAAAGGGTGGACGCGGACTCCCGGCAGACGCCTGCCTACTACGACCTTTTCGCATCAAACCAGCGCCTGGCAAGGCTGATGCCAGAGGCCAGCCGGAAGCGGGACGGCGGTGATTTCGGCGACGCGGCGGGGAAGTGGGAGACGACATTGTGCCATTGGCCGGGGTTGCTGTCGGTGCGGTGTAACGCTTTGTAGCGCTGGCGTGCCAGTCGGAATAGTCGATCGGTGGCGGTCCCGAAGATCGGTCGACCGATACGAAGTCAATCAGTGCTTGTCGCGGAGTTCAGGAGTTCAACCCTGCCTTGCGTGTGCCTGTTCCGGCTCGCAGATGAACACCGGGATGTCGCGGTTCGTCCGCCGCTGGTAAAGATCGAAATCCCTGTAGTGCGCACAACAAAGCGGCCAGACCTGCGCTTTCTCCCCCGGGCTGGCGCGGCGGGCGACGAGCGCCTTGCGCTGCCCTCGCCACTCGACCTCGATTTGCGGATGTGCAACGAGGTTGTAGTACCAGGCGGGATGTCGCGGGCCACCGGCGAATGAGGCGACGAGAATCACGCCGTCGCCATGAGGCACGTACATCAGCGGCAGTTCGATGGCGCGGCCTGATTTCGCGCCAGTCATGTGGACGACACACACGTCTCCACCGCCAAAGCGCGTGCCGAGGGTCGCGCCGGACAGGCGATACATCGCGATATGGCAGCGTGACATCCAATGCGCGAGCGGTTTGAGGAGGGCGAATTCAAAGGCCGAGAACGGGCGCGGGTCGGACATGCTTACTCCTCAAGGGTTGGCCTCGCGGCATTGATGCCTATTCTCGCCCAGAGGGCACAATCGGGAAGCAGGAATTTACAGACAACGAAGCCGGGCTGACGGCGCCGGGAATCGACCCTTGTTCCAACCATGAAGATCTCCGACAGTGCGGGCGATGCGCGAACCACCCCGCTTTGAAATCGACC
>JAYTTZ010000087.1:0-33531 GCA_043744805.1 Gammaproteobacteria bacterium
TCCTTGGCTTGGGCGCCTACCTCATCCGGCTTGACGGTGCGCGTCGGATGGTGGCGTTTGGGCGCCGCATCTTCATGCCCATCGACCAGGCGATGGATCGCTTCTGGGAGAACGGCATCGAGCCGTATTTCGTCCGTCCGCAACTGGTGCGGCAGCGTCCGACGTTGGCCTCGCGCATCGGCACGCGCGATTACTCACGCCGCACCGACGTGCCCGCCTGGGCCAAGGTCGCGCGACGCTGCCAGCGCATCATGGACAGCATCAACAAGCGTCTTTACTGGTGGCGTTACTGAGTTGCCAGGATCTCCACAATCTTGCGGGCCGCATCGCCGTCCCCATAGACCGGAGCCCGCACGGCCAGCCGCCGGTAAGCCGCTTCATCCGCGAGCAGTTCACTGACGCAGTCCACGATAACTTGCCTGTCCACGCCAGCCAGCACGGCCGTCCCGGCCTCCACCCCTTCCTGCCGCTCGGTGACCTTGCGCATTACCACCGTGGGTTTTCCGAGTTCCACCGCTTCTTCCTGCACACCGCCTGAATCCGTCATGACCAGATGGCACTTCGCCAACAGGTGTGCGAACGCCGGATAGTCGAGCGGATCACTCAACACCACGTTGGGCCAGCCGCCGAGCAGATCCCGCGCTGGCGCCAGCACCTGGGGATTCGGATGCACCGGAAAAACGAAATACACGGCGGGAAACCGCTCTGCGAGCGTGGCCACGGCGCGCATGATTTCGTTGATGTCCTCGCCGAAGCTTTCGCGCCGGTGGCAGGTCACGAGGACGAAGCGTCCATCCAGCAAGGCGGTCGGACGCAGCGCAAGCCCGGGCGGCAAGTTGGCCGGCAGGTTGTGCAGCACCCAATGCAGGGAATCGATGGCGGTGTTGCCCGTAAGGAAAATCTGCGAGGCGGGAATGCCTTCCTGCTTCAGGTTTTCCACCGCACGCGCGGTCGGGGCGAAATGGTAGTCAGCGACGTCCGCCACCATCCGGCGATAGCCTTCCTCGGGAAACGGGCTGAATTTGTCCCCGGTGCGCAGGCCTGCTTCCACGTGGGCCACCGGGATCTGGCGGAGGTAGCCAGCCAGGGCGCCGCTGAACGCACTGGCCGTATCTCCCTGCACCACCACGCAGCCCGGATTCTCAAGTGCCAGGATATTGCCAAGGCCGGGCAGCATCGCGCCCAGCAGGTCGAACTGGGATTGCGCCTCCTGCATGAGCAGGAGGTTGTGGTCTGGCGTGATGCCGAGCGCGCCAAGGGTGTCGGTCAACAGTTCGCGATGCTGTCCCGTGACGGCCATCACCACGTCACAGCGGGGATCTTCCCTGAGGGCGCGGTACACCGGTGCAAGTTTGATCGCTTCCGGGCGCGTGCCGAGGATAAGCAGGATTTTCCTTGTCACGTGGTCTGGCTCGCCGGCGCGTTTGGATTGGGGGCGCGCCCGAGCGCGCTGTCATAAGCAGCGACGGTCCGCCGAGCGATTTCCGTCCAGGTGAAGTTGCCGAGCACGACCTCGCGCGCCGCCGCGCCCATCCGCTTGCGCAGCGGCGGGTCGAGTGCGAGTTCGTTGAGGGCGGCCGCCAGTGCTTCCGGCGCGGATGGCGGGACGAGGAATCCGTTCTCGCCGGGCTTGATCAAGGCCGGAATACCGCCCACCGCGCTGCCGACCATCGGCAGTCCGCAGGCCATCGCCTCCAGCCCAGCGATGCTCGTGGCTTCCATGAGGGACGGCAACAGCGCGATGTCGGCGGCATGGTAGACCGCAGGCATCTGCTCGTTGGGGCATTCGCCGGCAAGGACCGCACGCTCCGCACAGCCATCGCGCCGCAGGATCTGTTCGATGGCAGGCTTCTCCACGCCATCGCCGACGAACACGAAGCGTAACGACGGCACGGCATGTTTCAGCGCCCGTGCCGCCACCACCACGCCGTTCTTGGCGACGAGTCGGCGCGCGATGACGACCACCACATCCGCCTCGGCACAGCCCCACGTCTTGCGGACCGCAGGCGCGTCGCCGGGCGCGAAACGCGTCGCATCGACCCCGTTCGGGATATAGGCCACCGGACCGGTGTAGCCCGCTGCCCGACTCGCGTCGGCCAGTTCCTCGCTGGGGGCCAGGATGCGTGCGCAGGGCGCCAACAGGCGCTGCAGGCGTTCGAGACGCGCGCCGCCGGCGGCGAGCGTCTTCAGGAAACCGGACGTGTGGTTGGTAAAGACCACCGGCAGGCCGGTGCCTAGCGCAGCGCGGAGCGGCCGCAGTCCGTGCACGTGGATCAAGTCGACCGGGTGCCGCGCCAGCCAACGCCGGCACCAGCGCCCGAGCAACAGGTCATGGAAAGGCTGCGCGCGGATGGACGGCGAGTAGCGCGTGACGTGAGGAGCGCTCGCCCCGGCATCGCCGCGCCACGGGGGCGCCACCACCGAAACCTCGACGCCAAGTCCGCGCAGGGCGCCCGCGAGTTCCGCCACGTGCGTGGCGACACCACCCACCCGCGGCGGGTATTCGCTGGTGAGGAACAGGACCCGCAGTGGGCTCATGGGCTTGCGGGCGCCAGGCGGCGCCCGATGGCCGGGGCGGCCGCGGTGAAGGCGATGCCCGTAAAGCACATCCAGCCCACCCAGTGGCCGCGCGTGAGCGGATAACCCACCACCCACACACTGAGGCCGGAGGCGATCAAGGAGGCGCCGACGGCGCGTGAAATGGGCGGCTGCTGGTGGAGTTTCCACAGCACGAAAGCCAGGGCGGCGTAGAACAACAGGACACCAGGCACGCCCTGTTCGAGCTGGACCTGGAGCAGCACGTTGTGCGGATAGCTCGGGAGGTCGGCCATGAGGTGGGTCAGTGGCATCTGCGCCGTACCCGTGGGAATGGCATCACTGTTCTTGAATCCGTAGCCAAGCCAGGGACGCTGCCAGATCAACTGGCCGGTGAGGTTCCAGATATCCAGCCGATGGAGCCAGGAATGATCGGTCACGAAGTTCACCAGGCCTTTCATCCTGCCCAGGAAAGGACTCAGCACATGGAGCAGCACGGTCCCGAGCGCGATGCCAGCGAGGACCGCTCGGGGTAACAGCAGGGTCGCGACAAAAGTGACGGCGCCTACGATCAACGCAAGCCGCGGCGCAGAACCTTCACCGACGGCCGCCGCCCATGCCACCAGCAGGACACTGCCCACGCCAAGCACGCGCCAGCAGGTTTGGCGCTTGGCGCAGGCGCCGAGGCCCACCCAGCAGGTAATCGCCAGCGCCGCGGCCGGGACGTTCAGCTTGATGCCTGCCACGGGATGGTCCGCGCCGGGTACCAGGCTGCGGATCAGGAAGCCGAAGTGCATTTGCAGGGCAAGTAGCAGGCCTGCGCAGGCGAGTCCTGCGAGGAGGCCACAGGCGAGCGGTTCGCGTTCAAGATCCTCGTGGGCGCAGGCGTGGGCCAGCAAGGTAAGGGGCACGCATTCCAGCAGGAAAAGCGCGGCGTCCTGCCCAGCAAGCTTGCCATCGATGGCCCACAGCATGCCGAGCAGGCCCCACACCCCCATGGCCGTTACCAGTTGCGTCATGGTGGCCGTGGAGAACAGCGTCCACGCCTGGCCGCGATTCACCAGCAGCCAGAAGATCGCGAAAGCCGGGCCGAACACGCCCGTGGGGGTCGGCGCCACGGCGAACATCACCGGCATGGCGAACAGGAAGAACGGCAGGCCTGCCAATCGCAAGGTCGGGGCGAGTGACGGCGGGGTGGTAGAAGGCAAGGCTGCTCGCGGTGGGCTTGGGCGCAGGGGCGCGAGGGGCAAGTGTAGGAGAAAAGCCACGCGCGCCACCATCGGGCATGCATGTTGGAGAGCAATTGATTAGGCTTCGCCGCTCATTTTCCGACCTCTTCTGAAAGCTGCATGAGCAAGTTCGAACGCGCCACCGCCCCGCCCCTGCCAATGATCCTCCTGGCAGCACTTGCCGTGCTGATTACCTTCGGCGGCGTGCTCGTGCAGGAAATCCACGGCACCGCAGTCTTCTACGCGGCGATGGCCCGCGAGATGGTGGAGACCGGGGATTTCCTGGCCCCGTTCAAGGGTTCTACGGGCTACCTGTTGAAGCCGCCGCTCGCCTTCTGGTGGAGCGCCGCCAATTCCCTGGTCTTCGGCTACACCAACTTCGCCATGACTTTGCCCTCGCGCCTCGCGGGTCTCGGCTGCCTCTGGATGACGGCGCTGCTCGCGCGCCACTTCCATCGCGCGCCGACCGCCATGTGGTTCGCGGCCCTGCTGTTCATCACCAACGGCATCTACATCCAGTTCACCACGCAGTTCAGGCTCGATTCCTTGATGACCTTCGGCGCCTTGCTGGTGCTATGGGGTTATCTCAAGCTCCCCCGCGCACTGGGGGCGGCCGCGATGTGGGGCGGCATCGCGCTGTCCCTGCTCACCAAGGGCCCGATGATCCTGGTCATGCTGGCTCTGCTGGTGCCCCACGCGCTGTTCAGCCGGCACTGGGTCGGTGCCTACCGTCCGCTGTTGAAGTTCGCGCCCTTTCTGCTGCTGCCCCTTGCCTGGTACGGCTTCGTGTGGATTTTCCATGGCGAGGAACTCTCGCAACAGCTTGCGCAGGACTTCTGGCGGGGCGACACCAGCAACTTGAGCCGCTTCGATTCGGTGTGGCTCGAATACGTCACCAAGCCCATCTATCGCCTCGGCCCGTGGCTGGTCCTCATCCTGCTGGCCGTGGGCGGCGAATGCCGCGAATTGATCGCGGGCATCGACGGCCGACAGCGTCGCGCCGACCGCGCCCTCCTGCTCGCGCTTACCGTGCTCAACGTCGTGGTGGCCGTGATGAAGCCCGACCCGGACGTGCGCTACCTCTACACCGTGCTGCCGCTGGTGGCGGTGATGAGCGGTGGCCTGGTGGCGCGCTGGCTGGGTCCTGTCATTCCGCGTTGGGCGGTGAATATCCTGGGTGTCGCGGTCATCGCCAGCAGCCTTGGCGCGGTCTGGTACAACCACGAATGGAGGGACGAACACCGGGGACTCAACACCATGGCCGCGCTGGCCCGCAGTGGTGAGCTCAATCCGGGTAACACGGTGCTGCTGGTGGAGACGATTCCCAACCCGAAGGCGCCGCGGCGGAACGATCCGGTGCCGGACGCCGTGTATTTCTACTTCGGCCTCAAGCTGCCGCGCACCCTGGACCTCGAAAAGCCGCCAGGCCTGGCGGGGACAACCCGATTCCTGTTGGTGCCGACCGCGAAGCACCTGCTCGCCGAGGCCGACGTCCTGCGCTGGCAGACCCGCGCGCGCTCGGAGAAATTCCTGTTGCTCGAGCGCCCGCCGGCACGCTGACTAGCTGGATGTGGTCGGCAGCACGCCCGCGTTTTCGATAAAGGAAAAAACGGCCTCCGCGCTGATCCGCGGCAGGCAGTCGGCCGTGCGCAGGCCCGCGAACTCCGGCAACAACCGCACCCCGGCGATGACGTAATCCGCCTGTCCCAGCGCATGGTTGCGTTGCCAGTCGGACGGCCCGAACAGGGCGAAGACCGGCACCCCGGCCGCCGCGCAGGCATGCATCGGGCCGGAGTCATTGGTGACGGCAAAGCGCGCGCGGCCGGCCAGCGCCGCGAGTTCGGGCACGCTGAAGCCGTCGGTGGCGTCGATTCCGCTCACCGCCGCGCAGGCCGCATTGCGCGTGCGATCGCTGCCCGCGCCCAGCCACACGGTCACCAGGCCCCGGGCTTCAAGCCGCTTTGCCAGTTCGGCGAAGCCCGGCCAGCACTTGTCGATCCGCGTGGGACTCGCGCCGGCGTGCATCACCACGAATCGATCCTGCACCAGCCCATAGTGGCGGAGAAAATCATCCACGCGGACCAGGGAGGCCGCGCCACAGGGCAGTACGGGCCGCGCCTCTGCAGGTGCAACGCCAGCCGCCGCCAGCACGGCGTTGAGGCGCTCGAACACATGGCTGCGCTCGTCCCACGGTGCCGCAGGATGCTTGGTATAGGGGCAGCGGGGCAGGCTGCCCACGCGCTCGGCGATGCCTGACAGGGCGCACAGCAGCCGGGTGCGGTTATTGCCCTGCAAGTCGTAGATGCGATCAAAGCCCTGGCGGCGTATCCAGCACAAGGTGGCCCCGACGACACGCCAGCCCCGGCGCGGGAAGGCTTTCACCTCGAGCCGTGGCCAAGCCGCGAAAAGCCCAACGAACGGCGGAGTCGTTAGCAGGGAGAACGTACTGCCCGGGTGAGCGCGCTGGATGGCGGCGATCAGCGCGGTGGCCATGATCACGTCCCCCAGCGCGCCCTGCTTGATGATGAGGACCCGCATCAGGGGCGCTGGCGGACTTGCGGCCAGCGGGGCCGCCCGAGATCCAGGCATACGGCGGCGTAGACGGCGAGGGTTTCCCGCTGCATCCGGGCCACGGTGTAGTGGTGGCTGGCCGGCACCACGGGCGGCGCCGCGAGGAATTCAGCGCAACGGGACGCTGCGGCTTCGAGGTCGCCCAGCGCAACGAGGCCGCGTGGAAAGATGTTCCGCAGGATCTCGCCCGTGCCGCCGTGGTCGTAGCCGATAACCGGCACGCCGAGACTCAGGGCTTCGAGGGTGGTGCGGCCGAAAGCTTCGGGTGCCGTCGTCAGGGAAAATGCACAGGCCGAAATCGACAGCACTTCGCGGAGATCGCTGCGCTGACCGAGGAAGCTCACGGAATCGTTGAGGCCGAGCCGTGCGGCGAGCGCGCGGAGTTCCACGGCAAAGGCCTCCTTGCGCGGGTGGGCGCCGCCGGCCAGCAGGCCGTGCACCGGCAGGCCACGATCGCGCAGCAGGGCGAGGAGTTTCAGGAAGTCTTCCTGGCCTTTCCAGCGCGTCAGGCGTCCGGGCAGGGTAAGTAATTGCTTGCCAGCAAGCTGCGGCAGCACGGTGGTCCACTCGCGCTGCCAGTCCTCCGTCGGCGTGTAGCCGGGGGTCCACACATGGGCATCCACCCCACGCGGGATGAGGTGGACGTGGGCGGGATCGGTTGCCGGACAGGCGCTCGCGAGGTAGTTGCGGATGAACCCGGAAATGGCGATCACGCGCTCGCCGCTCGCCATGATCCCGCTGTAGCGATTGACCGTGTAGGGGCCGTGGACGGTCGTGACCCAGCGGGGTCGCGAGTCTGGCGGCAGGCTCCTGATGGCGAACCAGCCGAGCCAGGCCGGTAGCCGGGAGCGTGCGTGCACCACATCCACGCGCTCCGCCACGAACAGCCGGCGCAGGGTGTGGATGAGGCCGAGCGAGGACAGGCGCTTGCGCCCAACCGGCAAGGTGATGTGTTCGGCCCCGAGCGCCTCGAGTTGTTTCACCAGGCGTCCACCGGCGGACACCACGAGGGCGCGGTGGCCTGCGGCTACCAGCGCTTCGGCGATTTCCAGGGTGCCCTGCTCAACCCCGCCCACTTCGAGATCGGGCAGTAACTGGAGAACGGTCAGGTGCACGGGGCTTGCGCCAGTCGGGTCGCCAGCAGCGCCGCGCAGCGCCGGGCTTCGGCGAGCGGCGGGACGATCACGACCACCTGGCCACCAGCCAGCCAGGCCTCAAGCGAAACCACCTGGCCGCGGTCTTCCAGATCCCCCGCGATGCGGCTGATGCGGTCAGCGCGCCGCGCGGGCACGTCCACCACCCCCACGGCGCAGCCCGCAGTGCGCGCCTCGAACAGCATGGACACGCTGTCGGCAGTCACCCAGGCCATGGGTGCCCGTGCAAGGGTGTCGCGCAACCAGCCTGGACCGCACTCCGAATGCGCCACGAAGTGGACGCCCTCGCCACTGAATCGCCGCAGCGCCAGGGAAGTTGAGGCCGGGGTCCTGCGCGAATCGGCAATGACGAACGGCCGTCCCTTGCCCGCCAGCACGAGGGCCGCAAGCTGGCGGAGCAGTCCCCCCTCGTCCCAGTCGTGGTGCCGCGAAGGTCCGCCCACGAGGAGCGGCACCGCGCCATCCTTTGGTCCTGCGCCCGGCGCGAGATCGTTCAGCACGCCTTCGGTCAGGATCACGTGCCGGCTTTGGCCGACGCCGTCGTGGCGGGGAATGAAGCAGAGATCGAAACAGCCGACCGGGACCTGGGGTTTCATCAGGTAGACGCTCGTGGCCTTGAAGGCGCGCGCGGCGGCCAGGAGGGGCCAGACGCAAGCACTGCCGGCACCCAGCACGAGCCGGGGTGCGGGGCCGTGGGCCGTGGCGGGCCAGGTGCCGCGCAACCACGACCACCAGGCATGGGGCTGGGTCGCGGACGGGAGGTCGTGGATATCGAGCGGAAAGTGATCTCCCAGTGCGTCCAGCAGGCCCGCAGTCTGGCGCTCGTGACCGGGTTTCCCGTCACGAAATCGCCAGACTACGAGCTCGCTTGCCACCTGCGCCGGCAGGGGTCAGACGTAGGTCAGCCAGCCTTCGGGACAGGCGCGCCGACCCTGGACGGTGTCGAGGTAGGCCGTCTGCAAGAGCCTGGTGACGGGACCCGGCTTGCCGGTGCCGATGGCCCGGTTGTCGAGTTCGCGGATGGGCGTCACTTCGGCGGCAGTCCCCGTGAAGAAGGCTTCGTCGGCAATGTAGATCTCATCGCGGGTGAAGCGCTTCTCCACGACTTTCAGGCCTTCGGCATGGGCGAGTTGCATGACGGTGTCGCGGGTGATGCCTTCCAGTGCGCACACCGGATCAGGTGTGTACAGCACGCCCTTGCGGACGATGAAGATGTTCTCGCCACTGCCTTCCGCCACCATGCCGTCCTTGTCGAGCAGCAGGGCTTCGTCGTAGCCGTCGCGGGCCGCATCCTGCAGCGCCATGATGGAGTTCAGGTAGTTGCCAGTGGCTTTGGCCTTCGACAGCACGCTGTTCACGTGGTTGCGGGTGAAGGACGAAGTCTTGATGCGGATGCCCTTCTCCAGCGCGTCGCCACCAAGGTAGGCGCCCCACAACCAGGCCGCCACGATCACATGCACCGACAGGCCGGACGCATGCAGGCCCATGCCTTCGGAGCCGTAGTAGGCGAGCGGGCGGAGGTAGGCGCTTTCGAGTTTGTTCTCGCGCACGCAGTCCACGCAGGCCTGGCTGATGGTGTCCTGCTCGAGGGTCATCTTCATGCCGAGGATGTGCGTCGTGTCGAACAGGCGTCGCGTGTGTTCGGCCAGCCGGAAGATGGCCGTGCCGCGATCTGTCTTGTAGGCCCGGATACCTTCAAAGGCGCCGGTGGCGTAGTGCAGGGAATGGGTCAGCACGTGCGTGTTCGCATCGCGCCACGGCACCATCGCGCCATCCATCCAGATCACGCCGTCGCGATCCGCGTAGCTCATAGGTTTCCCTCGATTCGGGTTTTCATTCAAACATGAGCCGTTGCCACACTGCGGCGACGGCCTTGCGTTGCGCCTCCAGCGCTGTCGCGGCGACCAGCCCGTCAACTTCCTGCAGGGCACAACGGTGGACTTCTGCGCGATACGCGAAGTAGGCGGCGTGGAGGACGCGGCAGTCTTCGCGCGGCATCAGTGCCAGATCGCGCAGCAGATCCAGCAGCCGCAGGTTGTCTGTATAGGCCGTAAGTATTTGATGGAGCGGGGCCCAGCGGAGGCAGAGGTATTGCACCATAAATTCGATATCCGTGATACCGCCGACCCCCTGCTTGAGATCGAAGTGCGTTGCGTCGGATCGATCAAGCTGCGCGCGCATCCGCTCGCGCATTTCGAGGATGTCCTGGCGCAGTTTGGCGAGATCGCGCGGCTGCCGTAGCACATGGCGCCTGACCTCATTGAAGCGACCGAGGAGATCCAGGCTGCCGGCCACGCCGCGCGCACGCAGCAATGCCTGGTGCTCCCACGTCCAGGCACGTTGCGTCTGGTACTCGGCAAAGGCTTCCAGCGAAGTCACCAGCAGGCCCGACGCGCCGCTGGGCCGTAGCCGCAAATCCAGTTCGTAGGCAAACCCGGCGGCAGTGCGCGTGGTGAGGAAATGGATGAGTCGCTTGGCCAGCCGGGTGAAGAACACATCGTTTGGAATCGGGCGCAAGCCGTCGGTTTCAGCGTTCGCGCTGCTGGTGTCGTGGACGAACACCAGATCAAGATCCGAGCTGTAGCCGAGCTCGCGCCCGCCGAGCTTGCCGTAGGCGATGATGGCGAAGCCGGCGCGGTGGCCGCGGCCCTTCCGGACACCGGCGGGTCGGCCGTGGCGCGCGACGAGGTCCGACCACGCCCAGTTTAGTGCGCAGTCGATGAGCCTTTCGGCGATGGAGGTGAGGTGATTGCTGACGTCCGACACCGGAGATCCGGCCAGCAGGTCGCAGGCCGCTACCCGCAGCACCTGCTGGTGTTTGAAGTTGCGCAGAACCTCCATCCGCTGTTCGAGATCGCCAGCGGGCACCCCCGCCAGCGCCCTGGCAAGCAGGCGCTGCAGCTGCGCGCCGTTCGGCGGCGCGGTGAACAGGCGATGGTCGAGGAGTTCGTCCAGCAGGATCGGCCAGCGCGCGATCTGGCTCGCCATCCAGCTGCTTTGCGCGCAGAGCGCTACCAGTTGGGCCAGTGGCAAGGGATTGTCGGCAAGCAGCGCGAGGTACACCGACCGGCCCGCCACGGCGTGCAGCAGCTCGGCCACGCGGGCCAGCACCACGGCACCGGCAGGATGTCCGGCGCATTCCGCGAGGAGTTGAGGCATGAGGCGATCGAGGCGATCGCGTGCCGCGCTGGAAAGCCGCGCCAGGAAGCGCGAAGACTTGAGGCTGGCAAGCGTCGCGGCCGCGCCGGCATGCTCCATGAAACCCGCCTGCCGCAGCGAGTCTTCAAGCGTCGCGCTGTCGGCCGGCGCGCGCCAGAGTTCCACGCAACGTTCGGCCGCTGCGTTCGACTCCGCGCCCGGCGACCGTTGCGGCATCAGCAGTCCTTCGAAACGCTCGCGCACGGCGGCGCGGTGGCGGTCGAGATCCTGCTCGAAGCCCGGCCAGTCGGCATGGCCCATGCCGAAGGCGATGCGCGCCTGCTCGATGGCGTCCGTCGGCAGGGTCTGGGTCTGGGCGTCGTGCACCTGCTGCAGGCGGTGTTCGGTGGTGCGCAGGAAACGGTAGGCCGCCAGCAGGGCACGGACGTCTTCGCCGTCCAGCAGCCCCAGCTCGCCGCAGGTTTCCAGCACGGGCTGGATGGGCGCGCGACGCAGGCGCGACTCACGCCCCCCGCGGACCAGTTGCAGCGCCTGGCCAATGAATTCGACTTCGCGGATGCCGCCGGCGCCGCGTTTGACGTCCCGCTTGAGCCCGCCTTCGCGGGTGGCTTCGGCATCGATCATCGCCTTCATCCCGCGCAAGGATTCGATGGCGCCGAAGTCGAGGTAGCGGCGGTAGATGAATGGGCGGCGGATGTCCTCCAGTGCCGCGACGTCACCGGCACTGCCGTGGATGACCCGCGCCTTGATGAGCGCATAACGCTCCCAGTCCCGTCCGTGCAGCTGGTAGTACTGCTCGAGTGCGGAGAAGCTCGCGGTGAGCGCGCCGCTCTCGCCGAAGGGGCGCAGGCGCATGTCCACGCGGTACACGAAGCCATCGGGGGTGACGTCGTTCAGGAAGGCGATGAGGCGTTTGCCGAGGCGATCGAAGAACTCCTGGTTGGACACCGTGCGGGTCCCGCCACGGGTGTCGCCGCCGCTGCGGAAACAGAAGATGAGATCGATGTCGGAAGAAAAATTGAGCTCGCGGCCACCCAGCTTGCCCATCGCGATGACCACCAGCGACACGGGTTCGTTCGCCTCGTCGCCGGGCTCGCCGTAGCGCGCAGCCAGATCCGCGTGCAGCCAGGCTGCGGCCCCATCGACCAGTGCATCGGCCAGCGCGGACAGCGCTGCGAGCACGGTATCCAGGGAGGCAAGGCCGAGGACGTCGAGCCAGCAGAGCGCGGCAGTTTCAAGTTTGCGGAAGCGCCGCACGCGGGCGCGGAGTTCGGCCTCGTCGTGGTTCCCTTCGAGCAGCATCGCCACGCGTTCGCGATAGCGTTCCGCTTCGCGCGCGCGGTCGGGCAGCGCGAGGCTCGCGAGCCAGTCGCCAGGCGCGCTGGTGGCCACGTCGGCCGTGAAGGGGCTGCACGCGAAGACGCGCGCCAGGTGCTCGACGACGTTGGCCGGGATCGCATCGATGCCGGCCTTGGCCAGCGCGGCTTCGAAGCGTCCGAGCAGTCCAACTGTCGAGTGCCTGAGCGCTGGCGGCAGGCCGTCCAGGGCGGTGAGCGGAAGCGGTGCTGGCATGGCCATCCAGGGTTGAGGCGCCTGGCCATCATAGCCGTTGGCCGCGCGGCTTCTTCACGCCGGCCGGCTAACGGATAATGCGGGCATGACACGCCCCATCGAAAGCAAGCTGCCGCACCTCGGCACGACCATCTTCACCGTCATGTCGCAGATGGCGGCAGAGCACGGTGCCATCAACCTCGCGCAGGGCTTCCCGGATTACGATGGCCCGCAGGCATTGAAAGATGCGGTGAAGGACCACATCGACCGCGGCTTCAACCAGTACCCGCCGATGGCCGGCATCCCGGCACTGCGTGAGGCGGTCGCGGCCAAGGTACTGGACTGCTACGGGGCAAAGGTCTCGCCCGACACCGAAGTCACCATCACGCCGGGCGCGACCGAAGCTATCTTCTGCGCGGTCACCGCCGTGGTGCGGCCAGGCGATGAAGTGATCATGTTCGACCCCGCTTACGACTGCTACGAGCCAGCCGTGACCCTGGCCGGTGGGCGGGCAGTGCGACTGCCGCTGCTGCCGCCGGCTTTCCGCATCGACTGGCAGCGAGTGGCCGACCACATCACCCCGCGCACCCGGCTGATCATGGTGAACTCGCCACACAACCCCACCGGTTCGGTGATGGACGCGGACGACCTGGCTGCGCTCAGCACGCTTGCAGAGCAGCACGACCTCCTCGTCTGCGCGGACGAAGTCTATGAACACCTGATCTTCGACGGCCGCCGCCACGAAAGCGTGCTGCGCTACCCGGCGCTGGCCGCGCGATCGTTCGCGGTGTCGTCGTTCGGCAAGACCTACCACGTCACCGGCTGGAAGACCGGCTACTGCGTCGCGCCGCCCGCACTCACGGCCGAACTGCGCCGCGTTCACCAGTTCGTGACTTTCGTGGGCATCACGCCCATCCAGTGGGGGCTCGCCCAGTACATGCGGGAACACCCGGGGCACGTGCACGGGCTGCCGGCCTTCTACCAGCAGAAACGCGATCTCTTCGTGGCAGCCATCGCCAGCTCCCGCTTCCGCACCACGCCGTCGGCGGGCACCTACTTCCAGCTGGCGGACTACAGCGACATCAGCGACCTGCCCGACCGCCAGTTCGTGGAGTGGCTGACGAAAGAAAAACGCGTGGCGGCAATTCCGGTCTCCGTGTTCTACGCAACCCCGCCCGATTTCCGCTACGTCCGCTTCTGCTTCTGCAAGAACGACGACACCCTGCGGCAGGCGGCGGCGCGCCTGGCCGTGCTTTGAGCCGGGGCCCGGACGCTCGGCGTACACTGGGCGGGCCTGCAACCGGAGGGGATGCCGGGATGGACCAGCCGCTCATCTGCTTCTGTACCTGTCCATCGCCCGAGGTGGCAGAAGCCCTCGCCATGGACCTCGTGGAAGCCCGACTTGCGGCCTGCGTGAACGTCCTGCCTGGCGTAAAGTCGGTGTATCGCTGGCAGGGCGCCGTCGAAACGGCCACCGAAGTGATGCTCTGGGCCAAGACCAGCCGCCAGAATTTCCCAGCGCTGGAGCAGCGGCTCCGGGCCGGCCATCCCGATGAACTCCCGGAGATCATCGCGGTCTCCATCACCAACGGTTCCGAGCCTTACCTCCAATGGATAAACGAGTCCCTGGCCTGAGCGCGCTGCTGGGCGCGCTCCTGTTCCTGCTTGCCGGCGCCGCGCCAGCCGGGCTGCTCGACCAGCTCGACCAGCTCAAGGGGCCGCCGGGCCAGCGGGAATTCCTGCCACCCGACCAGGCCTTCAGCTTCACTCGTGACGAACTCACGGCGGGCCAGCTGCCGCTCAACTGGGTCATAGCAGAGGGCTATTACCTTTACCGCGCCAAGCTCAAGGTGGAGTCGCCGGACGGCTCGGCCATGGTGGGTACGCTGGCCATGCCGGAGGGTGAGGACCAGAACGACGAAGAGTTCGGCCACGTCCGGATCTTCCGCAATGAACTCCAGGTGGTGGCGCCCGTGACGCCGAAAGCCGGGGTCGACACCGTGAACCTGAAGATCACCTACCAGGGCTGCGCCGAAGACGGCATCTGCTATCCGCCCATCCACCAGACGGTGGTCCTGGCCACCGGCGCGACCGCCGCTGCTACACCGTCGGCGGCACCCGTCCCACCCACCGCTCAGCCAGCGGGACCGGTCGCCACGGCCGCCGCGCCACCCACCCAACTGTCCGAATCCGACCGCCTGAGCGCGCTGCTGGCGGCTCGCGGCCTGCCGGCGATCGCGCTTACCTTCCTCGGCTTCGGGCTCCTGCTTGCGCTGACCCCCTGCGTCTTCCCGATGGTGCCCATCGTCTCGGGCCTGGTGGTGGGCGAACACGGACCTTCGGGCCTGTGGCGCGGCCTGTCGCTATCGGGCACCTACGTTCTCGCGATGGCCACCACTTACTCGATGGTAGGCCTGGCAGCGGGCCTGCTCGGCCAGAACTTCCAGGTGGCCTTCCAGCACCCGGCGGTGCTGATCGCCTTCAGCATGCTGTTCGTCGCGCTCGCGCTGTCCATGTTTGGCTTCTTCCAACTGCAGTTGCCGCGCGCACTGCGCCAGCGACTGGAGACCTCGCATCGTGGGGTGCGCGGGGGAAGTCTCGTCGGCGCTGCCGTGATGGGCGCGCTGTCGGCGGTGATCGTCGGACCCTGTGTCGCGCCGCCGCTCGCCGGCGCCCTCATTTACCTCGGCCAGGACGGCAGTCCGCTGGTCGGCGCGGTGGCGTTGTTCTCCCTGGGCCTCGGGATGGGGGTGCCGCTCCTGCTGGTGGGTGCTTCGGCCGGGCACTTCCTGCCCCGCGCGGGCGCGTGGCTCGAGCGGGTCCAGCATGTCTTTGGCGTCGTCTCGCTGGGCATGGCCATCTGGTTCCTCGGACGCATCCTGCCCGGCACCGCCACCCTGGCCCTGTGGGCACTGCTGCTCATCGGCACCGGGATCTTCCTGCGCGCGCTGGAACCGTTGCACGATGCGGCGTCCGGTTGGCAGCGGCTGTGGAAGGGGCTCGGGCTGTCGATGGTCTGCTACGGCGGGGTCTTGATCGTCGGCGCGGCTGCCGGGGCCGACGACGTCCTGAAACCCTTGGCACCGCTCGCCCAGCGCGGCACGGCCGTGGCCGCCGAGAACCCGCTGGCGTTTACCCCGGTAAAAGATCTGGCCAGCCTCAATGCTGCCGTCAGCGCGGCTGCTGCCAACGGGCGCCCGGCCATGCTCGACGTCTACGCCGACTGGTGCGTGGAGTGCAAACACCTGGAGCGCGAGACCTTTGCCGATCCCCAGGTCCGCGCCCGGCTGGCCGGCTACACCCTGCTCCGGGCGGACGTCACCGCCAACAACGATGCCGACCGCGCCCTGCTCGCCGGCCTCACCCTGTTCGGCCCACCGGCCGTACTGCTCTTCGACCCCAAGGGTGCCGAACGGCGTGACCAGCGCCTTATCGGTTATGCCAGTCCGTCCGAGTTCCTGCCTCGATTGCAGGCCGTGCCCAAGCCATGAACCGCTTCCTCATGGTCTTGCTGGCGCTGATCGCGATCGGTGCCGGCTTCGGGATCCGGTATTTCACCAATCCACCCACGGCCGCACCGGCACTGGCCGAGCGCGATCCGCTCGGCGCCGCCTTCCAGGACCTCGACGGCAAGGCCCACCTCCTGGGCGAATGGCGAGGCAAGGTGCTGGTGGTGAATTTCTGGGCGACCTGGTGCCCGCCGTGCCTCAAGGAAATCCCGGCCTTCGTTGAACTGCAGCGCAAGTTCGGCCCCCAGGGCCTGCAGTTCGTCGGCGTGGCACTGGATTCGCGGGAGGAAGTGAAGGCCTTCGTCCAGAAGCGCGAAATAAACTACCCCGTGCTGGCTGGCGAAGAAGAAGTCGCCCGCTACATGCAGGAACAAGGCAACAACATCGGGGCGCTGCCCTTTACCCTGGTCTTCGATCGCACTGGCGCGCTGCGCCACACCCAGCAGGGTGAATGGGCGGCGGCTGACGCTGAGCGGGTGCTGAGGGATTATCTGGCCCAATAAGCGAATGGCGGTGAACGTGGGGACATCACCGTCGAACCTGCTCGCCTGCCTCGGTTGACTGTGCTAACGTCCGCTGCACTTCGCGCGCCGGTAGCACCGCCGGATTCAACGTCCCATCGACCCCGTCGCCCTGTCGAGACCCCATGGCCGCCATCCTGTTGTTGAACGGACCGAACCTGAACCTGCTCGGCACGCGCGAGCCGGAAACCTACGGCCGGTTAACGCTCGGCGACATCGAAAGCCAGATCGCTGCCCACGCAAGCCAGCTTGGCCACAGCCTGGAGGCCTTCCAGACCAATGCCGAATTCGCCCTGATCGACCGCATCCACGCGGCCAGGACCGATGGCACGGCGTTCATCGTGATCAACCCCGGGGCCTGGACCCACACCAGCATCGCGCTGCGGGACGCCCTGCTGGGGGTCGCCATCCCGTTCATCGAAGTCCACATTTCCAACGTGCACGCGCGGGAAGCCTTCCGCCAGCACTCCTACCTGTCCGACATCGCGCGCGGGATCATCTCCGGCCTCGGTGCGCAGGGCTATGAATTTGCCGTCACCGCCGCCGCGCAATGCCTGCGCGAGCGCGCGAGCTGATGGCGCACCCAACGAGAGGCCGCATGGATATCCGGAAAGTCAAAAAGCTCATCGAACTCCTCGAAGAAACCGGCGTCGCCGAAATCGAAATCAAGGAAGGTGAGGAATCCGTCCGCATCAGCCGCATGCCGACCGGCATGAACCTGGCGCCAATGAGTTACGCCCCGGCGCCGGTCCACGTCGTGACCGCGCCCCAGGCCCCGGCCGCAAGCCCCGCCGCCGCCGCCCCGGCTGCCCCGGAAGGCCACCTGGTGACCTCGCCCATGGTCGGTACCTGGTACTCCTCACCGGCCCCGGACGTCCCGGTGTTCGTGAAGGTGGGCCAGGCCGTCAAGGTGGGCGACACGCTCTGCATCATCGAAGCGATGAAAATCATGAACCCCATCGAATGCGATCGGGCCGGGACGGTAGTTGCCATCCTGGTCGAGAACGGTCACCCGGTGGAGTTCGAACAGCCGTTGTTCGTCATCAACTAGGCCCCACCCATGCTTTCCAAAGTCGTCATCGCCAACCGTGGCGAGATTGCGTTGCGGGTGCTTCGCGCCTGCCGCGAGTTGGGCATCCGGACCGTTGCCGTCCATTCCACCGCTGACCGCGATCTCAAGCACGTGCGGCTGGCGGACGAATCGGTCTGCATCGGCGGGCCGCAGCCCGCAGAGTCCTACCTCAACATCCCGGCCGTGATCAGCGCGGCGGAAGTCACCGACGCCGTGGCCATCCACCCGGGCTATGGCTTCCTCGCCGAAAACGCGGATTTTGCCGAGCGGGTCGAGCGGAGCGGCTTCATCTTCGTCGGCCCCCGCGCGGAGACCATCCGGCTCATGGGCGACAAGATATCCGCCATCCGCGCCATGACGAGCGCTGGCATTCCCTGCGTGCCGGGTTCCGGCAAGCCGCTCACCGAAGACATGGTGGAGAACGTGCGCATCGCGCGCGAGATCAGCTACCCGGTGATCATCAAGGCCTCGGGCGGTGGTGGCGGGCGCGGCATGCGCGTGGTGCACGCCGAAGCCGCGCTCAAAGCCGCCATCCAGCTCACCAGGACCGAAGCCCTCGCTGCGTTCCAGAACGACCAGGTGTACATGGAGAAATTCCTCGAGCACCCGCGCCACATCGAGTTCCAGGTCATGGCCGACTCTCACGGCAACTGCGTGTACCTTGGTGAGCGCGACTGCTCCATGCAGCGCCGCCACCAGAAGGTCATCGAGGAATCCCCGGCGCCCGGCATCTCCGAAGAAATCCGCCAGCGGATGGGCCAGCGTTGTGTCGATGCCTGCAAGGCCATCAACTACCGCGGCGCCGGCACCTTTGAATTCCTCTACGAGAACGGCGAGTTCTATTTCATCGAAATGAACACGCGCGTGCAGGTGGAGCATCCCGTGACGGAAATGGTCACGGGCTTCGACATCGTCAAGGAACAGCTTGCCGTGGCCTCCGGCCTGCCGCTGTCCTTCCGCCAGGAAGACGTCGTGATGCGCGGCCATTCCATCGAATGCCGGGTCAACGCCGAAGATCCCAAGACTTTCAGGCCGTCACCCGGCCGGGTGAATGTCTTCCACGCGCCGGGTGGCCCCGGCGTGCGCGTCGACTCCCATCTTTACGATGGCTACGTGGTACCCCCGTATTACGACTCGCTGGTCGCCAAGCTGATCGTGCACGGGGAGACCCGCGCCTCAGCGTTGGCGCGCATGACCACCGCACTGGATGAGATCGTGGTGGATGGCATCCTCACCAACATCCCGTTGCACCGGGAATTGGTGCGCGACGCGGCGTTTACCGCCGGCGGCACCGACATCCACTACCTCGAGCGCAGGCTCGCGCTCGATTGAGCGAGGCCTGGCTCAAGCTCACCGTCCCGGTCGCCGATCGCGAGGTCGCGCGACTGGAAGACCTGCTGCTTGATCTCGGCGCGCTGTCGGTGGCGGTCGCCGCGCGCGACGACCTCACCCCACGCTTCCACACGCCGGGCGAACCCGAACCGGCACTCTGGGCCAATTGCGAAGTAGAAGGCCTGTTCGACGTCGCGACTGACCCGCTGCTGCTCCTCGCGTCCATCGCAGCCCATGCGCTGCCGGTCGCCGGTGCCGCGCACGAAGTACTGGCCGATCGTGACTGGCAGCAGAGCTTCCGCCAGCAGTTCGCGCCGCGCGAATTCACCGGCAATCTCTGGGTGGTGCCGAGCTGGCATACGCCGCCGGCAGGCGCGAGGCACGTCATCACGCTGGATCCGGGCATGGCCTTCGGGACCGGCACGCATCCGACCACCGGGCTTTGCCTCGACTGGCTGGGCTCGCTCGCGGAGCTGCGTGGCGCCAGCGTGCTCGACTACGGTTGCGGCTCCGGCATCCTCGCCATCGCTGCGGCACGGCTTGGCGCCCGCCGCGTCATCGGGCTCGACCTCGACCCGGGTGCCTGTGAGGTCGCACGCGAGAACGCCCTCGCCAACGACTGTGGCGACATCGACATGGTGCTGCCCGGCCAACTGCCTGCCGGCACCTATGACGTTCTGATCGCCAATATCCTCATGAACCCGCTGCTCGAACTTGCCGCAACGCTGGCCGGACTCATCGTGGCTGGCGGCGCCATCGGCCTGTCCGGCTTGCTCGTCGAGCAGGCCGAGGCGGTGCGCAAGGCCTATGCGCGCTGGTTCGACCTCGACCCCACGGCAACCCGCGAAGACTGGGCGTTCATCAGCGGACGCCGTCGTCCGTGAATGTCGACGGACACACGGCGCTGCTGACGCAATGCCCGCATTGCGCCACGGTATTCCGCCTGAACGCCGCGGTGCTGGCGGCCGCGCGCGGCTTCGTGGAGTGCGGCGACTGTAGTCGCGTGTTCTTCGGCCTCGAACGCCTTGCCGACGAACCCCCAGGCCTCTCCCCAGCGCCGCTCGCCACCCCGGGCCTTGGCTTGCCGCGCGTGCTGATGCATTCCGCCACGCTAGGCGACGACCTTGACCCCATTCCGCCGCCGCTCGTGCGTGACGTCGCGGCGCTGGACGAATTGCCCTTAAGCGACATCCCGCCGGTGTTGCGCGAAGATCTCGAACGCAGGAAGCAGCGCAAGGAGGCGCGACGCGCAGCACGCTGGACGCAGCGCTGGGCGCGCTGCGCAGCCCTGCTGCTGTTCGGCTTCGCGCTGCAGGTCGGCTGGGCCGCCCGCATGCTGGGGCTCGAACACTATCCAGAACTTACCCCGGTGCTCGAACAATTCTGCGCGCTTGCCGGATGCCGCGCGCAATTGCCGCTGCCGCCGCCCGCTGTGGCACTGCTTGCACGGGACGTGCGCGAACATCCGATCTACCAGGACTCGCTGCTGGTGAATGCGACGCTCGTAAACCAGGAAGCCAAGCCCGCAGCGTTCCCCACGCTCGAGCTCAGCCTCTTCGACGAGTCGGGCAAATTGCTGGGTGTGCGGCGCTTCAAGCCAGGCGAATACCTCGATGCCTCGGTGGACCGCAAGGCCGGCATGGCGCCTGCCCGGGCGATGCAGGTGGTGCTCGAGATCGCGCACGTCAGCAAGCACGCCGCAGGCTTCGAATTCTCGTTTCGCTAGCAGCCTTGGCGAGAGGATTCAAGGCCTTCGGGGGCCCGGGAAATTTTTGCCGTCTGGCGCGTTTTCGCGGCTTCCGATTCCCCAGGATTGTGGCTATCATCGCCAGACACTAGTGAAGCCAACGTTGCTGGTCCGCATGGCTTCTACAACACGACCCGCGCCCACGGGTCCCGACCGGTAGTTTCCTCCTCAGCATCCATCCTGCTTATGTCCTTGACGCAAGCGGGCAGGGCAGCGCTGTCTCTTGAGGTTGAAACCTGCATATAAAACTAAAAAAAGATGATGCCCATGCGACTAGGTTTCTGGAATTTTGAAACACCGCTGGTGCTGGCACCGATGGCCGGGGTCAGCGACCGCGTGTTCCGCGCCATCTGCCTGCGCCACGCCGCGTCCTACGCGCCGTCCGAGATGACCAGCACAGACGTCGAACTCCGCAACACCGAACAAACCCGTCGCCGCCGCGACCTGCGGGGCGAAACTTCCCCGCGCATCGTGCAGATTGCGGGCGCCGACCCGGCGGAGATGGCCGACGCCGCCCGCGAAGCCGTGGATCTCGGCGCCGAATGCATCGACATCAACATGGGCTGCCCGGCGAAACGGGTGTGCAACCGCCAGTCCGGTTCTGCACTGCTGCGCGACGAACCGCTGGTCGAACGCATCCTGGCGGCCGTCGTTGGCGCCGTTTCGGTGCCCGTCACGCTCAAGACACGCACCGGCTGGTCCCGCCAGGACCGCAATGCGCTGCGGGTCGCGCGCATCGCCGAAGACCAGGGCATCGCGCTCATCACCCTGCACGGCCGCACCCGCGAATGTGCCTACCAGGGCGCCGCCGAGTACGACACCATCGCTGCGGTGAAGGCTGCCGTTGCCATCCCCGTGGTGGCCAACGGCGACATCACCTCCCCTTTAAAAGCTCGCGAAGTGCTGGCGCACACCCGCGCCGACGGCCTGATGATCGGCCGTGGTGCGCAGGGCGATCCGTGGATCTTCGCGCGCATCCGGCACTTCCTCGATACCGGACGAGAACTGCCCCCGCCCAGTGCGCCAGAAGTGATGTGCGTCATGCGCGCACACGTCGAGGGGCTCCACGCGTTTTACGGCAACGGACTCGGCCTCAGAATTGCACGCAAGCACGTCGGCTGGTACGCGCGCCAGCTGCCCGGGGGTGCTGCACTCCGCGCGTTGTTCAATGCCATCGACAGCGCCCCGGCGCAGCTGGCATTTCTGGACCGCAGCAGCGAAGTCCTGGACCGGGAGGCGGCATGATCGCGAATGGCACAAGCGAAGGGAGCATGCGTGTTATGACTGAATCTGGTGCGAGTCCGCCATCCGACGTCCTGCCGCTTTCGTTCCACGTGAAAGAGGCGCTGGAGCGTTACTTCACCGCGCTGAACGGTCATGCCCCGGGCGGCCTGTATGAACTCGTACTCACCGAAATCGAGCGCCCGCTGCTGGAAGAAGTCATGCAGCGCACGCGGGGCAATATCTCCAAGGCGGCCCAGCATCTCGGTCTCAACCGCGCGACCCTCCGCAAGAAACTGGAGAAGCACGGTATTCCCAGCTAAATAGCCGTCCCGAACTCTCGGTCAGCCTGCCGCCGCTCACCCTTCGACGGGCTCAGGGCGAACGGTGTGTGCGGCTGAAGCGGTTGAAGGCTTGTTTGTTCTGAGTAACCGTGTGTGCGGTCAAGCCCGAAGGCCCGAAGGCCCGAAGGCCCGTTCGTCCTGAGCCCGTCGAAGGATGAACGGGCCGGCACCGCGCTTGATCGGCGCGCGCTTCTGGCAAGCGCGACAAAAAGTAGCCCAGAACGGCTTTTCGTGAAGGCCCAAGCGGATGCTTCACCTACCCGCTTGGGCACCGATCGACATTTCGGAACAGCAATTTGAGGCCCATGTGAAAAACACGCTTGGTTGCGCGGGTTTGCCGGGGCGAGATCCAGCGCCCGTTACGTCCCGCGCCCAAACTTCTGGCACGCATCGCGGCCCTGTGTATCCTTGAGCGGAGCCCCTGGCTTCCGCCCTCCCCGCAAGCCCACCTGGAAAGTTCGCCATGACCACCCTCCGTCGCGCTTTGCTGAGCGTGTCCGACAAGCAAGGCCTTGTTCCGTTTGCCCGTGCGCTGGCCGCGCGCGGAGTCGTCCTGCTTTCCACCGGTGGTTCCGCCGCTGCACTGCGCGAGGCCGGCCTCGAAGTGACCGACGTCTCGGCCCACACCGGATTCCCGGAAATCATGGCGGGCCGCGTGAAGACACTGCATCCCAAGATCCACGGCGGCCTGCTCGGCCGGCGCGGCGTCGACGACGCAGTCATGCAGCAGCATGACATCGCGCCCATCGACCTCGTCGTCGTGAACCTCTATCCCTTCCTGCAGACGGTAGCCAATCCCGACTGCACCTTCGATGAGGCCATCGAGAACATCGACATCGGCGGCCCTGCGATGGTGCGCGCGGCGGCCAAGAACCATGCGCACGTCGCGGTGGTGGTCGACCCCGCCGACTATCCGGCGATTGAAGCCGAGCTCGCCGCCGCCGGCGGGCTCTCGCCCGCGACCCGCTTGCGACTCGCGGCCAAGGCCTATGCCCACACTGCCGACTACGATGCGGCCGTCGCCCGCTATCTGGGCGCGCAGGTGGATGGCGCGTCGCCCTACCCGGACACCTTGCGCCTTCGTTTCAGCAAGCTGCAGGACCTTCGTTATGGTGAGAACCCACACCAGTCGGCCGCGTTCTACGCCGAAGCCAAGCCCCCAGCCGGCGCCATCGCCGCCGCCCGCCAACGGCATGGCAAGGCGCTTTCCTTCAATAACATCGCCGATACCGATGCCGCGCTCATGTGCGTGTGGGCCTTTGCAGGGCCCACCTGTTCCATCGTGAAGCACGCCAATCCCTGCGGCGTTGCCGAGGCAGGTTCGATCCTCGAAGCCTACGAGGCCGCCTACCGCACCGACCCCACCTCGGCCTTCGGCGGCATCATCGCCTTCAACCGCGAGCTGGATGCGGCGACTGCGGAAGCCATCGTCAGCCGCCAGTTCGTCGAAGTCATCGTCGCGCCCACGGTCAGCCCGGAGGCGCTCGCCATCTGCCAGCGCAAGAAGGACCTCCGCGTGCTCGAAGTCGGCACGCCGGCGTGTGAATACGCGATGCTTGATTTCAAGCGGGTCACCGGCGGAATCCTGGTGCAGGAGCGCGACGCGATCGCCTGCGCGATTTCCGCTGCTGATCTCAAGGTGGTGAGCCAGCGTGCCCCCACCGCCGCAGAACTGCGCGATCTCATGTTCGCCTGGCGGGTGGTGAAGTGCGTCAAATCGAATGCCATTGTCTATGCCCGCGAGCGCTGCACGATTGGCGTCGGCGCGGGCCAGATGAGCCGCGTGTACTCCGCGCGCGTCGCCGGCATCAAGGCGGCGGACGAAGGCCTCGAAGTCAAAGGCTCGGTAATGGCGTCGGACGCTTTCTTCCCATTTCGCGACGGCATCGATTCGGCGGCGGCTGTCGGCATCACCGCGGTGATCCAGCCGGGTGGTTCGGTGCGCGACGGCGAAGTCATCGCAGCGGCCGACGAAGCCGGCATGGCGATGGTCTTCACCGGCATGCGCCACTTCCGCCACTGATCCCCCCAACACCCTCGTTTTTAAAGGCTGACCGATGAAAGTACTGATCGTGGGTGGTGGTGGGCGCGAACACGCGATGGCCTGGCAGTGCGCGCAGTCGAAGCGCGTGAAGCAGGTTTATGTGGCCCCCGGCAATGCGGGCTCGGCGCGCGAATCCAAGGTGAAGAACGTCCCCATCAGCGTGGACGACATCCCCGGGCTGGTGGTCTTTGCCAAGCGCCAGCAGGTGGACATCACCCTCATCGGACCCGAAGCGCCCCTCGTCGCCGGCATCGTCGACGCCTTTGAGTTCGCCGAACTGCGCTGCTTCGGGCCGCGCGCCAACGCCGCCATCCTTGAAGGCTCGAAAGCCTTCAGCAAGGCCTTCTTCAAGCGCCATGGCATTCCTACCGCCAGCTTCGAGAACTTCACCGATCTCGCTGCCGCCGAAGCCTATATTCGCGCGCAGCCATTGCCCGTGGTGGTGAAGGCGTCCGGCCTGGCTGCCGGCAAGGGCGTGATCATCGCGCAGAGCACCGACGAAGCCCTCGCCGCCGCCCGCGACATGCTGGCGGGCAATGCCTTCGGCGCAGCGGGTAGCGAAATCGTCGTCGAGGAATTCCTGATCGGCGAAGAAGCCAGCTTCATCGTGCTGACGGACGGACGCTCGGCATGGCCCTTTGCGTCCGCGCAGGATCACAAGGCGATCTTCGACGGCGATCAGGGCCCCAACACCGGTGGCATGGGCGCCTACTCGCCCGCGCCAGTGGTGGACATGGCGATGCGCGAGCGCGTGCTGCGTGAAATCATCCAGCCCACCTTGCGCGGCATGGCGGCCGAAGGGCGTCCCTACGTGGGCTTCCTCTACGCAGGATTGATGATCGCGCCCGACGGCACGCCGAAGGTGCTCGAATACAACTGTCGCTTTGGTGATCCGGAAACCCAGCCCATCATGGCGCGCCTCAAGACCCCGCTAGCCGAAGCCTGCCTCGACGTCATGAAAGGCGAGACTCGCCGCCTGCGGCTTGATTTCGATCCGCGCGCCACCGTTGGCGTGGTCCTGGCGGCGGCCGGGTATCCGGGTGACTACCACCAGGGTGCGGTGATTTCGGGGCTGGATCAGGACGTCGCGGACACCCGCGTCTTCCACGCCGGCACCGCGCTG
Source organism: Gammaproteobacteria bacterium (assembly GCA_043744805.1). GTDB lineage: Bacteria > Pseudomonadota > Gammaproteobacteria. The sequence continues at coordinate 25,113 of JAYTTZ010000087.1, forward strand.
GAAGGCGGCGAAATCGTCACCACCGGCGGCCGCGTGCTCTGCGTGGTGGGCATGGGCAAGACGGTGGCGGCAGCGCAGGCCAAGGCCTACGAACGGATCAGGCAGCTGGGCTTCGAAGGCATGCAGTACCGCACTGACATCGGCTATCGCGCGGTGGCGCGCGAAGCCCGTCGCTGACGACCACCTCGTGCCGGCCGCAAGGGCCGGCGCAGGCAGCTTCAACCCTCAGGCGCGCTGTACTTCGTAGGCTTCGGCATCCGGACGCATGGTGCGCGCGCAGAACTCATCGATGTCGTGTGGCCACTGCGTGACGATGCGACCGGAGCTCGCGCTGTAGTAGTTGCCGCAGGACGCCTGCCAGACTTCCACTTCGCCAATCTCGCGCTGCATGGATTCGTTGTAGCGCGTCTCAACTTCTTTGCGCAGGTCGACGAAGCGGAGTTGCTCGCGGTCGAGGCGTTTGATCTGCCGCAGGATGTAGTCCACCTGGATTTCCAGCATCGCGATGATCGAGCCGTTGTTGGTGTTCGGTCCGTAGAGCATGAAGAGGTTGGGGAAGCCGCTCGTCACCATGCCGAGGTAGGCCTGCGCACCGTCGCTCCAGGCCTCCTCGATGCGCAGGCCGTTGCGGCCGGTGACATCGATCGCCGAAAGATAACGCGACACATTGAAGCCCGTGGCGAGGATTACCGTATCTACCTTGCGCTCCTGGCCGTCGGCCGTGAGGACACCGTCCTGCGTGAGCGCGGTGACACGATCGGTCACCAGTTCCACCTGCGGCAGGTTGAACACCGGGTAGTACTTGTTGGAAAACAGCGGGCGCTTGCAGCCGAAGGGGTGCGTCGGCATCAGCTTCTCGCGCAGCGCAGGGTCCTGCACCAACTCGATGTTTTCCAGCGCGAGACGCGTGCACTCGGCCTGGATCGCGGGGTTGTTGAAGCAGATGAAGTCCTGCAGTTCGCGGTAGATCTGCGCACGGGAGTTGTGGAGGGCGTTAGGATCTTCGCGCAGGACTTTCAGTTGTGCTGGCGTGTAGGGGGCGTCGTCCTTCGGTGCGACCCAGTTGGCAGTGCGCTGGAAGAGATGCAGCGCGGCGGTCTTGTCCGCGATTTCCGGCACGAATTGCACCGCGCTTGCGGCACTGCCAATCACGGCAACGCGCTTGCCGGTGAGATCGTGGCCGTGATCCCAGCGCGCGGAGTGGAACAGCGTGCCACCAAACTGGTCGAGCCCGCCGACGTCCGGGAAGGTGAGTTCATTGAACATGCCCATGCCGCTCACCACGATGGGCGCGCGGAACAGCTGGCCGTCGGTGGTCTCCACCGTCCACTCACCCGAGGCGTCATCCCAGCGCGCCGACTTCACCGTGTGCTTGAAGCGGATGTACGGCTTGATGCTGAATTTTTCCGCCACGTGCTCGAGATACTCGAGAATTTCCGGCTGGCCGGCAAACGGACGGGACCAGTCAGCTTTCAGCTCGAAGGAGAACGAATACAGGTGGGACTTCACGTCGCACTCGGCGCCCGGGTAACGGTTGTGCCACCACGTGCCGCCAACGCCCTCTGCTTTCTCCAGGATCACGAAATCCTTGATGCCCGCCTCGAGCAGTTTGATGGCGGTGCACATGCCGCCCGGGCCCGCGCCAATGATGAGGATGCGGGACTGGTGTTGTTGCGCTGCGGCCATGGAGGCTCCCCTGTCGTTGCTTTTTCGGATCGAGGCCCAATGGTAACAAGCCTCGGCGAGCGACATCACCAAAGATCCCCCTTCGCCCAAATGGAGGTCTGTCGTCGCAGGCCCGAACTGCGCTAGCCTCTGGCCTTGCCTCGTGGCAACCCACCCAGCGCGCACTTAACCCCAGGGGAGAACGCCATGCACGACCTCGTGATCCGCAACGCACTCGTCGTCGACGGTTCGGGCGAGCCCGCCTTCCACGGTGACGTCGCCATCGACGGCGATCGCATCCGTGCGGTGGGTGGCAAGGCCGGTCGCGCCAAACGCGAAATCAACGCCGATGGCCTGCTGCTCGCACCGGGCTGGGTGGACGTGCACACGCACTATGACGGCCAGGCTACCTGGGATCCTTACCTCACGCCGTCCTGCTGGCATGGCGTGACCACCGCCGTGATGGGCAACTGTGGCGTTGGTTTTGCGCCGGTGGCACCCGACCGGCGCGACTGGCTCATCGGCCTCATGGAAGGCGTGGAAGACATTCCCGGCAGCGCGCTGGCGGAGGGGATCCGCTGGGAGTGGGAGTCCTTTCCCGAATACCTCGATTCACTCGCACGTTCGTCGCGCGCCATGGACATCGCCGCCCAGGTGCCGCATGGCCCCGTGCGGGCCTACGTGATGGGGGAACGCGGCGCGGCCAACGCAGCAGCCACACCCGAGGAACGCGCCGCGATGGCCGCCATCGTGAAGGCCGGCATCGAAGCCGGTGCCGTGGGCTTCACCACCTCCCGCACCGTGCTCCATCGCGCCCTCGATGGCGAACTCGTGCCCGGCACCACGGCGGACGCCCTTGAACTCACCACCATCGCGCGTGCGATGGGCGAAGCCGGCGGCGCGGTGTTCGAGGTGGCCTCCGATCTTGCACCCGAAGCCGCCGAACTCTCGTGGATGGACCAGGTGGTCGACGAAGCCGGCTGCTCCGTCACCTATGCCTGCGTCCAGAACAACGACGATCCCTCGCAGTGGCAGCGCCTGCTTGACCACGCCGCCCGCCGTGGCAAGGGGATTTATCCGCAGGTCGCGATCCGCCCGCCCGGCGTCCTGATGTGCGTTGAAGGCACGCATCCGTTCAGCGGCAGGCCAGGCTACCTGGCAATAGCTTCCTGGCCGCTCGCCGCGCGAGTCGCCGAGATGCGCAAGCCCGAAGTGCGCGCCCGCATCCTGGCCGAAGCCGGTCCGCGTGCATCACGCCTGTTGCGCCTGCTGTTCATGGAAGGCAAGTCGATGCGCTCGCCGATCGATGACTACGACCGCATCTTCACCTTGGGTAATCCACCCGAATACGAACCTGGCCCGGAACGCAGCGTGCGCGCGATTGCCGCCCAGCGCGGTTGTTCGCCGGAAGCCGTCGCCTACGATCTCTTGCTGGAGGACCACGGCAAGGCCTTCCTCTATGCGCCGCTTTTCAATTACTTCTCCGGCCATTACGACGATGCGCGCACGATGATGCTGCATCCCAACTCCGTGCTCGGAATCAGCGACGGCGGCGCCCACTGCGGGATGATTTGCGATGCCAGCGCGCCCACTTACCTGCTCGCGCATTTCGTGCGTGATCGTTCGCGTGGTCCGCGCATGGGCCTCGAGCAGGCCGTGCGCATGCAGACGCGTGACACCGCCGCACTCTATGGCCTGGCTGATCGCGGCCGCATCGCGCCGGGCCTGCGCGCCGATCTCAACCTCATCGATTTCGAGCAACTCGCACTGCCGCTGCCGCAAATGGTTTACGACCTGCCGGCGAACGGCCAGCGCCTCATCCAGCGGGCCAGCGGTTACCACGCGACCCTGGTGCGCGGGCAGGTCACCTTCGAAATGGGAGAAGCCACTGGCATCCTGCCGGGGCAACTCGTGCGCGGCCGCCAGCGCGCATCCTGAACCAATCCACCGACACGACCACACCAAAGGGGAGTTCCCAGCATGTCCACGTCAGACCTCGAAGCGCGCATCACGCGCCTGGAAGACATCGAAGCCATCAAGCAGCTGAAGGCGCGCTACGCCGAAATCTGCGATGACATGCACAACCCGGATCGCATCTGTTCGGTGTTTGCCGAAGACGCCATCTGGGAAAGCCCGGACTTCGGCGTGGCCAAGGGCCACGCCGAAGTGCGTGCGCTGTTCGTGAACTTCCAGAAGATGTTCAGCTTCTCCCAGCACAACATGATGAACCCCATCATCACGGTGAACGGCGATCGCGCCACCGGCAGCTGGTACATCATGGGGCCGTGGACCAACACGGATAACGGTGACGAGAAATGGTTCGCGCTGCGCTACGACGACGACTACGTGAAGATCAACGGTGAGTGGAAGTACGCCCACCTGCGCGTGAAGCTGCGCATGGTGGCGGAACGCAAGCCCGGCTGACGGCTCGTCGCAGGCCGATGGCGCTGCCTGCCGTCGGCCTGCATCGCGATGCGGGATACGGCCGCAAGAACCGGGACGCGCTTCGCGCGAGCGCCCGCTAGACTCCCGCTTCGTTTTCCACCACGCGAGCAGGAGTCCTTCCAATGAGCAACATTCTTTTGATCCATGGGTCCTGGCACGGTGCCTGGTGCTGGCACAAGGTCGCGACACGCCTGCGCGCGCTGGGCCACACGGTGCACGCGCCCGACCTGCCGAGCCACGGCCGTGACTGGACGCCGCCCGCAGCGGTCACCCTGGAGACCTACCTGGACTGCGTCACCCGCATCGTCGATGCCTCCGACGAACCCTGGGTGGTCCTGGCCCACAGCCGAGGTGGCCTGGTGCTGACGGCACTCGCGGAAGCGCGACCCCGCAAGATCCACAGCGCCGTCTACCTTGCGGCGGTGCTCTTGAAGGACGGCCAGACGGTGTTCGACATCGTCGAACACACCACCGGTTCGCTGATTTTCCCGGCCATGTTCATGGCGGAAGACAATTCCTGGGACATGCTGCGCGAAGAAGCCTTCGACGCAGCGCTCTATGCGGACTGCAGTGCGGACGATCGTGAACTCTGCCACCTGCTGCTCACGCCGGAACCGCTCGCGCCGTCGTTCGCGCCCACCCGCACCACGGCCGAGGCTTTCGGTTCGGTCTACAAGGCCTACATCGAACTCACCGAAGACCGCGCCGTCACCCCGGGTTGGCAGCGCTACATGCAGACCCTGGTGCCCTGCAACGAAGTCCGGCAAATCGCCGCCAGCCACTCGGCGTATTTCTCCAAACCGGATGAACTCGCGCGGCATGTGCACGAGATCGCCAGGCGCGAGGCGAAGCCCGACTGAGCCCGGCCTTGTGCGAGGCCCTCAGGGTGCGAAGGTGGCGGTGACGTGTTCGGTGTCGAGGTACTCGCGCACTGCGCTGAACTTGCCGTCACGCACGACCATCATGAAGTGATAGGTGTTGCGATAGGTGCGGCCGTTGTTGATCTCCGCATGGGACGTCGCTTCAACCGAGACGCGGTCGCCTTCCGCCGTCAGTAACGTCGGCGTGACGTGCAGGCCTTGCGGCGCCATCAGCGAAATGTTGCCGACGAGCGCGGCGAATTCAGGCTTGGTGTAGGTACCGGACAGCGCCGTCGTGCCGCCCACCCACCAGGTGGCATCATCGGTCAGCAGGCCCAGCGCCGCGTCCATGTCGCCGCTGGAAAACGCCGTCCAGAACGTGTTCACCAGGGCCTTGTTGGCTGCCGTCGTCATGTGTCTTCTCTCCCTTTGATTTATTCGGCGCCCGTCAGTCGCAGGCTGGTGCCGATGGTCAACCATCCCGTGGGCAATCGCCACCAAGGGATCCGGCCTGTCAGGGGTCAACCTGCCTATTCCTGTTACTTTTGTGCCATCTTTGCGAACCGCAGCGCCGCCATGGACGCCTCCGCGATCGAGCAACACGCGGGCGTGGCGGCGCGCGCGGATGAACGCCAGAAGCTCGAACGGTGGTGTCGGTATCTCAGCCGGCCGGCCAACTCCGAAAAGCGCCTGGCGCTCACGCCAAAAGGTAATGTGCGTTACGAGCTGGAGACGCCGTACCGCGCAGACAAAGTCGCCAAGGCCTTTGAGCCAGGACATAAGGTACTGATGCAATCCGATCGTCTTGACCGACACGCATGAAGGCGAATTCCAGGTGGTTGCCGAGGTCATTGAAGTGCTGGCATCGAGAACCTGACCGAGCGGACGAGATGGCTCGTCCGGTCCAGTGCCGTGAACCGACCACACGCTAGCCATAGCACCTGACATGAGCGCACCCCACGAAATATTGCTTACCCCCCACGGCCGCCTCTTGCTGCGGGCTATCCAAGACGTCGCCGCAGCAGCAGACGAAACACTCCATCAAGCTTTCGCTACCAGCTCCGCGCACGGCCTGCTCGCGCTGGCGACACGGCGACGCGAAACTCAAACCTGGCCGGCCGGCTGGCTGTTCTGGCGCGACCTCGCCGACGCCTACTTGACGGCGCTGGCGCACACACCGGCCTTGAACGATGGCGAGGCCATCGCAGCGCTCATTGCGCCACTGGAACTATGCAACGCGTTCGCGTTGCGCGTGCCGGCCATGCTGGGTGCGGAGTATGCCGCGCCAGAAGTCTTCGCCCAGTTGTGGCAGGAGCTCGATGCGCTCGCGCGGCGTGAGGCGAGCAGCGCCGGCGGCTTGAAGTCATGGTTGCAAGGCATTCACCCGGCGCTCCACCAACTCGGCAAGGTTACCTTCCATCTGGCCGAGAACAAGCGTGCACCAGCCACCCCCTTCGCTTTCATGGCGACCTACACGCATCGGCTTTCCGCGCAGGACAAACCCGTCCATCTGCCGCTGGGGCGCGCCCTCGAGCAATACGCCGGCGCGAACAATCAGGCCGCATTGCGCTCGCTGCTGGAACCGGTGCAGCAGGCCGCCACCCACAGCGTGTGGATGCGCGCGCTGCTCGACAGCCATCGGATCTTTCAGGCGCAAGCCTGGACGCCGACGGAAGCGCATGCCTTCCTGCGTGAAGTGCCGGTGCTGGAACAGAGCGGCATCATCACGCGCATCCCGGACTGGTGGAAGAACGGTCGCGGTGCGCGCCCGCAGGTCAGCGTACGTGTTGGTGGCGCCGTCAAGGGTGCGGGGCTCGGCCTTGAAACCTTGTTGAATTTCTCAGTTGCCGCCACGCTCGATGGCACAGCCCTCACGCCAGCGGAATGGCGGACATTGATGAACGCCGAGAATGGTCTGGTGTCGCTGCGAGGCCAGTGGGTTGAGGTCGACAGCGAGAAGCTGGCCGGCGTGCTGAAACATTGGCGGCAAGTACAGGCGGACGCCGCCGGTGATGGCATTTCATTTCTCGAAGGCATGCGACTGCTGGCCGGCGTGCGACTGGCAAGCAGCAGCGCAGCGGAGACTTTGGTCGCGGATTGGAGCGAGGTCGCTGCTGACGGCTGGCTGCGCGAGACCCTGGAGGCGCTACGCACGCCTGACACGCTCGCGGCCGTCGACGCGAACAGCCATCTCGCCGCCACTCTGCGGCCCTATCAGGCGACTGGCGTGAAATGGCTGTGGCTGTTGCAAAGCCTCAGACTCGGCGCCTGCCTGGCCGATGACATGGGTCTCGGTAAGACCATTCAAGTCATTGCTCTGTTGCTGCAATTGAAGCATGGCAGCGGGTCTGGCGATGGCGAGCCGGCCGCGTCCGGGCGACGCCGCAAAGCACTGACCAGCACTGGCGACAAGCCTGGCCCGAGCTTACTGATCGCCCCCGCCTCGCTGCTCGCTAATTGGAAAAACGAACTCGCACGCTTTGCGCCAACCTTGCGCGCCGCTTTCGCGCATCCCGCCGAAAATCCCGGCGGCCTGTGGCGCGCCGCGGCGACCGCCGAGGCCTTTCTCGCCGACCAGGACGTGATCTTGACGACCTACGGCCAGGCCATGCGGCTGCCGTGGTTGGCCGCGCGCGAATGGCGACTCCTGGTGCTCGACGAAGCGCAGGCGATCAAGAATCCCGGCGCGCGCCAGACCCGCGCCATCAAAGGCCTGCGCGCGCGGGCGCGCATCGCGCTCAGCGGTACGCCGGTCGAGAATCGCTTGGGCGATCTATGGTCCTTATACGACTTCCTGAATCCCGGCCTGCTCGGTACAGCAGCTGAGTTCACCCGCTACGTGAAGACCCTACAGGCTGCCGACCCGCCGAATTTTGCGCCGCTGCGCCAACTCGTGCGGCCCTATCTGCTGCGCCGCCTGAAAACCGACCGCAAGGTCATCGCCGACTTGCCGGACAAGACCGAGTTGACGGCCTGGTGCTCACTCAGTCGGCGCCAGGCCGCGCTCTACGAGAAGAGTGTGCACGAATTGGCGGACCAGCTCAGCACCCAGCACGAGGGCATCGCGCGGCGCGGCCTCGTGCTCGCGTTTCTGACCCGCTTCAAGCAGATTTGTAATCACCCCAGCCACTGGCTGGGCGATGACGAATTCGCCGCCGGCGACAGCGGCAAGTTCCAACGACTCGGCGAGCTATGTGAGGAAATCGCCTCCCGTCAGGAGAAAGTGCTGGTCTTCACGCAGTACCGCGAAATGACCGGGCCACTCGCCGCGCATTTGCGCGAGCTGTTCGGCCGGCCCGGTCTCACCCTCGACGGCTCGACACCGGTCAAGCAGCGGCCCGCGTTGGTCGACGCGTTCCAGCGCGATGACGGCCCACCGTTCTTCGTGCTCTCGCTGAAGGCCGGCGGCACCGGGCTCAATCTCACCGCCGCCAGCCATGTGCTGCACT